>NZ_JBEORY010000036.1:0-73961 GCF_040302665.1 Kitasatospora sp. NPDC097691 | reverse complement strand
TCGGACCGCCTTCCAGCGGACCCTCCGGGCTTCGTTCTTTCGTGTTTCCAGCTTATCAGATGTTTTCCGCTCCGTTTTCCGGAGTTTCATTCATCCAATCGGCTTTTGCCTTTCGGCGCTCCCGAACTCTACCAGAGTTTCTCGGGCCGTTTTCCCCGGTCGTTTCTCGAATTCAGATTCGAGCCCGTTTCCGAGGGGCCGTCCCGTGGGGCAACCCGGAGAACATTACGCACCGGGCTGCCCCACGTCAAACCGGCCTCGGCCGGGGACGAACGAGCGTCAGACCTCGACGAACGAGCGTCAGACCTCGACCACGACCGGCAGGATCATCGGCCGGCGGCGGTAGTTGTCCGCGACCCACTTGCCGATGGTCCGGCGGACCAGCTGCTGCACCTGGCGGGGCTCCAGCACGCCGTCGCCCGCCGAGCGGTCCAGGGCCTCCTGGAGCTTGGCGACGACCGGGGCGAACGCGCCGTCGTCGATGCCGGAGCCGCGGGCCTGGATGGTCGGGCCGCCGACGATCTTGCCGTTGGTCGAGTCGACCGCGACGAAGACCGAGATGAAGCCCTCCTCGCCGAGGATCTTGCGGTCCTTGAGCGAGGCCTCGCTGATGTCGCCGACCGAGGCGCCGTCCACGTAGACGTACCCGGCCTGCACCTTGCCGACGATCCGGGCGACGCCGCCCTCGAGGTCGACGCAGACGCCGTCCTCCGCGATGACCACGCGGTTGCGCGGCACCCCGGTGGCGACGCCCAGCTCGGCGGCCGCGCGCAGGTGGCGCCACTCGCCGTGGACCGGCATCAGGTTGCGCGGCTTGCAGATGTTGAAGAAGTAGAGCAGCTCGCCGGCCGAGGCGTGGCCGGAGACGTGCACCTTGGCGTTGCCCTTGTGCACGACCTTGGCGCCCCAGCGGGTCAGGCCGTTGATCACCCGGTAGACGGCGTTCTCGTTGCCCGGGATCAGGGAGGACGCCAGGACGACGGTGTCGCCCTCGACGATGCGGATCTGGTGGTCGCGGTTGGCCATCCGGGACAGCGCGGCCATCGGCTCGCCCTGCGAACCGGTGCAGATCAGCACGACCTCCTTGTCCGGGAGGTCGTCCAACTGCTTGACGTCCACGACCATGTTGCCGGGGACCTTCAGGTAGCCGAGGTCACGGGCGATGCCCATGTTGCGGACCATCGAGCGGCCGACGAAGGCGACCTTGCGCTTGTACTCGTGCGCGGCGTCCAGGACCTGCTGGATGCGGTGCACGTGGCTGGCGAAGGAGGCCACGATGATGCGCTTGTCGGCGTTGGCGAAAACGTTTCGCAGCGCCGCCGAGATGTCCCGCTCGTGCGGGATGAAGCCGGGGACCTCGGCGTTGGTGGAGTCCACCAGCAGCAGGTCCATGCCCTCCTCGGCCAGCTTGGCGAAGGTCGGCAGGTCGGTGAGGCGGCCGTCGAGCGGCAGCTGGTCCATCTTGAAGTCACCGGTGGCAACGACCATGCCGGCGGGGGTACGGACGGCCACGGCGAGGGCGTCCGGGATGGAGTGGTTGACCGCGATGAACTCGCAGTCGAAGGGGCCGATGCGCTCGCGCTCGCCCTCCTTGACCTCCAGCACGTACGGGCGGATCCGGTGCTCGGCGAGCTTGGCCTCGATCAGGGCCAGGGTCAGCTTCGAGCCGATCAGCGGGATGTCCGGGTTCTCCCGCAGGAGGAACGGGACGGCGCCGATGTGGTCCTCGTGCCCGTGGGTGAGGACGATGCCGTCGACCTTGTCGAGGCGGTCCCGGATGTAGCTGAAGTCCGGGAGGATCAGGTCCACGCCGGGCTGCTCGTCCTCGGGGAAGAGGACGCCGCAGTCGATGATCAGGATGCGGTCGCCGTACTCGAGGACCGTCATGTTGCGGCCGATCTCGCCGAGGCCGCCGAGCGGAGTGATACGGAGGGCGCCCTCCTTCAGGGCCGGGGGCGCGCCGAGTTCGGGGTGCGGGTGGCTCAAAAGACTCTCCTCACGACGCACGCCATATGCCCGGGGTCCTCCCCCTGGAGACATATGGCGTGCGTACTCAGTGTCGTTTTCCTACTGGGTCTGCGCTCTCGCGCCTTCGGTCCGGTCCAGCGGCGGACCCGGGGAGGTCCGGCGAGCCGGGGCGCGCACGTCTTTGTCTGTTTAGAGGTGTACCCCGCCGGCGGCGAGATCCTGCTTCAATTGCGCGACCTCCTCGGCCGTCGCACCCACCAGCGGCAGCCGCAGCGGGCCGGCCGGCAGGCCCTGGAGGTCCAACGCGGCCTTGGTGAGGATCACGCCCTGGGTGCGGAACATACCGCTGAACACGGGCAGCAGGCGCTGGTGCACGCTGGTGGCCTTGACCACATCGCCGGCCAGGTAGGCCTCGATCATCGCGCGCAGCTCGCCTGCCACCACGTGTCCGACGACGCTGACCACGCCGACGGCCCCGACGGACAGCAGCGGCAGGTTCAGGATGTCGTCGCCGGAGTACCAGGCCAGGTCGGAGCGGGCGATCGCCCAGGCCGCGGCGCCGAGGTCACCCTTGGCGTCCTTGTTGGCGACGATCCGCGGGTGCTCGCCGAGGCGGACCAGCGTCTCGTGGCTCAGCGCCACCCCGCTGCGGCCCGGGATGTCGTACAGCATGACCGGCAGCTCGGTCGCGTCGGCCAGGGCGACGGTGTGCCGGTACAGGCCCTCCTGCGGGGGCTTGCTGTAGTACGGCGTGACGGCCAGCAGGCCGTGCGCCCCGGCGGCCTGCGCCTGCCGGGCCAGCTCGATGGTGTGGTGGGTGTCGTTGGTGCCGACGCCGGCCACCACGTGGGCGCGATCCCCGACCGCCTCCACCACGGCGCGGACCAGTTGGGCCTTCTCGGCATCGCTGGTGGTCGGAGACTCACCTGTGGTGCCGTTGACGACGAGCCCGTCGTTCCCGGAGTCGACGAGGTGCGTGGCGAGGCGCTGGGCGCCGTCGAGGTCGAGTCCGCCGTCGGCGGTGAACGGGGTGACCATCGCGGTCAGGACCCGGCCGAACGGCGTCTGGGGGGTGGAGATCGGAGCCATGCGTCCAAAACTACTCGTAGGCGGTGGGACGGTATCCACACCGGTCCAGGGTTCGGACAGGGGCAGCGGCGATGAGCGGCGGGAACTGGCTTCGTGATGGGATTCCGGTGCTGCCCGCTCGGGGGTTCAGGCAGCACCGGAATCCGTGCTCACGAATGTAGGGAGCGGCTAGAAAAGCCGCAATCCAGACATGCCAGACACACTGCCCATATGCCTGTCGTCGCAGGTCAGGGGGCGACTCGGCCGTGCTTCTCGAAGGCCGCATGGGTGAGCGGCATGAGCTGCGCCCACTGCTGCTCCATCTGCTCGGCGACCATCTCGATCTCGCGCTGCGGGAAGGACGGCACCGTCGCGTTGTCCCGCTTGGTCCGCAGCGACAGGAAGTGCATCAGCGAGCGCGAGTTGCAGGTCGCGTACATCGAGGAGAACAGGCCGACCGGCAGCACCGCGCGGGCCACCTCGCGGGCCACGCCGGCCGCCAGCATCTCCTGGTACCGCGCGTAGGACTCGCGGTACGCGGCCTCCATCGCCTCGGTCGTCGTCCGGTGCTGCTCGGGCGTGCCCTCGTGGAACTCGTACTTGCCCGGGCGGCCCTCCTGGACCAGCTTGCGGTCCTCCGCCGGGACGTAGAAGACCGGGTGCAGCTCGCGGTAGCGGCCGGACTCCTCGTTGTACGACCAGCCGCTGCGGTGCCGGTGGAACTCCCGGAACACGAAGATCGGCGCGCTGATGAAGAAGGTCATCGAGTTGTGCTCGAAGGGCGTGCCGTGCCGGTCGCGCATCAGGAAGTTGATCAGGCCCTTGGACTTCTCCGGGTCCTGCGAGAGCGCCTCCAGGGACTGCTCCCCCGCGGTCGAGACGCGGGCCGCCCAGATGACGTCCGAGTCGGCGGCGGAGCTGCGGACCAGCTCCACCGTGACGTCGCTGCGGAAGCTGGGGGGCGTGGGTTCGTCGCTCACGCGTTACTCCTTGCGGGTTCGGTGCTGTGCAGCCTGATGGCGTGCTGCATGGTCTTGCGGGCGCGCGGGGTGTCCCCGGCATCGGCGTAGGCCACGGCGAGGCGGAACCAGACCCGCCAGTCGCCCGGCGCGTCCTCGGCCTCGGCCTGGCGGCGGGCGAAGACCGCGTCGGCCGAGGCCCGGTCGATCCGCCCGCTGTTGCTGCGCTTGAGCTCGTCCACCGGCAGGCCGCCCTCGGCCTCCAGCTCCCGGGCGAGCCGCTCGCTGTCCCGTCCGAAGCGGACGGTCTGGCGCAGGAACCAGACGCCGATCACCGGGATGACGAAGGCGCAGACGCCGATGCCGATGCCGAGCGGCTTGCCGGTGGCGATCAGCTGGACGCCCTCCCCCACGCAGAGCAGGGCGACCAGCAGCAGCACGCCGGACAGGACGAAGAAGCCGGTACGAGAGGTCATGTCACACTCCCTGGGATCACCACGGTCACAGGTCCAGGAAGTGTTCGAGGCCGAAGGTCAGCCCCGGCGTCTCGACGACCTTGCGCACACCCAGCAGGATGCCCGGCATGAAGCTGCTGTGGTGCAGCGAGTCGTGCCGGATGGTGAGCGTCTCACCGGTGTCGCCGAACATCACCTGCTGGTGGGCGAGCAGCCCGCGCAGCCGGACGGCGTGCACCGGCACCCCGTCCACGTCGGCGCCGCGCGCACCGGGCAGGCTGTGGGTCGTCGGGTCCTGCTGCGGCGGGCGGCCGGCCTCGGCGCGGGCGGCCGCGATCAGCTGCGCGGTCCGGGTGGCCGTGCCGCTGGGGGCGTCGGCCTTGCGGTCGTGGTGCAGCTCGACCACCTCGACCGACTCGAAGTACTTCGCCGCGATCTGCGAGAACTTCATGCCGAGGATCGCGCCGATGGAGAAGTTGGGCGCGATCAGCAGACCGAGGTCCGGGGCCTGGTCCAGCCGGCCGCGGACGGTGGCGAGCCGCTCGTCCGTCCAGCCGGTGGTGCCGGTGACCACGTGGATGCCGTGGTGCAGGCAGTAGTCCAGGTTGCCCATCACCGAGTCCGGGTGGGTCAGCTCGACGACCACCTGGGCGCCCGCCTCGGTGAGCTCCTCGAGCTTCGAGCCGCGGCCGAGGGTGGCGACCAGTTCCAGGTCCGGCGCGGCCTCCACCGCCTTGACCGCCTCGGAGCCGATCCGTCCCTTGGCGCCGATCACGGCGACACGCAGCGTCATAGCGAAAGTCCTCTCACACCAGCAGCTCGGCGAGCTTGGCGGCCCGCTTGTCGTTGATCGGCCCGATCAGCGCCAGCGACGGCCGGTACGCGCCCAGCACATCACGGGCCACCGCGTGGACGTCCTCCAGGGTCACCGACGCGATCCGCTCCAGCATGTCGTCCACCGACAGGTGGTGCCCGTAGCTGAGCTCGGCCTTGCCGATCCGGTTCATCAGCGAGCCGGTGTCCTCCATGCCGAGCACGGTGGAGCCGGAGATCTGCCCGATCGCGCGCTGCAGCTCCTCCTCGGTGATGCCCTCGGCGACCACCTTGGCCAGCTCGGTGCGGCAGATCCGCAGCACCTCCTCGACCCGCTTGGGCTGGCAGCCGGCGTAGATGCCGAACAGGCCGCTGTCCGCGTACGACGAGGAGTACGAGTAGACCGAGTACGCCAGGCCGCGCTTCTCCCGGACCTCCTGGAACAGCCGGGAGCTCATCCCGCCGCCCAGGGCCGCGTTGAGCACGCCCATCGCCCAGCGCCGCTCGTCGTGCCGCGGCACCCCGGGCACACCCAGCACCAGGTGGGCCTGCTCGGTGGACCGGTTGAGCACCTCGACCTTGCCGGCCGTCCGCAGCGCCTTGACACCGCGGCGGGCCTCGGCGGGGGCCGCCTCGGAGCGGGCCAGCACCGGGGCGAAGGCCTGCTCGACCTGCTTGACCACCTTGCGGTGGTCGAGGTTGCCGGCCGCCGCGACGACCAGCTGCTCGGGGCGGTAGCGCCGGTGGTAGAAGCCCGCGATCTGGTCCCGGGTGAGCGTCCTGATGGTCTCCTGGGTACCGAGGATCGGGCGGCCGAGCGGGCCGCTGCCGTAGATCACCTTGGCGAACAGGTCGTGCACCACGTCGCCCGGGTCGTCCTCGGCCATCGCCATCTCCTCGAGGATGACGCCGCGCTCGGCCTCCACGTCCTCGGTGCGGATCAGCGAACCGGTGAGCATGTCGCAGACCACGTCGATGGCCAGCGGCAGGTCGGTGTCCAGGACCCGGGCGTAGTAGCAGGTGTTCTCCTTCGCGGTGAAGGCGTTCATCTCGCCGCCGACCGCGTCCAGGGCCGCCGAGATGTCCAGCGCGCTGCGCCGCTCGGTGCCCTTGAAGAGCAGGTGCTCCAGGTAGTGGGTGGCGCCGTTGAGCTGCGGGGTCTCGTCCCGCGAGCCGACGCCGACCCAGATGCCGAAGGTCGCGGAGCGCACCGTCGGCAGGGTCTCGGTGACGACCCGCAGGCCGCCGGGGAGAACGGTGCGGCGCACCGTGCCGGCGCCGTCGACGCCCTTGAGCAGGGTCCGGGTGGTGCCGGGGCGCTGCTTTACCGCCGGGGCCTGCGCCACGGGGGGTACCTCCAGGGGAAACGCACGCGGAAACGCACGTGCGGACGTAAGCGTGTGGACAACTGGGTGCGGCCCGCACGCCGCGAGGCGTACGGGCCGCAGGGGTCAGCTAGCGGCGCTTCACTCGGAAGCGGCCTCGCCGCCCTCCTCGCCCTCGACGACCGGGATCAGGGAGAGCTTGCCGCGCGGGTCGATCTCGGCGATCTCGACCTGGACCTTGGCGCCGACGCCGAGGACGTCCTCGACGTTCTCGACGCGCTTGCCACCGGCCAGCTTGCGGATCTGCGAGATGTGCAGCAGGCCGTCCTTGCCCGGCATCAGCGACACGAACGCGCCGAACGTCGTGGTCTTGACCACGGTGCCCAGGTAGCGCTCGCCGACCTCCGGCATGGTCGGGTTGGCGATCTGGTTGATCGTGGTGCGGGCGGCCTCGGCGGCCGGGCCGTCGGCGGCACCGATGTAGATGGTGCCGTCGTCCTCGATCGTGATCTCGGCGCCGGTGTCCTCCTGGATCTGGTTGATCATCTTGCCCTTGGGGCCGATGACCTCACCGATCTTGTCCACCGGGATCTTGATGGTGATGATGCGCGGCGCGTTCGGGGACATCTCGTCCGGGGAGTCGATGGCCTCGTTCATCACGTCGAGGATGTGCAGGCGGGCGTCCTTGGCCTGCTTCAGCGCGGCGGCGAGCACCGACGCCGGGATGCCGTTCAGCTTGGTGTCCAGCTGGAGGGCGGTGATGAAGTTGCGGGTACCGGCGACCTTGAAGTCCATGTCGCCGTACGCGTCCTCGGCGCCGAGGATGTCGGTCAGCGTGACGTAGTGGGTCTCGCCGTCGATCTCCTGGGAGATCAGGCCCATGGCGATGCCGGCGACGGCGGCCTTCAGCGGCACACCGGCGTTCAGCAGCGACATGGTCGAGGCGCAGACCGAGCCCATCGAGGTGGAGCCGTTGGAGCTGAGCGCCTCGGACACCTGGCGGATGGCGTACGGGAAGTCCTCGCGCGAGGGCAGCACGGGCAGGATGGCCCGCTCGGCCAGCGCGCCGTGGCCGATCTCGCGACGCTTGGGCGAGCCCACGCGGCCGGTCTCGCCGACGGAGTACGGCGGGAAGTTGTAGTTGTGCATGTAGCGGCGACGCGTCTCCGGGGAGAGCGTGTCCAGCTGCTGCTCCATGCGGAGCATGTTCAGCGTGGTGACACCCAGGATCTGGGTCTCGCCGCGCTCGAACAGGGCCGAGCCGTGCACCCGCGGGATGGCCTCGACCTCGGCGGCCAGGGTGCGGATGTCGGTGACGCCGCGGCCGTCGATGCGGATCTTGTCCGTGATGACGCGCTCGCGGACGATCTTCTTGGTCAGCGCGTTGTAGGCGGCGCTGATCTCCTTCTCGCGGCCCTCGAACTCGGGGAGCAGCTTCTCGGCGGCCAGCGCCTTGACGCGGTCCAGCTCGGTGTTGCGCTCCTGCTTGCCCGGGATGGTCAGGGCCTGGGCCAGCTCGTCCTTGACGGCGGCGGTCAGCGCGGCGAGGACGTCGTCCTGGTAGTCCAGGAAGACCGGGAACTCACCGGTCGGCTTGGCGGCCTGGGCGGCGAGCTGCGACTGCGCGGCGCAGAGGACCTTGATGAACGGCTTGGCGGCGTCGAGACCGGAGGCGACGACCTCCTCGGTCGGCGCCTCGGCGCCGCCCTCGACCAGCTTGATGGTCTTGTCGGTGGCCTCGGCCTCGACCATCATGATCGCGACGTCGCCGTCCGGCAGGACGCGACCGGCGACGACCATGTCGAAGACGGCCGACTCCAGCTCGCTGTGGGTCGGGAAGGCGACCCACTGGCCGTTGATCAGCGCGACGCGGACGCCGCCGATCGGGCCGGAGAACGGCAGGCCGGCCAGCTGGGTGGAGGCGGAGGCGGCGTTGATCGCGACCACGTCGTACAGGTGGTCGGGGTTGAGCGCCATCACGGTGACGACGACCTGGACCTCGTTGCGCAGGCCCTTGACGAAGGACGGGCGCAGCGGGCGGTCGATCAGGCGGCAGGTGAGGATCGCGTCCTCGGAGGGCCGGCCCTCGCGACGGAAGAACGAGCCGGGGATGCGGCCCGCGGCGTACATCCGCTCCTCGACGTCCACGGTCAGCGGGAAGAAGTCGAAGTGCTCCTTCGGCTGCTTGGACGCGCTGGTGGCCGACAGCACCATGGTGTCGTCGTCCAGGTAGGCCACGGCGGAGCCGGCGGCCTGACGGGCCAGGCGGCCGGTCTCGAAGCGGATGGTACGGGTGCCGAAGGAACCGTTGTCGATCACGGCCTCGGCGTAGAACACGTTCTCTTCCACCTGGAAGATCTCCTCTTTCGTACGTCTCCGGGAGAGCGTCCCCGCGCACTGCCTGTCGGTTGGCCCTGGGTGCCCTCGTCAGGGAGGGCGGCAGTCGGGCCGGTCTTCGATCGAAGCCTCCGGAGTGCCCCGCTCGGTCTGCGGGGGTTCCGACGGCCACTACCGAGGACCGGCGCCTCACGGCTGCCGGGCCGGGACGGGCGTTCCGCGTCTGGACGCTCTCTCGGATGCGGGCGGCTTCCGTTTGAAGCCTTCGTCCCGCGGGGGGTTCGGGTCTTTGTGCCCGGGTGGCGCGCTGGTGCGCCATCACCCGGCATGCCCACAACCCTACGGTGCAATCCTCGGCCACCTGGGGAGGTGCGCGCGAGTTGTTATGTCCGGGCGCCGCGGCCCGACGGCCGCGGCATACGCGCGAGGGGCGGCTCCCCGGTGTGGGGAGCCGCCCCGAGCGGCGGTCTTAGCGGGCGCCACCGGCGGCACCGCGACGGATGCCCAGGCGGTCGACGAGCGTACGGAAACGCTCGATGTCCTTCTTGGCCAGGTACTGCAGCAGGCGGCGGCGCTGGCCGACCAGGATCAGCAGGCCGCGGCGCGAGTGGTGGTCGTGCTTGTGCAGCTTGAGGTGCTCGGTCAGGTCCGAGATGCGGCGGGAGAGCATGGCCACCTGGACCTCGGGGGAGCCGGTGTCGCCCTCCTTCTGGCCGAACTCGGCGATGATCTGCTTCTTGACGTCAGAGGCGAGAGCCACTGCAACTCCTTCGGGGTCTACCGAGCGGTCCTGGTCGACAGCACAGGACTCATCGAGAACTCGGTGTCGTGAGCGCGGCCGGCGCTCTGCAGCCCACGGAGGGGCGGCGGACACACGGCTGCGCTCGAAGGCCAAGCGTACCAGTGCCGCCCACCCGGCCGTTCGGCGGCCCCGGGGGGCGCGTGAGGCGCTCCTCCGGGGAGGAGCGGGCGGGGGCGGGCGGCGCCGGAGGGCGGGCCCGGTCAGCCGGTGGCGCCGCGGACCAGCCGGTAGATGTCCAGGACGGCGAGCGCCAGCGGGACGAGCGAGATCAGGGTGAGGCTGTCGACCAGGTCCAGGATGCGTCCCCAGAACGGGGAGACGCCGAGCCGGGGCACCACCAGGGCGATCGCGACGAGCAGTGCGGCGCCGAAGGCGATGCAGGTGGCCAGCCAGATGGTGCGCAGGTCGAGCTGGGTGGTGGAGCCCGCCACCCGCAGGAAGAACTGCGGGGTGTGCAGGGACAGTCCGACGATCAGCAGGCACAGGCCGAGCAGGCCGGCCACGGTCAGGCTGAGGACCTGCGCGGTGTAGCGGAACAGCCGGGCGCGCAGCATGGCGGCCAGGCCCAGGGCGAGCGCGAGCAGCTCGGGGAAGGTCTCGTCGGTGAAGCCGAGGACGGCGCAGGCGCCGACCACGACCGCGGCGCAGCCGCCGACCAGGCCGACCAGCACCTCGTGGCCGCGGCGGGCCTGGTGGGCGATCTTCTCGTACTGGACGGCCTCCGCGCGCTCGGCCTCCTCGTCGTAGTCGCGGCTGCGGGTGCGGGTCTGGCCGGGGGCGCTGAAGCCGACCGGCAGCCGGGCGAAGCGGGCGGAGAGGCTGGGCAGGAAGCCCACGGCGGCGACGGCGGCGACACCGGTGACGGCGGCGATGTGTCCGGCCGGGGTCCCGGGCATCAGGACGGCGGCGAAGGTGGCGAGCGCGCCGGCGGTGGCGACCAGGGCTGCGGCGACGAACACCGCGTCCTTCTCCGGCAGCAGGCCGGTCAGCAGCACGGCGACCACCAGGACGGCCACGCAGCCGGCCAGGAACTGGAGCCGGCCGGGGCCGTCCCACGGATGGGCGACGGCGATGACGCCGCTGCCGCCGATCATGGCGTGCGGCAGCGCGCCGAGGCCGAGCGCGAGGGCGGCGTGGGCGTCCTGGTAGACCCGGGCACGCACGCCGGCCAGCGCGGTGAGCACGACGGCGGTGACGCCGGCCAGGACGCCGGGCAGGCCGTGCATGTCGTGGCGCAGGTCGGAGAACCAGAGCGCGAAGCCGAGCAGGGTGAGCAGCACCCCGGCGCCGATCAGGCCGAAGCCGCGCATCAGTTCGGCGGTCCAGAACCGGCGGTCGGCCTCGACGGCGCTGGCGATGGCGTCGGCGACGTCGTCGTAGACCGCGGGCGGGAGGGACTCGGCGAAGGGACGCAGCGCGAGCAGGTCGCCGTCGCGGACCTGCTGCGCGGCCAGCGGCAGGCCGCTGTCGAGGACGGTGCCGTCGCGGCGGACCAGGTGGAAGCCGGTCGGGGTGCCGTCGGGCTGGCTCTGGTTGGCCAGCCGCAGGACCTCGGGGTAGACGTCAGCGAGCGGGACGTCCTCGGGCAGGGCGACGTCGATCCGGCGGTCTGGGGCGACGACCGTCACCCGGCAGTAGCCGGTCGCGGCAGCAGCACTGCTCATGCTCCCGCCTCGTTTCGCTTCGCCGGCGCTTCGCACAATGCGCGGCGTTCGATGACGAGCTCGCTCATGAGCCGCACCTCGTTCCTTCGACGCACTTGGCGCTCCCCCTTGTTGACGGTGCCGAGGCACGGCGGCGCTCGGTGTGGCTGTGGAACCGGCCCGACCGGGCCGCGAATTGGCGCGGCGTTACCCTACCCGCTCGGTTGGTGACCGGGGCCTGGCGGGCGGTGCGGGAGCGACCGTTAGGATCGGCGCCTGCGCAAAGGTACGGGGGCTGCGCTGTGTGGGGCGTCCTCAGCCGCCGGATTCCCGTACGGACCGTACGCAGTCGCGTGAGGGCTGATGCCGAAGTGATCGATCGACGCCACGGGGTGGATGACACATGGGTGTGATCACGGTCAAGCGACCGGCCAGGGCCTACCCGCCCACCGTGCCGGACGAGCCGGTGGAGTTGGTGAGCCCGCCCGAACTGCCGCGGCAGGGCAGCGAGGACTGGCTGATGAGCATCCTGCCGATGCTCGGCATGGGCGGTTCGGCGGTGTTCTTCTTCTCGCCCGGTGCGGCCGCCCCGATGAAGATCATGGGCGGTCTGATGATCGCCTCGACGGTCGGCATGGTGCTGGCCCAGATCGTGCGGGCCCGCAAGGGCGGCTCGACCGCGATGGCGGACGAGCGCCGCGACTACCTGAAGTACCTGCAGCAGACGCGCCGCCAGGTGCGCCGCACGGCGGAGCGCCAGCGCGGCGCGCTGCTGTTCCTGAACCCCGCGCCGGACCAGCTGTGGTCGATCGTCGAGGACGGGCGGCGGCTGTGGGAACGGCGCACCGGGGACGGCGACTTCGCGCAGATCCGGGTGGGCCTCGGACCGGTGCAGCTGTCCACGCCGCTGGTGGCACCGCAGACCGCGCCGATGGACGAGCTGGAGCCGCTGTCGGCGGCCGCCATGCACTCCTTCCTGAAGGCGCACGGCACCCTGCACGACCTGCCGCTGGCGGTGTCGCTGCGGGCGTTCTACCACATCACGGTGTGCGGCGACCCGGACTCGGTGTACGGCAACGTGCGGGCGATGATCTCCCAGTTGACCACCCTGCACTCGCCGGACGACCTGATGGTGGCGGTCGCGGCGGCTCCCGGCGCGGCCGAGGAGTGGGAGTGGACCAAGTGGCTCCCGCACAACCAGCACCGCAAGGAGGCGGACGGCGCGGGCTCGCGCCGGCTGTTCGCCACCGACCTGGGCGACCTGGAGCACCTGCTGCAGGATGAGCTGGCCGGGCGCCAGCGCTTCGTCCGGGACGCGTCGCCCTCGGCGGACCAGCCGCACCTGGTGGTCGTCATGGACGGCGCCGGGGTGCCGCACGACTCGCTGCTGGCGAGCCCGGAGGGCGTGCAGGGCGTGACCGTCATCGAGGTGGTCCCGGGCGAGGTCGACGAGCCCAGCGGGCACTTGATGGTGACGGTCAACGCCGAGGAGCTGGTGCTGCGTTCGGCCTCCGGCGCGACGTACACCGGCACGCCGGACCTGCTCTCGGTGTGGCAGTCCGAGGCGCTGGCGCGGCAGTTGGCGCCGTACCGGGTCTCGGCCGGCGGGGACGACGAGCCGCTGCTGTCCAACCTGGACTTCACCGACATGATGAGCTCCGGGGACCCGGGCTCCTTCGACGCGAACCGCAGCTGGCGCCAGCGTGCCCAGCACGAGCGGATGCGGGTGCCGATCGGCGTCGGCGCCAACGGCGAGCACGTCTACCTGGACATCAAGGAGGCCGCGCTGGAGGGCATGGGCCCGCACGGCCTGTGCGTGGGCGCGACCGGCTCCGGCAAGTCGGAGCTGCTGCGCACCCTGGTGCTGGCGCTGGCGATGACGCACTCCTCGGAGATCCTGAACTTCGTCCTCGCCGACTTCAAGGGCGGTGCGACCTTCTCCGGCATGGCGGACATGCCGCACACCTCCGCGGTGATCACCAACCTGGAGGGCGAGCTCACCCTGGTCGACCGCATGCGCGACGCGATCGAGGGCGAGCTGCACCGCCGCCAGGAGCTGCTGCGCTCGGCCGGCAACTACGCCAACATCCACGAGTACGAGCGGGCCCGGGCGGCCGGCGCGGCGCTGGACCCGCTGCCCTCGCTGGTCCTGATCATCGACGAGTTCTCCGAGCTGCTCACCGCCAAGCCGGACTTCATCGAGATGTTCATCCAGATCGGCCGGATCGGCCGGTCGCTGGGCGTGCACCTGCTGCTGGCCTCGCAGCGCCTGGAGGAGGGCAAGCTGCGCGGCCTGGACACCTACCTCTCGTACCGGATCGGTCTGCGCACCTTCTCGGCGGCGGAGTCCCGGGCGGCGATCGGTGTGCCGGACGCCTACCACCTGCCGCCGGTGCCGGGCGTCGGCTACCTCAAGTTCGGCGAGGACGTGATGGACCGGTTCAAGGCCGCCTACGTCTCGGGGCCGTACCGGGCGCCGGGCCAGCAGCGGTCGACCGGCGGACGGCGGGGCGCCGCGCGCCCGGTGGAGTTCACCGCGGCCTTCGTGGAGCTGCCGGACCCGGTGGAGGAGGAGGCGCCGCCGGTACCGGAGCAGGACGACGCGCTGGTGGACACCGTGCTGGACGTGTTCGTCCAGCGGATGGCCGGCCAGGGCCCGGCCGCGCACCAGGTGTGGCTGCCGCCGCTGGAGGAGGCGCCGAGCATGGACCACCTGCTGCCGCCGCTGCAGGTCGCGCCGGACCGCGGGCTGACCGCCGCCGGCTACCCGGTGGGACGGCTGCGGGCGCCGATCGGCATCGTCGACAAGCCGCGCGAGCAGAAGACGGACATCCTGGAGGTCGACTACGCGGGGGCGGCCGGCCACGGCCTGGTCGTGGGCGGCCCGCGCTCGGGCAAGTCCACCGTGGTGCGCACCACGGTGGCCTCGTTCGCCCTCACCCACACCCCGCTCGAAGTGCAGTTCTACCTGCTGGACTTCGGCGCGGGCAGCTTCGGGTCGCTGGCCGGGCTGCCGCACGTCGGCGGGGTGGCCGGGCGCCTGGACGTGGACAAGGTGCGCCGGATGGTCTCCGAGGTGCACGGGGTGATGAACCGCCGCGAGGAGCTGTTCCGGGTCGCCGGGATCGACACCATCGGCACCTACCGGGCCCGTCGGGCGGCCGGGCAGCTGCCGGACGAGGCCTTCGGCGACGTGTTCCTGGTGATCGACGGCTGGAACACCTTCAAGCAGGAGTTCGAGGGCCTGGAGCCGGTGATCGGCGACATCGCCCAGCGTGGCCTCGGCTACGGCGTCCACCTGCTCATCACCGCGGCCCGGTACGCGGAGGTCCGCCCCGCGCTGAAGGACCTGCTGCAGAACCGCACCGAGCTGAAGCTCGGTGACGCGATGGAGTCCGAGGTGGACCGCCGGTCGGCGCAGAACGTCCCGCCGCTGGCCGGTCGCGGCATCACCCCCGAGCGGCTGCACTTCTTGTCCGGTCTGCCGCGCCTGGACGGCTCCTCCGGCGTGGACGACCTGCAGGACGGCGTGGCCGGGCTGGTCGGCGCGATCGACGGGGCCTGGAGCGGGCCGCGCGCCCCGCAGGTGCGGATGCTGCCGGCCGTCCTGGACGGGAACTCGCTGCCCAAGGGCTTCGAGCACCCGGAGCGCGGTGTGGCCTTCGGCGTGGACGAGGCGGAGCTCGCGCCGGTCTTCGTCAACTTCGAGACCGACCCGCTGTTCATCGTCTTCGGCGACACCGAGTCCGGGAAGTCGGCGATGCTGCGGATGCTGATCAAGCAGATCACCGAGCGCTACACCCCGGACCAGGCGGGCATCGTGGTCGGCGACTACCGGCGCGCGCTGCTGGGCGCGGTGCCGTCGGAGTACCTGGTCGAGTACGCGGCCGCGCAGCCGGCCATGTCGGCCGTGGTGGAGATGCTGCGCGGGGCCTGCTCCCGCCGCCTGCCGGGCCCGGACGTCACCGCGGAGCAGCTGCGCAACCGCAGCTGGTACACCGGCAAGGACATGTTCGTGGTCGTCGACGACTACGAGCTGGTCGCGACGAGTTCGGGCAACCCGCTGGCGCCGCTGGCCGAGTTCCTCCCGTTCGCCCGGGACATCGGCCTGCGGGTGATCGTGGCCCGCAGCGCGGGCGGTGCCGGGCGCTCGCTGTACGAGCCGGTGATGCAGCGCATCCGCGAGCTGGGCGGCCAGGGCGTGATCCTCTCCGGGAACCGGGACGAGGGCGCGCTGCTGGGGACGGTCAAGCCGCAGGCGCTGCCGCCGGGCCGCGGGGTGTACGTGTCGCGCCGCGCGACGAACGGGCAGATGGTCCAGACGGGCTGGCTGCCGGTGGTGTAGCAGGGCCGGTCGTCACGGACGGTGAGCGAAGGGGTCGGACTCATGCGAGTCCGACCCCTTCGGCGTCCCAGGTGCTGAAACGTTACCTAGATCTTTCCGGGCGGGTGCTGCGGTTCCCGTACCCGGCCGGGGTGTTGCCGCACCTCCGAGGAGCGCCTTGGCGTACCACCGTCCGACCGGATCCAGACCTTTGAATCCCGACTGGATCCCTTTGTTCACCTTCGATTCAATTGCGATCCAGCCAAGGTAACAAGTCGGACAAACCACACAATGACCGAACGTGATCATCAGATCGCATGTTTATGCGTTTTGTCGCAACGGATTCCGAAGCAGTTCCGACGTTGACGCAATCATTACGCCCAAGGTTCCATGGCGGCTCGGGAGCGACTGGACCGACACCCAGCACACCAGCCAGCGGAGGCGATACCGCTCCCACCCCAGGACCGCTCAGAGCCGATCGGAAGCCACATGACCGACACGCTTCGCCCGCCACAGACCGTAGCCGCCCAAGCGGCCGGGGCGGCCGCGCCCCAGCAGCTCAAGCGTTCGATCGGCGTCGTGGGCGGAACACTGCTCACGCTGTCCTGCGTCACCCCGGCGTCGACGCTGTTCGTGATCGTGCCGGAGCTGTTCTCCAGCATCGGCAGCGCCACCGCCCTGGCCATCGCCATCGGCACCGTGCTCTGCGTCGCCGTCGCGTTCTGCTACTCCGAGCTCGGCACCCTGATCCCCAGCGCCGGCGGCGAGTACGCCATGGTCGGCACCCTGGCCGGACGGCTGATGGGCTGGCTGGTCTTCGTGCTCTCGCTGATCGTGGTGATGATCGTCCCCTCGGTCATCGCGCTCGGCACCGCCGACTACCTGGCCCCCGTGCTGCACCTCGACAAGGCCATGACCGGCGCCGCCGTGATGCTGGCCGCCACCCTGGCCGGCCTGCTCGACCTGCGCGCCAACGCCTGGATCACCGGCATCTTCCTGGTCCTGGAGGTCATCGCGGCCGGCGTCGTCTCGGTGCTCGGCTTCTCCCACGCCAACGGCAACGCCCCCAGCCTGCTGCACGGCGTGGTCGCCGGGGACGGCGGCGCCACCACCACGGTGAGCATCGGCGCCATCGTCGGCGCGCTCGGCATCGCCCTGTTCATCACCCAGGGCTTCTCCACGGCCGTCTACCTGTCCGAGGAGCTGGAGAACCCGCGCCGCAACGTCTCGCGCACCGTGCTGTGGACGCTCGGCATCTCCTCCGCCGTCATCCTGATCCCGGTCGTCGCCATCACCGTGGGCGCCCCCGACCTGCAGACCCTCACCTCCGGCGACATCTCCGGCATGGTCACCGCCTGGAGCAACTCCGCGGTCGGCACCTTCATCAGCCTCTGCGTCGCGCTGGCCATCATCAACGCCGGCATCGTCATGGTCATCCAGAACTCCCGGGTGCTGTTCGCCTCCGCCCGTGACAAGGCCTGGCCGGAGCCGGTCAACAAGGCCTTCGGCACCCTCGGCCGCTTCGGCTCGCCGTGGATCGCCACCCTGGCGGTCGGCCTGCCCGGCGCCGCGCTCTGCTTCGTCAAGGGCGAGCTGCTGAGCAACATCACCGGCGTCGCCGTCACCGGGATGTACCTGCTGGTCGCGATCGCCGCACTGCTCTCCCGCCGCGGCCACCACAAGCACGCCGCCGCCTGGCGGATGCCGCTGTGGCCGGCCGTGCCGGTCGCCCTTATCGCCGTGCTGCTCTACGTGATGACGAAGCTGGACACCGAGCCCCTGCTGTGGACCGGCGGCATCACCGCCGCCGCCACCCTCTACTGGCTGTTCTACCTGCGCCCCCGGCAGGACACCCGCTGGGTGATCAGCCTCCCCGAGGACCAGCAGGACTGACCCCCACCCCTCCCCCACTCCCCCACACAGCGGTGCCCCGGGCCTCCCCCAGCCCGGGGCACCGCCGCGTTCACACCACTACTTCTCGGCCTTCCAGACCGGGCTGGTGGCGATCGCCCTCAGCTGCTCCTCGGTGAGCAGCCGCTCGCCGTTGGGGCCCTGGGCGGCCATGACCTCCATGCCGTCCGGGTGCAGGACGTTCACCGTGAGCGGCATCTTGTCGGTGCCGTCCGGGCCGCCGCGGGTGAGCACCCTGCTCCCGTCGGGCAGGGTGAGCGCGTCCTTGTACGCCTTCGCCCCCGCGGCGTCCGCGGACTTCCCCAGGTTCTGCACCCGCAGCACCACCGAGCCGGCGACCTGGCCCTGGGCCAGCTGGAACGTGGCCACCAGCGGGCTGCCGCTGCGGCCGGTCACGGTCACCCCCGGCGGCAGCAGCCGGGTCAGGACGACCTCCCGCTTCTCCAGCGACAGGCCCGGGTCGACCGCCGAGACGTCG
This sequence comes from Kitasatospora sp. NPDC097691, assembly GCF_040302665.1. Lineage (NCBI taxonomy): Bacteria > Bacillati > Actinomycetota > Actinomycetes > Kitasatosporales > Streptomycetaceae > Kitasatospora > Kitasatospora sp. NPDC097691. Next base: position 55,878 of record NZ_JBEORY010000036.1, on the reverse strand, counting down.
ACCCCGTCGAACTTGACCGCCGCGACGACCCGGTCCCAGGACTTGTCGGTGACGATCGCCGACAGCTGGTCGAGGGTGAGCGGCGGGTTGGGGCGGCTGTCCGGTGCGCCCTTCTCCGCGGCCGCGTTCCACTCGCTCACGTCGATCTCCCGGCCGTCCGGACCGGTCAGCCGGGCGTGCCACTCCTTGGTGGAGGCCCGGCCGTCCGGGTACTCGTACCCCTGCAGGAGCTGGAGCCGGGAGCCGTCCGGCAGGGTGGTCACCACGCAGGAGTCGAGCCGGGCGAGCTTCAGGTCCGCCGGGCAGGTGCTCGGCTGCGCCTGGCCTGGGCGGTGCTTCTGGATGCCGATCTGGATCAGCGACTTGCCCTGACCGTCGTCGAAGACCACCCCCGCCCCGGCGTAGGTGCCCTTCATCCGCTCGTCGTCGGTGCCGGTTCCCTTGCCCTGGGTGGTCTCGCCCTTGGGCAGCAGGGCCTGGAAGGTCGCCAGCACCTCGTCGCCGGTGACCACGGTCGGGGCCGAGGGCCGCGCCGTCGTCGGCGTGGCCTCGGGGGTGCCGCCGCCGGCGGTGAAGGTCCGCGCGGGGGCCGCGGCCACGCTGCCCGCGTCCTTCGCCGGGGAGCCGGTCAGGTACACCGCGCCGGTGCCCACCAGGGCCAGCGCGGCCGTGCCGCCGACCAGGGCGGCGGTCGAGCGGCGCCGCCAGCGGCGGCGGCCGCGCTGGTAGCCGCCCACGACCAGGTCGGCCTGCTCGGCGCGAAAGCCTTCACCCGTACGAGTGATGGCATAGAGAAGATCGTCCTCGAACTTGTCCGGTTCGGACATGGCTGTTCACCGTCTCCTTGGGTCACGGGTTGCGAGAGTGCGGGTCGGTGGCGGCGCCGGCCTCAGCGGACGGCGAGCTCGGCCAACGAATCACCGAGCAGGGCGCGCAGGCGGGCCAGCGCCCGGGAGGTGCGGGTCCGCACGGCGCCGCAGGACACCCGCATCACCTCGGCGGTCTCCTCGACGCTGCGGTCCTCCCAGTAGCGCAGCACCAGGACCGCCCGGTCCTTGGGCGGCATCCGGCCGAGCGCGTCCAGGAGGGTCAGCCGCAGGCTGCTGTCGGTGTCCTGCCCCGCCGACTCCGGTAGCGCGTCGGTGGGGCGCTCGCCGCTGGAGCGGCGGCGCTGCTGGGCGAGGAAGGTGCGCACCATCACGGTGTGGGTGTAGGCCGCCGGGTTGGCGATTCGCTCCCGGCCGCCGGTGAAGGCGCTGCGCCGCCAGAGCACGTACATCCGCCCGAGGGCCTCCTGGACGAGGTCCTCGGCGTAGTGGGTGTCACCGCTGGTGAGCAGGCAGGCCGAGCGGTACAGGTGGCTGGTGCGGCCGGCGACGAGTTCCAGGAACTCCGCGTCCTTGGCCTCCCGGCCCACACCGATCCACCCCATGTCCGCTCCCCCCGCGGTCCGCCCTCCCCGACACTTCATCGATGCGGTGGGAGGGCGGCGGTGTTACACGCGTGGCGGAGGAATTTTCGGGACGTCCGGATCAGTCGGCGGACTTGCGCCGGTGGTCGCGCAGCACCACGCCGCCGCCGACCAGCAGGGCGACCAGCAGCGCGCCCACGCCGAGGACGTACGTCGCGGTGCGGCCGTCGCGGTCGGCCTGGGTCTCGCCGAGGCCGACGGGCCGCGGCACGATCGGCACGGAGGCGAGCTGCACCGGGGCGTCCGGGGTGGCGGCCGTCGGCGCGACGTCGGGGGCCATGGTGACGGCCTTGACCGGGTCCACCACGCCCCAGCCGACGAAGACGTCCGGGTCACGCTGGGTGCGCTGGGCGGTCTGCTCGATCCAGGCCCGCACCTGGGCCGGCTTCCAGTCCGGGTGGGCGCCGACCAGCAGCGCTGCGAGCCCGGAGACGTACGGTGCGGCGAAGCTGGTGCCGTTGTCCACGCACTGGCCGCCGCCGGGCACGGTGGACAGCATGTCGACACCGGGCGCGGCGACCTTCACGAAGGAGCCGTACTGGGAGAACGGCGCACGCTCGTTGTTGCGGTCGGAGGCGCCGACGGACAGCACGGTCGGGAACGCGCCCGGATAGGTGTCGCCCTCCTTGCCGTCGTTGCCGGAGGAGGCGACCACCACGACCTTGTTCGCCTCGGCGAACTCGACCGCGGCCTTCAGGTCCTGGTAGCCGCCGAAGCGGGCGTCGCCCGCGCCGCGCACGTCCTGGGAGATGTTGATGACCTTGGCGCCCTTGCCGACAGCCTCCCTGATCGCCTGGACCAGGGTGGCGACGTCGCCGTTGCCGTCGCTGTCGTTCTGCCGGATCGAGAGGATCTGGGCGTCGGGGGCCAGCCCGACGAAGCCGGTCCTGTCGCTCCGGCGCGCCGCGATGATGCCGGCCACCTTGGTGCCGTGACCGACCGGGTCCTCGTAGGAGTGGCCCTGGATCGGCTCCTTGGTGTCCCGGTTGACCAGCAGGTTGGAGCCCTCCTGGACCTTGCCGACCGACGCCGGGGGGTTCTTGTCGAAGTTGGGGTCGGTGGCCACGACCTGGCCCGCCAGCTGCGGGTTGACCCAGTCGACCCCGGTGTCGATGACCGCGACCTTCACGCCCTTGCCGGTGGTCCGCCCGCCCTGCCACAGCTCGTCCAGCAGCATCCGCTGCAGCGACCACGGCACGGTCTGCACGTCGGGCGCGTTCTTCGGGCAGTCACCCGCGGCGGCCAGACCGGTCCCGGTCCCGCCGTCGGCGTACGCCGGAACGGCGAGCGGGCCGCCCAGCACCGCGAGCGCGGCCAGTGCCGCGGCCGTCTTCCGGTACCTGCGTCCGGACACCCTGCCACCCCTCATGTCGTCCACCCGTGCCGCGCGCCGAGGGGCGGGTGCCCGGAACCCGGGTACCCGCCCCTGTCGTTCCCGATGGGAACCGGTGTCACTGCTGCCAGAGCTTGGCGTTGCTGTCCTCGGTGGTGCGGTAGCTCTGCGCGGCGTTCTCCAGCGAGGTCGCGATCTGCGTGCAGGTCGTGTGCAGGTCGTTGGCCGCCGAGTCCCACTTGTCCTGCTGGACCTTGTAGCCCTCCTGGGCCTTGCCCTGCCAGCTCTGGGCGATGCGGGTGACGTCCTTCTTCAGGTCGCTCAGCGTCTGCTCGATGCGGCCCGCCGAGGCCTTGACCTCTTCGGCGGCGTGGTGGACGGTCTCGAAGTTGACGAGGATGTGGTCGGTCACGTTGTCTCCCTTGACGAGGGTGCGGAGCGTCTCGCGGTCAGTGGCGGACACCCCGCCGAGCGGCGGTTCGGAACAGAGCGGTGATCAGCGCGGGTGCGGCGATCAGCCCTGCGCGTTGGCGAACATCGCCTTCTGCTCTTCCTCGGTGCTCGAGTAGTGCTTGGTGGTCGCCTCGATCGCGTGCTTGATCGCCGTCAGCGACTCCTTGAGCTTCGCGATGTCGTCGTTGACCCTGTTCTGCAGGTTCGTGTAGGCCGTCGCCGCCTGGCCCTGCCAGCCGTTGGTGATGCCCGAAACCGTGCTGATCAGCTTGGCGCGCTCGGCCTCGATCTTGCCGATGGCCTGCTCGATCTGATTGGCGAAAGCCAGCATTTCCTGAGCAGTCATCGTGAACTGACCCTGAGCCATGCTCCACCGTCCCCCATGAGACAACAATTGCGTGTACGGAGGGCCCCGGAAGGCCCCGACCGTCGCATCACAGGTGTGATGCCCAGCAGCACTGTAGTCGGCACACGCAGCTCACCCAACACCGAGCACAGAGTAGTTACCAGACCATGACACTGCGGCCAATTCCGTTGCTGCGCTTGGCCGGTCAGGCGTTCTGCGGCTGCGCGGCGCTCTTCGCGGTCAGCGGCGGGCCGGCCGGAACCAGGTCCGACCACTCGTGCGGCACCGGCAGCGGCTGGAGCCCCTGGTAGCCCAACCGGGCCTGGTTGCCGCCGGTTTCGTCCTGCTGCTGCCCGGGTTGCTGGCCTGGCTGCTGACCTGACTGCTGGTCCGGCGCCCCCGGGTTCGGGGTGCCGGGCTGCGGGGTCGGCGTCTTCGGAGCACCGCTCTGACCGGGCTGCGCACCAGGCGTGGGGGTGGCGCCGCGGCCGCCGTCACCGTTCGCCGGAACGGCGTAACGCAGCCCGGTCTCGGTGATCAGGAAGTCGGTGCCGGAGCCGGCGGTGGTGTTGTTCAGCGCGCGGTAGAACAGGCCGTGACCGGGGGTCACGTACGCTGCGCCGGCGCCGTTGTTGTACGGCGCGGGGTACGAAGTCCCGGCCCAGACGCTGCGCCTGGGCGTCTTCCCGTCCTCGGCGACACCGTCGAAGGTGCTGCACACCACCAGCCGGGCGTCCTGGCGGTCCTGCCAGTTGTTCACCGGCGCACCGGACTTCATCGGCCAGTCGGCCGCGGTGCCCGGCAGCGGGGTCTCGCTGCCCGCCAGGGACTGGTCGGCCGGGGTCATCTCGTCGCTGCGCGGCTTCTTGTCCTGGTCGTACTTGTAGAGCATCTGGTACGCCGGGTTCTGCCGGATCAGGTCCGCCTGGAACTGGGTGACCAGGAAGAGCTGGTCCTTGCCGACCACGTAGTTGCGGTCCTGGTAGTGCACCAGCCGCCCGATCCGGCGGTCGGCGGTGTTGCCCAACTGCACCGTGGAGTTGGGGTTCGGAGAGTCCGCCACCTTGTCGACCTGCGGGAAGGTGATCGGGGTACCGGTGACCAGGGTGTCCAGCCACTCCCGCTTCACCCGCTGCGGCACCGCGTTGGGCCCGAAGACCGCGGTGATCAGCGACTTGCGCTCCTTGTCGTCCGACTGCGGGGTGCCGATCTCGTGCTTGCGGCCCTGCGCGTCCACCAGGAAGACCTTCGGGCCCGTGGCGGCCTGCTGACCCGGCGCCGGCGCGGCGGAGACCTGCTGCTCGTCCGCCTGCTGCACCAGCATCAGCTGGTCCGGGCCGAGCATCCGGTCCTTGGCCGCGAGCGCCGCCGCGTCCGGACCGGCCGCCACGAACACCGCCTGGTTGACGGTCTCCTGCTTCTCGTCCGAACCCGGGCGGTCGCACACCGTCCACTTCATCGACCGGCTCGCGTTGTCCTTGCTCGGCAACTTGTCCGGCGCGTACGGGATGCCGATGGTCGGACCGTGGTTCGGGTACCGGTCGAGCACCCCGTCGTCGACCACCACGACCTTGGCGTCGGCGGGCAGCACCAGCCGCGCCGAGGACATGTTGAGCACCTGGTGCAGCCGCTTGGTCTTGCCGTCCGGATCGGTCAGCACCACGTACCGGGTGGTCGACTGCTTGCCCTGGACGATGTTCTTGCCGTCGTCCCACTTCAACGGGGCACTGGGCTTGAACACCCCCCACACCCCGAACCCGGCCACGGCCACCGCGCCGACCAGGATGCTCGGGAGCACCGCCTTCACCGGACGCGGCGCGTCCTCGTCGCTCCCGCCGCCGGCGGGCAGCAGGAAGGCGCCCACCGTCCGCTTGCGCGCGAACGTGTAGGCGTTGAGCTCGTCCCGGCGCGATGCCATCCTCGTCGTCCCCCTAGTCAGACGTTGTCGGACGTTGTCAGACCGACCTGCCCCGTGGTCCACCCGCCGGGCGCGAACCGGTGCGAACCCTCTACGATGCGGCAGCAGACGGTGAGTACGGTACGGGTACGGTCCGCGAACCAGCCAGCCGGGCCGTGACAACGGATCAGAGAGGGCCACCGGGGGATGCCAAGCCAGACCGCTCCAGGACGCCGCCGCAGCGCGGGCGGCGGGAGGTCGCGCCGGTCCGGACGGGCGCAGCACGACGGCCCGACCGCCGAGGCGGGGCCCGTCCGACCGCAGCCGGACGCGGGTGGCGGCGGCGCCGTCCAGGTCCGCGTCAACCCCCGACCCGGTTTGCTCGGCGGGCGGTTGAAGCTCCAGCAGCTCGTCCTGGTCGAGGTCGCGGTGGCGCTGGTCGCGGTCGGCTGGACCATCAGCCGCCCGGTCGCGGCCGGCTTCGGCGCGGTCGCGCTGGTGCTGCTCGTCCTCGCCGCGGTCCCGGTGCGCGGCCGGACGGTCCCGGAGCTGCTGCGGGTCCGATCCGCCCTCAAGTCCCGCCGCAAGCAGGCCCGTACGCTGCTGCCGCCGGCCGGCACCGACCCGGCCCTGGCGCCGGCACTGGAGCTCGAACCCGGGCTGCGCACCTGCACCCACGCCACCGAGGCCGAGTTCGGCGGCCGCCCGGTGCGCCGGGAGACCGGCATGGTCGGCGACGGCACCTTCCTCAGCTCGGTCCTGCTCGTCCAGGCCAAGGACCAGCCGCTGCGCCCGGTGCGCACCGCGCTGCCGCTGCCGCTGGACGTGATCTGCTCGGCGCTCACGGTGGACGACATCACCCTGGAGTCGGTGCAGCTGGTCCAGCACACCCAGCCCGCCCCGGCCCCGCACCTGCCCGAGCAGTCGCTGGCCGCCCGCGCCTACCGCGAGCTGCCGGACGGCACCTCCACCCCCGGGCTGCGGCTGACCTGGGTCGCCCTGAAACTCGACCCGGAGCGCGCGGCGACCGCCGTCCGGGCCCGCGGCGGTGGCGAGGAGGGCGCCCGCAAGGCGCTGCAGCGGGTGACCGACCAGCTGGCCGGGCGGCTCAACAGCGCCGGGTTCAACGCGACCGTGCTGGACGAGCGCGAGCTGATCGCCGCCCTGTCCATCTCCGCCTGCGCCAACCCGATCGCGACGGCCGGCCGCCAGGGCACCGGCAGCGGCGGCGGCACCACCCGCCGCACCCAGGAGGGCAACCGGTTCTGGCGGATCGACGACCGCTGGCACACCACCTACTGGATCTCCCGCTGGCCGCAGCTGAGCCGCCCCGGCGGCGCCCCCGGCCGGATCGCCGCGCCGGACCTGGTCAACCTGATCACCGGCTCCCCGGCCCTGGCCAGCACCTTCAGCCTGACCGCCGGACACGGCACCGGCGGCTCCGTGACCGTCAGCGGACACCTGCGGGTGACCGGGCGCAGCGAGAGCGAGGTCGGCCAGGTCGGCCGCCAGGTGGAGACCCGGGCGCAGAGCGCGGGCCTCGGCCTCGTCCGCCTCGACCTGGAGCAGGCCCCCGGCATGCTCGCCACCCTGCCGCTGGGAGGAGCGTCCTGATGGCGTACCAGACCTATCCCGCCCTCGGCCCGCAGCCCGGCGCCGAGCAGCGCCGGACCCGACCGCGGATCCTGCCCGGCTTCGGGCTGCGCGGCCCGCGCCGGGAGAAGCACGTGCTCGAACCCGCCGATCTCGCCGCGCTGGCCTTCCCGGTCGGCGACGACGGCGTGGTCATCGGCGTCGACCCGCAGGGACTGCCCGCGGTGCTCGGCCTCTTCCGCCCCAGCGCGTACGACCTGGTGCTGGTCGGCGGCATGTGGACGGCGCAGGTCATCGCACTGCGCGCGGCCGCGGTCGGCGCCCGGGTCGTGGTCGAGACCGCCCGCGGGCAGCTGTGGGGACCGATGGCGCAGGCCGCCGGCGGCGGACAGCCGTGCGTGACGGTCCACCAGGTCGGCCGGCTCGGGCCGCAGGGCGCCTCGGTGGCCTCGCCCGTGCTGGTGGTGCGGGACCTCGGCGCCCGCCCGCCGCGCAGCCGCCTCTCCGCCGCGCCCTGGCAGACCACCCTGACGCTGCTGCCGTACCTGGGGCCGAACGCCGCCCGGGTGCTCAACGCCGCCGACCTGGTCGGCGTGCAGCGGATCTCCCCACAGGAGGCGGAGCTGACCGGCCGGGTCCTGTCACTCCCGCCGGAGGACGTGGCCACGCTGCCCACCCTCGGCGACGACCTCACCCTGTGGGCGACCCGGATGCGGCGCCAGTACGTACGGGCCGTGGCAGGGCAGGCCGAACAGCAGGTGCTCGGCGCCCCGCGCCGGATGGACTGAGCGGTGGCTCGCCGCACCCGGCGGGCCACCGCGGAACCGAAGCCGCCTTCAACGGGGGTTGCCGTACGGCCTAGTCTTTGATGCGGCAACGGCACCGCTGAACAAGCGGCGGCGAACACGAGGGAGCCAGAGTGAGCAGCGATCGGGACGGCGTCTACGTCGGCGACAACGCGGCGGAGGACGACGACGACTGGTCGGACGCGCCTGACTACACTCCCCCGTCCTGGTACGTGCAGACGGAGGCTCCGGCGACGGCTCCCGCGGCCTCGGCGACGGCTCCGGTGAGCCCGTCCGCCGGGCCTGCCGACGCGCCCGCGCAGGTGCCCGCGCCGGCGCCCGCTGCGGAGGCGGCGCACCCGGTCGCCCCGGCCCCGGTGGCGGCGCAGGCTCCGGCCCCGACCCAGGCCCCGCACCAGGCACAGGCTCCCGGGCACGCCCAGGCTCCACTGGCCGCGCCAGTCCCGACCCCGGTTCCGACTCCGGTGGCCGAGGCCGCGCCGACCGCCGTCCCGACCGCCGTCCCGGCGCCCGCACCCGTCGCGCCGGTGCCCCCGGTGCCGCCCGTGCAGGCCGAGGCCCAGCACGTCCCGTTCCCGATGGCCTCCCCGTCGGCCGCCGCCCCCGAGCAGCCGCAGGCCGCCGCCCCGGCCTGGCCGACGGCGGATGCCCTGCCGCCGCAGGCCGCCCCCCAGCCGTACCCGGTGGCCCCGGCACCCGCCGCGACCGCGCAGCCGGGGCAGCCCGTCCCGCCGCAGTCCTACGCGCAGCCGCCCGTCCAGCCGGTCCCGCCGCAGAACCCGCTCGGCCCGCAGAACCCGCTCGGCCCGCAGAACCCCCAGGAACAGCAGGCCGCCTGGGACCCGCAGGCCGCGTGGGCGGCCCAGCAGGCGGCGGCCCAGGCCCAGCAGGCCCCCGCCGTCCAGCAGCAGCCCGTTCCGGCCCCGCACCCCGGCCCGGTGGACCCGCGCCAGGGCGGCTGGCCGCAGCCCGCCGCGTACCAGCAGCCTGCCCAGGCGCAGCCCGGCCAGCCCCAGCCCGGCCAGCCGCTCCAGGGCCAGCCCGTCCAGCCGCAGCAGGCACAGCAGCCGGGCCCCGCGCAGCCGTGGCAGCAGCAGCCGCAGGCGCCGCAGCCCGCCGCGTTCCAGCAGGCCGCCGCTCCGAAGCAGACCGCGAACGGCGCACCGCTCGGCTACACCGCCGCCGTCGAGCTGTCCTCGGACCGGTTGCTGCGCAGCCAGCCCAAGCAGCAGCGCCAGCAGCCGCGGTTCCAGTTCGGCGGCAAGGCCGCGGCGGCCGAGAAGGCCCGCAGGCTGGAGATCATCCGCACCCCGGTGCTGAGCTGCTACCGGATCGCCGTGATCAGCCTCAAGGGTGGGGTCGGCAAGACGACGACCACCACGGCGCTCGGCGCGACCCTGGCCAGCGAGCGCCAGGACAAGGTGATCGCGATCGACGCCAACCCGGACGCGGGCACCCTGGGCCGCCGGGTCAAGCGCCAGACCGGCGCGACCATCCGCGACCTGGTGACGGCCATTCCGCACCTGCGCAGCTACATGGACATCCGTCAGTTCACCTCGCAGGACCTGAACTCGGGCCTGGAGATCCTGGCGAACGACGTCGACCCGGCGGTCTCCACCACCTTCAACGACTCGGACTACCGCCAGGTCATCGACGTGCTGGGCCGCCAGTACCCGATCATCCTGACCGACTCCGGCACCGGTCTGCTGTACAGCGCGATGCGCGGGGTGCTGGACCTGGCCGACCAGCTGATCATCGTCTCCACCCCCAGTGTGGACGGCGCCTCCAGCGCCTCGACCACCCTGGACTGGCTCTCCGCGCACGGCTACGCGGACCTGGTGCAGCGCAGCATCACGGTGGTCTCCGGGGTGCGCGAGACCAGCAAGATGATCAAGGTCGAGGACATCGTCGCGCACTTCCAGACCCGCTGCCGCGGCGTGGTTGTGGTGCCGTTCGACGAGAGCCTGGCGGCCGGCGCCGAGGTCAACCTCGACATGATGCGGCCCAAGGTCCGCGAGGCGTACTTCGAACTGGCCACCCTGGTCGGCGAGGACATCGTCCGGGCCCAGCAGGCCGCCGCCCAGCAGTCCGCCTGGCAGCAGCCGCAGGCCCCGCAGCCGCAGCCCTACCAGGGCCAGGCCGCGCAGGCCCCGCAGCCCGCCCCCGGTGCGCCCTGGGCACCGCAGCCGCAGCCGCAGTCGCAGCCGCCGCAGAGCACTCCACGGCCGGGCTACGACTACGACTGCTACCAGGTCGGCCAGGGCCAGCCCCCGGCACCCGCACCGGACGGCTACCAGCCCCCGCCGCCCGGCTACGGCTACCCGCCCGCCCAGGGCCAGCCGCCGGCACCCGCGCCGGACGGCTACCAGCCCCCGCCGCCGGGGTACGGCTACCCGCCGCAGGCACCGCGGCAGTGACGACACGGGAAGGGCCCGCCGACACCAGGTCGGCGGGCCCTTCCGGCGTCCCCGGGGTGCTCAGGCGCCCCGCCGCTGTGCTCGCTCAGGCGCCGTCGGTCAGCTCGCGGGCGCGCTTGACGTCGTCGGCCATCCGGTCCAGCAGCGCCTCGATGGAGTCGAACTTCTCCATCCCGCGCAGGTAGGCCAGGAAGTCCACCGCGACGTGCAGCCCGTACAGGTCCAGGCCGACCCGGTCGATGGCGTACGCCTCGACGGTGCGGGCGGTGCCGTCGAAGGTCGGGTTGGTGCCGACCGAGATCGCGGCCGGCATCCTCTCACCGTCGGCGGTCAGCCAGCCCGCGTACACGCCGTCGGCCGGGATCGCGCTGTGCGGGACGGTCTCGACGTTGGCGGTCGGGAAGCCCAGCTCACGGCCGCGCTGCGCGCCGCGCACCACCTCGCCCTCGACCCGGTGCGGGCGGCCGAGCACCTCGTTGGCGCCCGCCATGTCCCCGGACTCGACCAGCCGGCGGGTCAGGCTGGAGGAGAACGGCTCGCCGTCCCCGGCCGTGCCGCACACCTGCAGGTCGACCACCTCGACCTCGAAGTCGTCCGCCCGGCCCAGCTCGGTGAGCAGCGCCACGTCCCCGGCGGCCCGGTGCCCGAAACGGAAGTTGGGTCCCTCGATGACGACCCGCGCGTGCAGCGCGTCCACCAGGACCTGCCGGACGAAGGTCTCCGGGGACTCCTTCGAGAACTCGGTGGTGAACGGCAGCACCAGCACCGCGTCCACGCCGAGCTCCGCGATCAGCTCGGCCCGGCGCGGGTGCGGCGCGAGCAGCGGCGGGTGGCTGCCCGGGCGGATCACCTCGCGCGGGTGCGGGTCGAAGGTCACCACGACCGAGGGCAGGCCGAGTTCGCGGGCACGCTCGACCGCCTGCCCGATGATCAGCTGATGCCCGCGGTGCACCCCGTCGAACGAGCCGATGGTGACGACGCTGCGTCCCCAGTCACCGGGGATCTCCTCCAGGCCACGCCAGCGCTGCACCTGACCGCTCCTTGTTCCGTACGGCGCGTACCCTCTGTACGCTCAAACGCTCAAAACCCGAACCCCTATAGCGTGCCATGCGCCTGCCCCGGCTCAGGCACCGGAATACGGGTTGAGCGCACCGGAGGCCGTACGGCCCGGTCGGGCGCCGTCCGTTCCGCCTCGGCGGCGGCGTACTGCGGGTCCCGGCCGGCCGCGGTCAGGGCCCGCATCCGGGCCAGTCGTGGGCCGTCCGGCGCGGCCGGGGCGGCGTCGCACGGCCACCGGACGAGCAGCCGGGCGAAGGCCGCGGAACGCCCGGCGCAGCGCACCAGCAGCTCGTCGGCGCCCGGCAGTGCGGCGGCCGTCCGGGCCAGCACCGCGCGGGCCCGGGCCGGCTTCTCGGCCGCGCAGTGCTCGGCCAGCCGCTCCACGACGGCGGTCAGCACCGCCGGGTCGGTCTCGGTGGCGAGCAGGGTGTCCAGCAGTTCGCAGCGCAGCGCGTCCGCCGCCGGGTCGGCCACCGGGACGGACAGCGCCTCGGCGAACGGGCGCCGCACCGCCGCCGCACCGGCGGCCAGCGCGGCGCCGAGCAGCACCCGCAGCTCCAGCCGGTCGGCCGGGCCGGCGGCCGCGGCACGGGCCAGCCGGCGGCCGAGGTAGTCCACGGCGACCGGGCCGGCCAGTCCCGGGTGCGCGCGCAGCAGCCGGGCGGCCAGTTCGGTGCCCCGCCGGACGGCCACCGGGGCCGAGGCGTCGGCCAGCACCCGCAGGGTCTCGGCGGTGGCCGGGCCGGGCGCGGCCAGCCGGTCGGCGAGCGCGGCCAGGACGGGCCCCGGGTCGCTCTCCAGGGCCGGGGCGAGGGCCCTCGGGGTGAGGAAGGCGTCGCCGCCCGCCCGGTGCAGCGCGAGCGCGGCCGGGAGGTGCTCGGCCCGGGTCGCCGGGTCGCCGACCAGCAGCGCCAGCGCCGCGCCGTGCAGGCCGGGCTCGTCCTCGCGGGCGAGCAGGGTCAGCGCGGCGAAGCGCAGCAGGTCCGCCGCGGCACCGGTCGCGTATGGGGCGGTCCGCAGCGCGTGTGCGGCGGCCGCCACGTGCCGCTCGGGCCGCCGGTCGTGGCTCCAGCGGTCCACCGCGCGGCAGAGTGCGGACGGCTCCTCGGCGGCGAGCACGGTGAGCAGCGCGTCCGCCCTCGGGTGCGCGGCGTCGGCCAGCGCGTCGACCAACTCGTCCAGGGCGAGCCACCGGTGGACGTACAGCAGGTCGTGCGCGACGTCGGCGACGCCGAGGCAGCCGTGGGGGCCGGCGCGGCCCGGCAGGCCGCGCGGATCGTCGAGCCAGGCGCAGAGCAGGGGGAACACCGTGACCGGGTCGCTCCGCAGCCGCCCGGCCACCGCGGCGAGGAAGCGCCGGCCCGGGCCGTCGGCGACCACCAGCCGTCGCAGCAGGGCGAGTTCGGCCTCGACTGGCAGGCCGAGGCCGGTCCAGAACGGCGGGCCGAAGGAACCGAGCCCGGCGGCCGGGAGCGCCGCCGCCGCCGCACCCCCCGCGGCGGCCCGTTCGGCGATCCGGCCGGCCAACTGGTCGAGCAGCGCCCGGTGTTCGACCGGGTCGGGGCTGGCGGCCAGGCCGGCGGTGAGCAGCCGGGCCGCCCACCAGGCGGGTTCGCTGCCGGGCGGGCGCAGGTCCAGCGCGCGCCAGATCCGGTGCAGCCACGGGTCCAGGGCCGGAGCGCCCCAGGTCTCGGCCACCCGGCGCAGCGCGGCGGCGACCGGGCCGATCCGGTGCCGGGGGACGGAGGTCGCCCCGGCGGACCGGCCGCGCTCCGCCGTCGCGTCGGCGGGCGACGGGGGCGTGTCCGCAGCTTCGCCGAGCAGCAGCCGCAGCGCCGCGTCCAGGTCCAGGTGCAGGCCCTGCAACCAGTCGGCGAACTCCCCGTGTGCGAACCGGAACCCGGGCCCGGCGGGGACGAACAGGCCCTCGGCGAGCACCGCCGTGGCCCAGCCGCCGTCGACCGGGAACAGCTCCTCGAAGGCGGCCCGGTCCAGGCCGCCGGGCTCGCTGCCGAGCATCCGCCGGGCCGCCTCGTGGACCCGGCCCGCCACCGCCGCCGCCAGTCGGCGCACCCGCCCGTGGCGCGGCCCCTGGGGCCGGGCCGCACCCCGGCGGTGCGCGCCGGGGCGGCGCGGCCGGCCGCCGTCGGCCAGCCGCTGCGCCACCCGCAGGCAGCGCAGGTCCAGGAAGGCGCCGAACAGCTCGCCCCGGCGCACCGGCCCGTCGCGCAGCCCCTCGGCCCACAGCTCCCCGGCCAGCCGTACGGCCAGCGGGTGCCGGGCGTCCTCTGCGGCGGGCGGGCGACCGGGCGGCAGCCCGTACCGGCGGCGCACCCGCTCGGCGGCCTCGACCGGCAGCGGACCGAGCCGCTGCCCGGCCAGGCTCGGCGCGCCCGGGCCGCCGCCGTCCATCCGGACGGTGGGGGCGCTGCTCAGGTCGCCGTCCGGGAGCGGCTCCCCGGCGCGGTCCGCTCCAGCCGCGCCGCTGCCCCAGGTCTCGGCCGCCAGCCGCTCCCAGAGCTCCTCACCGCAGGCGGTCAGCAGCCGCGCCCCGCAGCCCGTCAGCCACTGCCCGGCGGCGCGCAGCCAGCGCGCGTCCAGCCGTGCCGGGGCCTCCTCCGGGCCGTCCAGCACGACCAGCAACGGCCGTCCGGCAGCCGCGCACAGCGCCGCCACCGGCTCGGGCGCGGGCGCCGGGGTGTCCAGCTCGACCGCCGCGGCGGCCAGCGCACGCTCCACCGGTTCGGCGAGCGAACGGTCCTCGGCGCGCAGGTCGGCGCCGCGCAGCCAGAGGGTGGGCAGCGGGTGGGCGGCGCCGGAGCGGCGGACGGCCAGCGCGGCCAGTTCGGTGGAGCGCCCGCTGCCGGGGGCGCCGACCAGCGCGGTGACGGTCGCGGCCGGTTCGTCCCCGGCCAGGCCGTCCGGCCGGTCCACCCGGTCTGCGGCCAGCGCGGCGACCCGCCCCGGTCCGGCCCCGGCGCCCGCCAGTTGGGCCGCGGTCAGCCGCAGCACCCCGGCCAGGTTGAGCGCCGGGCCGTACGCGGCCACGGCCGCCGCGTTGCGCGCCAGCAGCCCGGCCAGCGCCTCGGCGACCTCCACCGCCCCGCCCCCGACCGCCACCGCCGGCAGCGCCCCGCCGTGCTGCGGGCCCCGGACGGCGGGCGCGGCCAGCGCGACCACCGCGCCGCTGCGGGCGTCCAGCACCGGCGAGCCGGCCGGCACGGTGACGCCGCCGACCACCGGCACATCCAGCAGCAGCACCCCGCCCAGCCGGTGCCCCCCGTACCAGGCGCCGGTGACCGCGAGCAGCCCGCAGCGCAGCGCGACCGCCCGGCCGTCCTCGCCCGCCAGCGCGGGCAGCAGCACCTCGTGCCCGCCCCCGACGGCGGCCGTCGGCAGCGGCGGCACCGGCAGCCCGCCGACCGCGTCGGTGCGCAGCAGCGCGAGCCCGTGCTCGGGCAGCGGCAGGACGGCGTCCGGGCCGAGCACCCGGGTCTGCCCGCCGGGGGTGTGCAGGACGACCCGGTCCAGCCCGGCCACGCTCTCGTGCGCGGTGAGCACGCCGCCCTGCGGGTCGGCGACGAACCCTAAGCCGTGCAGCCGCCCGTTGAGGTCGCGGATCCGCAGCAGGTACCGCCCCGGATCGCCCTCCGGAAACCCCGACATGAATGCCCCCTCGACCGTCGCTCGCTCACCGCCGGGAGCCTGCCCGCCGGGGCGGCGCGCCGACCGCGCCCACGCCGCTCACCACGGGCGTTCACCTCGTGCGCTCCCTCGTGCGGGTGACCCGGTCCGACCGGAGGGTCCCCCGGAACGGGAAATCCCCGCCGGGAGTCCCGGCGGGGATTTCGAGCAGCGGTGGGGCCGCGAGCAGCAGCGGGTCCGCGCGCAGTGCTGGGTCCGCGCGCAGCGGTGGGGCCGTCAGCCGACGAAGACCGCGACCGGCTTCGCCTGCCCGCCCTTCTCCTCGACCAGGGCGAGGAAACGCCCGTCCGGGCCGAACACCGCTATCGGCCCGTCCACGCCCAGCCCGGGCGCCTTGAGCCGGGCGCCGTGCGACAGCTTCTCCGCCGAGGCCTCGTCCAGGTCCCAGCGCGGGAAGGCGGCCGCCGCGGCCGCCGCGATCGGCAACACCTCCAGCCCCGTGGCGGAGTCGCCGGTGACCGCGGCCTCCAGCTGTTCCAGGGTGCGCGCCGACTCCACCCCGTACGGCCCGACCTTGGTGCGCCGCAGCGCGGTCAGGTGCCCGCCGACGCCCAGCCCGGCGCCCAAGTCCCGGGCCAGCGCCCGGATGTAGGTACCGGAGGAGCACTCGACGGTCACGTCCAGGTCGATCACCGGCGTGCCGTCCTCGGCGACCGCCGCGCGCTGGTCGTGCACGGTGAAGGAGTGGATCGTGGTCGGCCGGGCCGCGAGCTCGAAGTCCTCGCCCTCGCGCACCCGGGCGTACGAGCGCTTGCCGTCGATCTTGATCGCGCTGACCTTGGACGGCACCTGCATGATCTCGCCGGTGAGCGCCGCGATCCCGGCGTCGATCGCCTCCCGGGTGACGGCGTCGGCCGGGGTCGAGGAGGTGACCTCGCCCTCCCGGTCGTCGGTGACGGTGGTCTGGCCGAGCCGGACGGTCGCCTCGTACGTCTTGGCGGTGAGCATCAGGTGGCCGAGCAGCCGGGTGGCCCGCTCGACACCGATCACCAGCACGCCGGTGGCCATCGGGTCCAACGTGCCGGCGTGCCCGACCTTCCGGGTCCCGGCCAGCCACCGCAGCTTGGCGACGACCCCGTGGGAGGTGATGCCCTCGGGCTTGTCGACGATCACCAGGCCGTCCGGGCCGGTGCCTTTGCGCTTCATCGAGTTCTTTCTCTGGAAACTTCGGACAACGTCAGCAGGTGATCAACGTACCGGGCGCAGTGCGCGCCGGAAGCGCTCGACCACGGCGGCCACGTCCTCCCGCACGCTGAATCCGGCCGCGAAGACGTGCCCCCCGCCGCCCAGTCGGGCACAGGCCGCAGCGACGTCCACCGCGCCCTTGGAGCGCGAGGAGCCGCGCAGCGTGCCGTCCGGGTCCTGCTTGAGCACCAGCGCCACCTCGGCCTCGGCCGGGCGGCGCAGGATGTCGATCAGCCCCTCGATCTCCTCGACCGTGACGCTGAACAGCGCCAGGTCCTGGTACGGCACCCAGGTCCACACCAGGCCGAGGCCGTCGGCCGCGTCCGGCTCGTAGACGGCCCGGTCGAGCGCGCCCGCGAGCACCTTGAGGTAGCCGAAGGAGGAGGTGTCCCACAGCTGTCGGGAGATCAGGTCGTGCCGGATGCCGGTGGCCAGCAGCCGGCCGGCGAGTTCGTGGGTGGCGGGCGTGGTCGCCCGGTACTTGAACGAGCCGGTGTCGGTGGCGACCCCGGTGTAGAGGCAGGTGGCCAGGTCCCGGTCGAGTTCGACGCCGAGCCGGCGCAGCAGTTCGTCGACCAGGACGGCGGTGGCCGGCGCGGTCGGGTCGATCAGCTGGTGGGTGCCGAAGCCCGGGTTGGAGGCGTGGTGGTCGAACACCACCAGGACGGGCGCGGCGAAGGCCTTGCCGTGCAGCAGGCCGAGCCGGCTCTCCGCGGCCACGTCGAAGCAGAGCACCAGCTCGGGCACGTCCGGCACGTCGGCGGCCGGCACGATCAGCTCCTGGCCGGGCAGGAAGGCCAGCGACTCGGGCACGATCTGCGGGTCGTCGCCGAAGGAGACCCGCACCTGCTTGCCGAGCGCGCGCAGCGCCAGCGCCGCGGCCAGCGAGGAGCCCAGCGCGTCGCCGTCCGGACAGATGTGGCAGATCAGGTCGATCGAGCGGGCCCGCCCGATCTCCGCCACCACCTGCTGCCAGAGCAGCTCGAACCCGCTCTCCTCGGCGCGCGGCCCCGGGAGCGCCGCGAGGGCACCCTCCACCGTGCTGGTGGAAGACGCCCCCGTGGTCGATCCGGTTCGCGAGGCGGCCTTCGCCGGCTCACCCGCCATGACTACTCGTCCTCGTCGTCACGCTCGGACGCCGGGACCCGGTACGGGTCCGCGTCGCCGGCGTAGGCCGCCCCGGCGGCCTGCGTGCGCACCTCGGCGTCGGAGTGCCGGGCCCGGTCGAGCAGGTCGTCGATGTTCCGGGCGTTGTCCGGCAGCGCGTCCGCGACGAAGGTCAGCGTCGGGGTGAAGCGCACCCCGATCTTGCCGACCTCGGAGCGGATGACGCCCTTGGCGCTCTCCAGTGCGGCCGCAGTGGCCTGGCGCTCGGTCTCGTCACCGAAGACGGTGTAGAAGACGGTGGCCTCGCGCAGGTCGCCGGTCACCCGGGTGTCGGTGATGGTCACGAACCCCAGCCTGGGGTCCTTGATCCGCCGCTCCAGGGTCTGGGCGACGACCACCTGGATGCGGTCGGCGAGCTTGCGCGCCCTTGCGGTGTCGGTCACGTTGCCTCCTCGTGCAGTGGGCCCGGTACCCGGGTGAGCTGCGCACCCGTCGGGGCCCAAGCCCCAAAGTACCGGCCCGCGCCCGGCCTTGCGGGCGCTCTCGGTCCTGATCTGTGTGAGAACGGCGACTTCCGCCGGCCGGCTCCACAGCTCTCATTCGTCGTCGTCGTTGTGGTACCTCCTCCTCGCGGAGAGGAGTTGCACCTCGGGGCGGCCGGCGACCAACCGCTCACAGCTGTCCAGGACCTCGGTGACGTACCCGGCTTCGCCGGACACCACCGCGAGGCCGATCTCGGCCCGGCGGTGCAGATCCTGGTTCCCGGTCTCGGCAGCGCACACGCTGTACTTGCGCTGCAGTTCGGCCACGATGGGCCGCACGATCGAACGCTTCTCCTTGAGCGAGTGGACGTCGCCCAGGAGCAGGTCGAAGGTGAGTGTTCCCACGAACATGTGTGACAGGTCTCGCCGACCTGGAAGGCCTCGGGGAGCAGCCCGGAACCGGGCTGGCGCCGCTACGTCTGATCTACCCCGGACCCTACACAGCGAGACCGGGGCCGGTCGACGGAAATACCACCCGTCGACCGGCCCCGGCTACCTGCGACTACGCGCGCGGCTTCTCGCGCATCTCGTAGGTCTCGATGATGTCGTCGACCTTGATGTCGTTGAACGACCCCAGGGTGACACCGGCCTCGAAGCCCTCGCGGACCTCGGTCGCGTCGTCCTTGAAGCGGCGCAGACCCTCGATGGTGAGGCTCTCCGCCACGACCTTGCCGTCGCGCAGCAGGCGGGCCTTGGTGTTGCGGCGGATGATGCCGTCGCGGACCAGGACACCGGCGATGTTGCCGAACTTGGAGGAGCGGAAGACCTCGCGGATCTCCGCGGCGCCGAGGCGCACCTCCTCGTACTCCGGCTTGAGCTTGCCCTTGAGGGCGTTCTCGATCTCCTCGATCGCCTGGTAGATGACCGAGTAGTACCGGACGTCCACGCCTTCCTTGTCGGCCGCGGTGCGCGCACGGCCTTCGGCGCGCACGTTGAAGCCGATGATGATGGCGTCCGAGCCCATCGCCAGGTCCACGTCGGACTCGGTGATGGCACCCACACCGCGGTGCAGGACCCGGAGCTCGACCTCCTCGCCCACGTCCAGCTTGACGAGGGCGTCCTCGAGGGCTTCCACCGAACCGGAGACGTCACCCTTGATGATGAGGTTGAGCTGCTCGATGGAGCCGGCGGCGATGGCCTTGTCCAGGTCCTCCAGGGACACCCGGACCCGACGCTGCGCGAAGGCGGCGTTGCGGTCGCGGGCCGAGCGCTTCTCGGCGATCTGACGGGCGGTGCGGTCCTCGTCGACGACGATGAAGCTGTCGCCGGCGCGGGGCACGGAGGTCAGACCGAGCAGCAGCACCGGACGGGACGGGCCCGCCTCGGCGAGGTTGTTGCCGTTCTCGTCCAGCATCGCGCGGACGCGGCCGTAGGCGTCGCCCACGACGATCGAGTCGCCGACGCGGAGGGTACCGCGCTGGACGAGGACGGTCGCCATGGCACCGCGGCCCTTGTCGAGGTGGGCCTCGATGGCGATACCCTGCGCGTCCTGCTCGGGGTTGGCCCGCAGGTCCAGCGAGGCGTCCGCGGTCAGGACCACGGCCTCCAGCAGCTGGTCGATGTGCAGGCCCTGGCGCGCGGAGATGTCGACGAACATGGTGTCGCCGCCGTACTCCTCGGCCACCAGGCCGAACTCGGTCAGCTGACCGCGGACCTTCGTCGGGTCGGCGCCCTCGACGTCGATCTTGTTGACGGCGACCACGATCGGCACACCGGCGGCCTTGGCGTGGTTGAGCGCCTCGACCGTCTGCGGCATGACACCGTCGTTGGCCGCGACCACCAGGATCGCGATGTCGGTGGACTTGGCACCACGGGCACGCATGGCGGAGAACGCCTCGTGACCCGGGGTGTCGAGGAAGGTGATCGGACGCTGCTCGCCGTTCACCTCGGTGACGACCTGGTAGGCACCGATGTGCTGGGTGATGCCACCGGCCTCGCCGGCCACCACGTTGGACTTGCGGATCGCGTCCAGCAGGCGGGTCTTACCGTGGTCGACGTGACCCATGACGGTGACGACCGGCGGGCGCGGGGCCAGCTGGTCCTCGTCGCCCTCGTTGGCACCGAAGTCGATGTCGAACGACTCCAGCAGCTCGCGGTCCTCGTCGTCCCGGCTGACGATCTCCAGCTGGAAGCCCATCTCGCCGGCCAGCAGCTCGAGGGTCGCGTCGGAGACCGACTGGGTCGCGGTGACCATCTCACCGAGGTTGAACATGACGGAGACGAGCGCGGCCGGGTTGGCGTTGATCTTCTCCGCGAAGTCCATCAGCGAGGCGCCGCTCGACAGGCGAACGGTCTGGCCGTTGCCGCGAGGGAGCATCACACCGCCGACGGACGGGGCCTGCATGGCCTCGTACTCCTGGCGCTTCGCCCGCTTCGACTTGCGACCGCGCGCCGGGCGACCGCCCGGGCCACGACCGAAGGCGCCCTGCGTGCCACCACGGGCACCCGGGCCACCGGGACGACCGCCGAAGCCGCCGGGACGGGGACCGAAGCCGCCGCCACCACCGGGGGCGCCGCCACCCGGACGCGGACCGCCGAAGCCGCCGCCACCGGCCGGACGCGAGCCCGGACCGGCCGGACGACCCTGGAAGCCCGGACGGGCGCCACCGGCACCCGGACCACCCGGACGGCCGCCGGGGCCACCGGGGCCACGGCCACCGGGACCCGGACGCGGGCCGGGAGCCGGACGCTGCGGCATCATGCCCGGGTTCGGGCGCGGCATGCCGGACGGGGACGGGGCGCCGGGGCGCGGGCCGGCCGGACGCGGCATGCCGTCGGGACGCGGACGGTCGCCGCCCGGACGCGGAGCGCCGGCACCGGGACCACCCGGACGCGGACGGTCGCCACCCGGACGGGGAGCACCGGCACCCGGAGCACCCGCCGGACGCGGACGGTCGCCACCCGGACGGGGAGCACCGGCACCCGGAGCACCCGCCGGACGCGGACGGTCGCCACCCTGGGCGCCCTGGCGACGGTCGCCGGGGCGACCCATGCCGGTGGCGCTGCCCGAGGTGAACGGGTTGTTGCCCGGACGCGGGCCGGCCGGACGCGGGCCCGGACGGGCGCCGCCGGAGGCCTGGCCGCTCGGGCGCGGAGCCTGGGCGGCCGGACGCGGGGCGTCACCGGCCGGAGCCGGCGAGGAGAACTCGGCCGCGGGCGCGGCCGGGGCCGCCGGCGCCGCCGGAGCGGCGGGACGCGCGGCCGGGCGCGGGCCCGGAGTCGGCGCACCCGGACGCGGGGCAGCGGGGGCGGGGGCGGCCGGAGCGGCGGGAGCCGATCCGGCGGCGGGACCTGCGGTCGGTGCGGGACGGGGACCAGGGGCCGCGGCAGGGCGCGGACCCGGGGTCGGAGCACCCGGCTTGGGTGCACCCGCGGCGCCTGCCGCGGGCTGGGGCGCCGCGGGCTTCCGCGGGCCAGGCTTGGCAGCGCCACCACCGGTGGGGGCCACACCAAGCGCGTCAGTCAGCTTACGCACGACCGGCGCCTCGATCGTCGAGGACGCCGAACGGACGAACTCACCGAGCTCGGTCAGCTTGGCCATGACGGCCTTGCTCTCCAAGCCAAGCTCCTTGGCGAGTTCGTATACCCGGACCTTAGCCACTTCACTCCTGTCTATGAGTCCGGGGGTCTCGTCCGCCGGACTGTCGCTACTTCATGGGCGTACCCATCGCGTACTCATCGCGTACTCATCGAGTGCTCATCGCAATCTCGACCTACTTCCACATCGCGAGGTACCTGACTGGTGGCACGGCGCGCGGCTTCCCGAACGCTGTGCTTGCTGCGGTGGTTCTCCGCCGCGTGGAGCGGCGGCCGTCGCGGGAGGTGGCCCGTCTAAGAGGCTCCGCCTGCCCGCTCCCCGATGAACTCGCGGAGCCGCTCCGTGCCGAGTGTGCCCTGGAGCCGGAAGGCCCGGGGGAACGCCCGACGGCGGACCGCGAGGTCGAGGCAGGCCGGTTCGGGGTGCAGGTGAGCGCCCCGGCCCGGCAGTGCGCCACGGGGATCGGGGACACACTCGCCCTCGACCGCCGTGACACGCAACAGCTGGTGCTTGGCCGCGCGCTTGCGGCAGCCCACGCAGGTGCGTTCCGGGCGTGCTCGGACATGCGTCCGGCCAGACGAAGGCAAGTCTACCCCTCCGAAGCGACATGGCGCCGCCCCGCAGATCCCGGGGGACCGGCGGGGACGGCTATGACAACACGGACGACCGGTCGGGCTATTCCCGGCCGCCGTCCTCCGACTGGCCCTCGGTGTCCGGCCGGATGTCGATCCGCCACCCGGTGAGACGGGCCGCCAGACGGGCGTTCTGCCCCTCCTTGCCGATCGCCAGCGACAGCTGGTAGTCCGGCACGATCACCCGCGCGGAGCGCTGGGCGGCGTCCACGATCTCCACGCTGGTCACCCGTGCGGGGGACAGCGCCGCGGCGACCATCTCCCGGGGGTCCTCCGACCAGTCGACGATGTCGATCTTCTCGCCGTGCAGCTCGCCCATCACCGCGCGCACCCGGGAGCCCATCGGGCCGATGCAGGCGCCCTTGGCGTTCAGTCCGGCCCGGCGGGACCAGACCGCGATCTTGGTGCGGTGGCCGGCCTCACGGGCGATGGCGGCGATCTCCACGCTGCCGTCCGCGATCTCCGGGACCTCCAGCGCGAACAGCTTCCTCACCAGGTTGGGGTGCGTGCGCGACAGCGTCACCGAGGCCCCGCGGACCCCGCGGCGGACGGCCACCACGTAGCACTTCAGTCGGGTGCCGTGCCGGTAGTCCTCACCCGGGACCTGCTCCTGCGGCGGCAGGATGGCCTCCAGCTTGCCGATGTCGACCAGCACGTTCTTCGGGTCGTTGCCCTGCTGGACGACACCGGTGACGATGTCGCCCTCCTTGCCCGCGTACTCGCCGAAGGTCTGGTCGTCGGCGGCGTCGCGCAGGCGCTGCATCATCACCTGGATGCCGATGCTGGACGCGATCCGGCCGAAACCGTTCGGGGTGTCGTCGAACTCCTTCGGCTCGACGCCCTCGTCCAGCTCCGTCGGGTCCTCCATGGCCCACACGGTCACATGGCCGCTCTTGCGGTCCAGGTGCACCCGGGCGCGGCGGCGCGAGCCCTCGGTGCGGTGGTACGCGGTGAGGAGGGCTGACTCGATGGACTCGACCAGCAGGTCGAAGGGGATGTTCTTCTCGTTGACCAGCGTGCGCAGGGCACTCATGTCGATGTCCACGGCTACGCCTCCTCGTCTTTCGTCACGTTCGTCATGGTCGTACGGCACCCGGGGGTCACTCGGCGCCGTCGTCCCCCTCGTCGAAGTCGGCGGCCTCGTCCAGGAGCTTCTCGTCGTCCTTGCGGTTGAACTCCACCTGGACCCGCGCCCGGGCCACCTCGCCGTACTCCAGACGGCGCTCCTTCGGGCGGCCGCGCCCCTTCACCGGCTGCACCTCGACCAGCGCGCCGTCCTCGTCGGCCTCCAGCACCCGGGCGACGATCTCCCCGCCGTCGACCAGGTGGATCGCGGCCAGCCGGCCCTCGGCCCGCTGCCAGTGCCGGGGCAGCACCAGCGGACGCTCCGCACCCGGCGAGCCGACCTCCAGCAGGTAGGCGTCGTCCCCCATCAGGTCCGACTCGTCCAGGGCCTCGCCGACCACCCGACTGAACTCGGCGATGGTGTCCATGTCCACGCCGCCGTCGGTGTCGACGTCGATCTGCACCTGCCGGCGGCTGCCCGCCTTGGTGACCCTGACGTCCTCCAGGTCCAGTCCGGCCTGTGCGGCCAGCGGCTCCAGCAACGCTCGCAGCCGGTCGGTGTGGGTGGTGCTCATCCGGGTGGACTCCTCGGCCGCGTCTGCTGTTGTCAGAAGGTCGCCCCGCGCCCTCGGCGCCACACCGGGTCACGGCAGCTCGGCCCAAAGCCTAGCCGGTGAAGCCCCCAACCACCGATTCCGGACCACCCCCGGCCGCTCGCACACCACCCACTGCGAGCAAGCTCACACGTGCCCGCCCGGGGCCCGGTGTGCCCGAACCGGGCCCCGGAACGTGGGGATTCTGTAATCATTCACGCCAACGAGGTCCGGCGGGGAGGCCGTCCTCCCGTACACGCCCCGGAGTGACCCCGATGCAGCCGCCCAGCCGACGGACCTTCCTGGCCCTCGGACTGCTCACCCTCACCGCCTGCACCGCCGACCACACCGGCCCCACCTCCGGCACCGGGGGCCTGCGCCCCGACCCGGACACCCCCGTCCGCCGCCGCGCGATCGCCGCCACCGACGCCCTCCTCGCCGGGTACGACACCCTGCCCCCGCCTCCCTCCGTCCGGAGCGCCGACCTCCGCGCGGAGGTCGCCCGGCACCGCGCCGCCCTCGCCGAAGGCCTGACCGCCTCGGCCGTCCCGTCACCGCCCGTGACCGCCGACCCCGCCGCCGCCACCCCCGTCCCCACCCCGGACGGCCTCGGCCTGGCCGGACTGGAGCGCCGGACCGGCGAGTCCCGCCTCGCCGACCTGGACGCCGCGAGCCCGGCCCTCGCCCGCCTGCTCGCCTCCGTCGCCGCCGCCGACAGCGTCCATGCGGCGGTCCTGGGCGCCCCCGCCGCCCCACCGGCACCCGCCCGCCCCGCCGCCTCCCCCTCGGCCACACCCGCGCCGAGCGCCACCCCCGCGGCCCTCACCGCCCTCCAGAACGCCCTCGGCGCCGAGCACGCCGCGATCTACGGCTACGGCGTCGTCGGCGCCCACCTGCCCGGGGACCCCCAACTCGCCGACGCCCGCACGGCCCACGCCGCCCACCAGGCCCAGCGCGACACCTGGCAGCGCCTGGTCTCCGCCCTCGGCGCCGCCCCCAGCCCCGCCGCCGGCGGCTACCGGCTGCCCTTCCCGGTCGCCTCCCCCGCCGACGCCGCCAAGCTCGCCGCCCACCTCGAAACCCGCCTGACCACCGTCTACGCCGACCTGGTCGCCGCCGTCCCCGCCCCGCACCGGCTCACCGCCGCCCTCGCCCTGCGCGACTGCGCCCTCCGCGCCCACCGCTGGGGCGCCCCCGACCAGCCCTTCCCCGGCATCGAGGACCAGGCCCCGACCCCCTCGCCCACCGGCCCCTGAGGACCCCGACCCGCGACACCCAACCGCCCGACACCCACCCGAGCACCCCGCCCACGCCGCCGAAGCCCGACAATGGACCCATGTCGGGAGCCGCACCCACCATCACCGTCCCCACCTGGCTGACGAACACCGTCACCGCCACCCAGGGCGAAGCGGGCCGCCAGTGGCTCGCCACCCTGCCCGCCCGGGCAGCCGCCCACCTCGCCGACTGGGGCCTCACCCTGGAACGCGTCCTCGACCCCGGTGGCAGCCTCAGCCTGATCGCGTACGTCCACCGCGACGACCTCTCGCCCGCCGTCCTCAAGGCCGGTCTGCTCACCCCCGAGACCGCCCACGAGCACGCGGCGCTCACCCACTGGGCCGGCCGGGGAGCCGTCCTCCTCCTCGACGCCGACCCCGCCGAGGGTGTCCTCCTCCTGGAACGCCTGCACGGCGAGATCCCGCTGCGCTCCCTCGCCGAGCCCAAGGCCATGCTGGAGGCCACCAGCCTGCTGCACCGACTCTGGGTGGAGCTCCCCGGGGAGCACCCGTTGCCCACCCTCGCCCAACGGGTCGCCGCCACCGCCGACCGGGTCGTGGAACAGCGCACCCACCCCGCGGCCACCGAGGCGCAGGCCCTGATCACCGAGGCCCTGGAGACCGCCCGGGGCCTGACCGACACCGCCGGCGAGTCCTTCCTGCTGCACGGCGACTTCCACCACGGCAACGTCCTCGCCGCCGACCGCGCCCCCTGGCTCGCCATCGACCCGCGCCCCGTCGTCGGCGAGCGCGCCTACGACCTGGCCCGCCTCGCCCTGGACCGCGCGGACACCCTGCTCGGCTCCCCCGGCGTCCCCGCCGCCGTCCGCCGCCGCCTCCACCAGCTCTCCGACGCGCTGGACGTGGACCGGGACCGCCTCCGCGGCTGGACCCTCTTCCGCTCCGTCGACCTGGCCCTGCGATCCCTCGCCGCGGACCGCCGCGAGGACGCCGAACTCCACCTCGAACTCGCCGGCTCGCTCTGACGGCACCCCGTCCGGGCGGCCCCGCTGTCCGGGCGACCCCGCTCAGACCCCCGAGCTCCGCAGTGGCAGCCGGGCCCCCATCACCGCGTACAGCCGGTCCGTCGCCGGGAAGCGCACCGCCCGCGCCAGGTCCTGGTACCCCAGGGCCCGGTACAGCCGCCGCGCCGGCGTCTCCGCGTCGATCGCCGAGAGGATGCTCCGGTCCAGCCCCGAGCTCTCGCACAGCGTCCGGATGAGCCGCGAACCGACGCCCTGCCCCTGGAACTCCGGCAGCACGTGCAGCTCGGTGACGGCGAACACGCCGTCCAGCCAGTCCGCGTACCCCCGGACGGTCAGGTAGGGCTCGATCACCGTGCTCCACCAGTGCTCCCGCTGGTTGGGCATCCCGTAGCCGAAGCCGACCAGCCGACCGCCGCTCATCGCCCCGAACGCGATCACCCCCGGCTGCTGGGCGTGCCGCCCGACGATGTGCAGCCGTACCGCGACCTCCTCGGGCGTGAGCCCGAACGCCACCGCCTGGACCTCCAGCGCCTGCGGCGCCCAGGCCGCAAGGTCGATGGCCCCGATCGTCACCCCGGTCAGCTGATCCATGCTCCGGACGTTACTACCAGCGGCCACCGGACGCGGCCGAAGATCCGAACACGGCCGCCCGGCGCGGACGACGGCCTCAGAACAGCACGCTCATGAACGCCCCGACCTCCCGGAACCCCACCCGCCGATAGGCCGCCCTGGCCCGCAGGTTGAAGTCGTTGACGTAGAGCGACACCACGGGCGCCACCTCCTGCAACGCGATGTCCAGGACCGCCGCCATCCCCGCCTTCGACAGGCCCTGCCCCCGGTGCTCCGGCGCGACCCAGACGCCCTGGATCTGGCAGGCGCCCTGCGTCACCGCCCCGATCTCCGCCTTGAAGACGACCTGCCCGTCCTCCCCGAACCGCGCGAACGACCGCCCGGTGGAAACGAGTTCGGCGACCCGGGCCTGGTAGAGCAGCCCCCCGTCCCCCGCCAGCGGAGACACCCCGACCTCCTCGGTGAACATCGCCACGCAGGCCGGCATCAGCGTCTCGACCTCGTCGCGCCGCACCCTGCGCACCAGCGGATCCGGCGCGATCTCCGCAGACGGCACCGAGGTCGCCAACAGCGGCTGGTGGCCCCGGACTTCACGCGCCGGTCCCCAACTGCGCTCCAGCAGTGCCCAGAACCCCGCGGTGGCCTCGGCCGGCCCGACGATCGAGGAGCAGCGCCGCCCCTGCCGGCGGGCCCGCTCGGCGAAGGCCGCGACCGCCTCCGGCCCGGCGTCGACCAGGACCAGGTTCGCCCCGGCGTAGCAGAGCGCGTCCAGCGCGCCGTCCCCGTCGTACCAGCCCCAGATCTCCCCGCCGAGCCGCCACGGGTCGAGCCCGACGGCCTCGACGCGGGTCGCGACGAAGGCGTTGGCGACCGGATCGCGGTGGAGGATCTCCAGGGCGTCCGCGAGGTCGGGCGGCTCCAGCACCCGGGTGGTGGCCAGGGCACGGGCGGCCTGGAAAGAGCTCGGGAGCATCACACCTCGATCGAGCATCGAGACAGCACCTCACTGAGACGACTCTGGCCGCACCCTACTCCGTGGCCCCACCCGGCTACGGCTGCGGGGCCGTCCACGAACGGACGGCCCCGCTTCCGGAAGACTTCACGCGGGCATCCCCGCGCCATTCAGGACACGCTACGGGTTCACTCGCCCGCGACGACGGTCGGCGCCCCCGCCTCGACGCCGGCCGCCTGCATCTGCTCGGCGAGCTTGAGCGCCTCCTCGATCAGGGTCTCGACGATCTTCGACTCGGGGACGGTCTTGATGACCTCGCCCTTGACGAAGATCTGGCCCTTGCCGTTGCCGGAGGCGACGCCCAGGTCGGCCTCGCGGGCCTCGCCCGGACCGTTCACGACGCAGCCCATGACCGCCACCCGCAGCGGCACCTCCATGCCCTCCAGGCCGGCGGTGACCTCCTCGGCGAGCTTGTAGACGTCCACCTGGGCGCGGCCGCAGGACGGGCAGGAGACGATCTCCAGGCCGCGCTCGCGCAGCCCGAGCGACTCCAGGATCTGGTTGCCGACCTTGATCTCCTCGGCCGGCGGGGCGGAGAGCGAGACCCGGATGGTGTCGCCAATGCCCTCGGCCAGCAGCGCGCCGAAGGCGACCGCCGACTTGATGGTGCCCTGGAAGGACGGACCGGCCTCGGTCACGCCGAGGTGCAGCGGGTAGTCGCAGGCGGCGGCGAGCTGGCGGTAGGCGTTGATCATCACGACCGGGTCGTTGTGCTTGACCGAGATCTTGATGTCGCGGAAGTCGTGCTCCTCGAACAGCGAGCACTCCCACAGCGCGGACTCGACCAGCGCCTCCGGGGTGGCCCGGCCGTACTTCTCCATCAGGCGCTTGTCGAGCGAGCCGGCGTTGACGCCGATCCGGATCGGGACGCCCGCGTCCTTGGCGGCCTTGGCGATCTCGCCGACCTTGTCGTCGAAGGCCTTGATGTTGCCCGGGTTCACGCGCACGGCCGCACAGCCGGCGTCGATCGCGGCGAAGACGTACTTCGGCTGGAAGTGGATGTCCGCGATGACCGGGATCTGCGACTTCTTGGCGATGATCGGCAGCGCGTCGGCGTCGTCCTGCGAGGGCACGGCGACCCGGACGATCTGGCAGCCGGACGCGGTGAGCTGGGCGATCTGCTGCAGCGTGGCGTTGATGTCCGAGGTCACGGTGGTGGTCATCGACTGCACCGAGATCGGGGCGTCGCCGCCGACCGGCACGTTGCCGACCATGATCTGCCGGGAGTGCCGGCGCTTGGCGAGCGGCTTGAGCGGCAGGGACGGAATACCGAGCGAGATCGCGGTCATGTGCGCAGGGTTCCCCGGGGTAGAGGTGTGATCGACCGCCCGGCCGCTGGGACGGCCGAGGCCGGGCGCGCTGACGTCGCGCACCCGGCCTCCACGGTACGGCACGGCAACGGGCCCCAGCACACCCGCCGTACCCGAACGCCCTAGCTGATCTTCACCGGGTTCACCAGGTCGGCGACCATCACCAGCAGCGTGAAGCCGATGAAGATGCTGGCCACGACGTACGCCACCGGCATCAGCTTGGCGACGTCGAACGGGCCCGGGTCGGGCCGCTTGAACAACTGTGCGAAGCGGCGGCGGACCGCCTCCCAGACCGCGCCGGCGATGTGGCCGCCGTCCAGCGGGAGCAGCGGCAGCATGTTGAAGAGGAAGAGCGACAGGTTGATGCCGGCCAGCAGGTTCACGAAGAACGCGATCCGCTGGGTGCCGGGGATGTCGAGCGAGAAGACCTCGCCGCTCACCCGGGCGGCGCCGACCATGCCGATCGGCGAGTCCGGGTCGCGCGGGGCGTCGCCGACGACGGCGTTCCACAGCCCGGGGATCTTGCCGGGCAGGGCGACCAGCGACTTCACCCCGCCCTCGGCCATGTCGTACATCCGGTCGAGCGACTGCCCGAAGCCCAGCCGGACGACACCACTCGCCGGAGTGAATCCGAGGAACCCGGCCTGGACGGTCTGGCCCTTGATCGGGACGTTGTTCCCGTCGTACTTCTGGACGTCGTTGACGGCGATGGTCGGGTTGAGGGTGAGCTGCTGCCCGTCCCGCTGGATCACCACCGGGACGGTCTTCCCGGCCGACCGGCGGATGTCCGCCTGGAGCTGGTCGTAGGTGCCGATCCGGTCCCCGTCGAAGGAGACGATCTTGTCCCCCGCCTTCAGTCCGGCCTGCGCGGCCGGCGTCTGCGGGGCGCCCGCCGGGCAGTTGTCGGTCGGCTGGCCCGCCTTGACCACGCACTGCGCGACGGTGCTGACCGTCGGCACGTTCATGGAGACGCCGAAGCCCATCATGACGGTCAGGAAGAGCCCGAACGCCAGGATCAGGTTCATGAACGGCCCGGCGAACATGACGATGACGCGCTTCCAGGGCTTGCGGGTGTAGAAGAGCCGGTGCTCGTCACCCTCCTGGAGCTCCTCGTAGGAGGCCTCACGGGCGTCCTCGATCATGGTCCGCCAGGGCGAGCTGCTGCGCTTGGTGATCCGGCCGTCGTCGCCCGGCGGGAACATCCCGATCATCCGGATGTACCCGCCGAACGGGATCGCCTTGATGCCGTACTCGGTCTCGCCCTTGCGACGCGACCAGAGGGTCGGGCCGAAGCCGACCATGTACTGCGGCACCCGGATGCCGAACAGCTTGGCCGTGGAGAGGTGGCCGAGTTCGTGCCAGGCGATCGAAATGAGCAGCCCGATGACGAAGACCAGGATGCCGACCACCGTCAAAACCGTTGCCACCGCTGGTCCTCCGTCATGCCGCTCCGCTCATCGTCTCGTCCTACCGCTATCGACGCCGTCAGCATCGAGGCCGTCAGCCCGCCGCCAGCTCGCGGGCCCGGGCGCGCGCCCAGTCCTCCGCGTGCAGGACGTCCTCCACCGTCAGGGAAGTTCCCGAGGCCGCCGGCCGACCGTCGCGCTGACCGTGCTCGGCCACGACCTTGGCAACAGTGTCCACGATTCCGGTGAAGGCGAGGCGGCCCTTCAGGAATGCCTCCACACATTCCTCGTTGGCCGCGTTGAACACGGCCGGAGCGGTACCGCCCAGGGTGCCCACCTCGCGGGCCAGCTCCACCGCCGGGAAGGCCTCGTCGTCCAGCGGGAAGAACTCCCAGGTGGCGGCCTTCGTCCAGTCGCAGGCGGGGGCGGCGTCCGGCACCCGGTCCGGCCAGCCCATGCCCAGCGCGATCGGCATCCGCATGTCCGGCGGGCTGGCCTGCGCCAGCGTCGACCCGTCGGTGAACTCCACCATCGAATGCACCACCGACTGCGGGTGGACGACGACCTCGATCCGGTCGAACGGCACGTCGTACAGCAGATGCGCCTCGATCACCTCCAGGCCCTTGTTGACCAGGGTGGCCGAGTTGATCGTGACCACCGGGCCCATCGCCCAGGTCGGGTGCGCCAGCGCGTCCTGCGGGGTCACCCCGGCCAGCTGCTCACGGGTACGGTTGCGGAACGGGCCGCCGCTGGCGGTGACCACCAGCTTGCGCACCTCGGCACGGGTGCCGCCGGCCAGCGCCTGGAACAGCGCCGCGTGCTCGGAGTCCACCGGCACGATCTGCCCCGGCTTCGCCACCGCCTTCACCAACGGGCCGCCGACGATCAGCGACTCCTTGTTGGCCAGCACCAGCACCCGGCCGGCCGCCAGCGCGGCCAGCGTCGGCCGCAGCCCGATCGAGCCGGTGATGCCGTTCAGCACCGAGTGGCACTCCATCGCGGCCAGCTCGGTCGCCGCGTCCGGGCCCACCAGCACGGTCGGCAGCGGACGGCCCGCCGCCTTCGCGGCCAGCGCCTCGCGCAGCGCCGGCTCGGCCGCGGGGTCGGCCACGGCCACGGTGTGCACGCCCAGCTGCAGCGCCTGCTCGGCCAGCAGCTCCACCCGGCCCCCGGCCGCCGACAGGGCGACCACCCGGAAGCGGTCCGGATTGCGGAGCACCACGTCGATGGCCTGGGTGCCGATCGACCCGGTGGAGCCGAGGATCACCAGCTCCCGGGGGCCGGAGGGGTCCGCCACGGTGGGCGTGAAGCGCAGCTGCGGGTGGGCGAGCGAAGTCATGCGCCCATTGTGTCCTGTCCGCGACCACACCGGTCCCAGGCACCTCCCCCGTACTCCCCCGGGGCTTCCCGGGGCCTCCCGAGGCCTCCCGAGGCTTCCCCAGGACGATCCGGCACCCCCGGGCTACCGTCGGAGCCATGCGCACCGTCATCGCCGGGGGCCACGGACAGATCGCGATGGAACTGGAACGGCTGCTCGCCGCACGCGGCGACCGCCCCGCCGGGATCATCCGCCGCCCCGAACAGGCCCGGGACCTGATCGACGCCGGAGCCGAGCCGCTGCTGCTCGACCTGGAGGCCACCGCGGCCCCCCGGCTCGCCGAACTGCTCGCCGACGCCGACGCGGTGGTCTTCGCCGCCGGCGCCGGACCGGGCAGCGGCGCCGCCCGCAAGAACACCGTCGACCGCGACGCCGCCGTCCTGCTCGCCGACGCCGCCGAACTCGCCGGCGTCCGCCGGTACGTGATCGTCTCCTCGATGGGCGCCGACGCCGACGCCCACCACCCCGCCGACGAGGTCTTCGAGACCTACCTGCGCGCCAAGGGAGCCGCCGACGACGCGGTACGGGCCCGGACCACGCTGGACTGGACGGTGCTGCGCCCGGGGCGGCTCACCGACGGCCCCGGCACCGGCCTGGTCCGGCTGGCCCCCGCGGTCACGCACGGCGCGGTGGACCGGGCCGACGTCGCCGCCGTCCTGGCCGCCCTGCTGCGCGAGCCCGGCACCGCCGGACTCACCCTGGAGCTCGTCGCCGGGAACGCCACCGTCGAGGAGGCCGTCGCCGCCGCGGCCGGGCACGACGGCTGAACGCGCGCAGGGCCCGGTTCGTCGAACCGGGCCCTGCGTCAGCGGATCACTCGATCGATCGATCCAGCGGTCGATTCAGCGATCGAACCGATCAGCGGTCGAATCGATCAGGGACCGAGTCGATCAGAGGTCGAGGCCGGTCAGGACCAGCACCTTCTCGACCGTGTAGTCGTCCATCGCGTACTTGACGCCCTCACGGCCGACGCCGGAGTCCTTCACACCGCCGTACGGCATCTGGTCGGCGCGGTAGGACGGCGCGTCGCCGATGATCACACCGCCGACCTCCAGCTCCCGGTGGGCGCGGAAGGCGGTCTGCACGTCGTGCGTGAACACGCCCGCCTGCAGGCCGAACGCGGAGTCGTTGACGGCCGCGAAGGCCTCGGCCACGCCGTCCACCTTGTGCAGCGACAGCACCGGGCCGAACACCTCGGCCTTGGCCAGGATCGCGTCCTCGGGCAGCTCGGCCAGCACGGTCGGGGCGTAGGTCGCGCCCTCACGGGTGCCACCGGTCAGCACCTTGGCGCCCTTGGCGACCGCGTCCTCCACCCAGGACTCCACGCGCTTCGCGGCGTTCTCGTCGACCAGCGGGCCGACGTCCGTCGCGGAGTCGTTCGGGTCACCGGTGACCTGCGCCTTGACCTTGGCCACGACCTTCTCCACCAGCGCGTCGTACACCGACGCGTCGGCGATCACCCGCTGCACCGAGATGCAGGACTGGCCGCCCTGGTAGTTGGCGAACATCGCGATCCGGGTGGCCGCCCAGTCCAGGTCGGCCTCCGAGGACCAGTCCGCGAGGACCACGGCCGCGGCGTTGCCGCCCAGCTCCAGGGTGCAGTGCTTGCGCGGCACCGAGTCCATGATCTGGTAGCCGACCTTGTCCGAACCGGTGAACGAGATCACCGGCAGGCGGTCGTCCTGCACCAGCGCCGGCATCCGGTCGTTCGGCACGGTCAGGATCGACCAGGAACCGGCCGGCAGGTCCGTCTCGGCCAGGATCTCGCCCAGCACCATCGCGGACAGCGGGGTCGCCGGCGCCGGCTTCAGGATGATCGGGGCGCCGACCGCGATCGCCGGGGCGACCTTGTGGGCGACCAGGTTCAGCGGGAAGTTGAACGGGGCGATGCCCAGCACCACACCGCGCGGGAAGCGGCGCACCACCGCGAAGCGGCCCACGCCGCCCGGGTCGGTGTCCAGCCGCATGGTCTCGCCGTTGGTGCGGCGCGCCTCCTCCGCAGCCCAGCGGAAGACCGACACCGCGCGGCCGACCTCGCCGCGGGCCCACTTGATCGGCTTGCCGTTCTCGGCGGTGATCAGCTGGGCGAGCTCCTCGGTGCGCTCGGCCAGCCGCTTGGCCACGTGGTCCAGGGCGGCGGCACGCTGGTGCGCCGGGGTCGCGGCGAACACCGGCAGCGCGGCGACGGCGGCGTCCAGCGCCTCCTCGACCTGGGCCTCGGTCGGGATGCTCACCTTGCCGACCAGACGGCCGTCCCAGCTGTTGTGCACCTCGAAGTCGGCGTCACCGCTCGCCCGGCGGCCAGCGAGCCAGAAATCGTACGTGGTGGTCACCGTGGTACCGGCCCTCTCCTCGTCGTCGTACGGCCCGCACGGACGTGGGACCAGAACCCGAGGGTAGGTGCGTCGGCACGCCGACCGGATTGGCCGACTAGGAGCGTTCGGCTGCGAGGCCACTCCACCACGTCCAGCGGGGCGTCCGGACGGGCGTTCGGACCGACGTCCGGACGGGCCTCGGCTGGGCGTCCGGACGGGCCTCGGCTGGGCGTCCGGGCGGGTGTCCGGGCGGGTGTTCGGGCGGGTGTTCGGCAGGGCGTTCCGTTTCCGGCGGGCGTTCAACCGGGCGCTCAGCCGGGTGATCTACTCCTCGCCGGAACGAAGCGCCAGCCACAGCTCCATCCGCACGTCCGTGTCGTCCAACGAGCGGCCCAGCAGCTCCTCGACCCGCCGCATCCGGTAGCGCAGCGTGTGCCGGTGCACCCCCAGGTCCGCCGCCGCCGCGTCCCACTGACCGTGCCGGGACAGCCACGCCCGCAGCGAGGCCACCAGGTCACCGCGGGCCGTCCGGTCGTGCTCGCGCAGCGGCCGCAACAGCCCCTCCGCGAACGCCGTCACCGCGTCCTCCCCGAGCAGCGGCAGCAGCGAACCCGCGCCGACCTCCTCGTGGTCCACCGACCGGCGACCGCCGCGCAGCGCCACCGCCAGCGCCCGCTCGGCCTGCGCGTGCGCCGTCCCGGCCTCCTCCAACGCGGCCGGCGCCGACACGCCCAGCGACAGCCCCTCGTGCTCCTCCACCGCACCCAGGCACGCCCGGTGCACCGCGCCGTTGTCCAGCGCCAGCACCATCAGCCGCGGCCCGTGCGCGCCGTCCTCCCGCGCCACCAGCAGCTTCTCGCCCACCCGGGAACCCGCCTGCTCCGCCCGGTCGCCCAACTCCCCGACCGCCTCCGCGGCATCCGCGTTCCCCGCACCGGCCCCGGCCACCAGGACCCGTATCGTCCCCTCCGGCAGACCGCCGAACAGCCCCGCCGCCACCTGCCGGGCCGTCGCCACCTCACCGGCCAGCACCATCCGCAGCAGCGCCGCACCCATCCGCTCCTCCGCCTGCCGCAGCTCGCGCGAGCGCTCCAGGGTGAGGGTCAGCAGCGCCACCGCCGCGTTCAACACGTACCGCTCGGTCGGCGTGATCCGGTCCTCGGTCCCGACCGCGAGGAAACCCCGCGCCCGCCGGTCCGCCCCCAGCGACTGGACCACCACGTAGTCCTCGTCCGCCGTGTCTATCCCCGGTGCGCGCCCCTGCAGCGCGGCACTCGACGGCGCCGGCCGCCGACGCAGCCGGTCCACCTCCGCCGCCAGCCGCCCGGCCCGCCGCGCCGCCCAGTCCGGCGCCACCACCGACAGCGCGCCCGACCCGTCGTACAGGGCCGCCCAGCCACCCAGCCGCGCCGCCAACCGGCGCACCACGGCCGTCGTACCGTCCTTGCCCAGCGCCGCCCGGGTCAGCTCCTCCTGCGCCTCGAAGCTCGTCGTCACCGCCTCGTACTGCTCCGCGGCCAGCGCCGCCGACACCACCTTGCTGATCGCGATGAACGGCGTCGGCTCCGGCACCCGCAGCAGCGGCAGCCCCCGCTGCGCCGCCGCGTCCACCAACGGCTGCGGCACCTCGGTGTGCGACAACCCCACCCCGAGCCCCAGCCCCACCACCCCGGCATCGGCCAGCCGGTGCACGTACGCCTGCAGCTGCGCCGCCGTACGGCCCAGCTTGATACCGGTGGTGAGCAGCAGCTCGCCACCCTCCAGGAACGGCGTCGGGTCGTCCAGCTCACTGGTGTGCACCCAGCGGACCGGCCGCTCCAAGTGGTCCGCGCCGGCGAGAACCGTCAGATGGAGCGAGCTGTTGCGGACGACGGAGGCGAGTGTGGGGGGCATGGCACCTTCGGGGGATCGACCTGACCGCGCCATTGCGGCCGGGCGAGGAGAGGGGCGTGGGACTGGTGAGGGTCTCTCCCCTTCATTATGGACGCTCCGGACAACCGGCACTGCCGAATCCACCTCGAAGGCGACTTCCACCCCGTCCCCCCGACCCGCCCCGGGGCCCACCCCGGGCTCACCCCCGCAGGTCCACCAGCAACGGCGGCACCTGCTCCCCCGACACCGCCGTCAACGACACCACCGCATGCCCCGCCGGCAACGCGTGCGCCAGATCCGACGGCGACCACCGCAACCGCTCCACATCCCGCGTCGTCACCGACTCCGTCTGCGCCGTCGTCCCCGACAACGCCTTCCGCCCGACCCGCCCCGCCCGCCTTATCACCCCACCGGAGGTGTCGGGGGTGTGGGTGATCTCGGTTTCGTGGACGACGTGCGTGCCCCAGGCCTCGGAGAAGAACTTCCCGTCCCACGGAGCGATGCCGGGGAAGACCATGCGGCACCCGACGGCCCCGAAGAGCGGCGTCCTCAGCGCTTCCGGCAGGTCCATCAAGGTACGGAGCAGGAGCACCGCGCCCGCATTGGCGCCCCGCATTCGCTGGAGACCCCGGATGGTGTTCGCGTCCACGGCGGCGGACGCGTCGTCTACGACCAACCCGGCGAACAGCGAGCGGTCCTCGCGGGCAGCCGCCGCGACGACGAACTGGCCCACCACAAGACGCGAGAGGATCCGGGCAGCCTCCGGATGACTGCGCTCGGGCAGCTTCACCCGGACTCGCAATGGGTGATCGAGTGCCCGCATGGCGAAGGGCATACGCCCCGTACCGTCCGTAGCGAACGCCCCCGCAAAGGCCGGCCGATCGAGTAGTGCCAAGCGGTCCGCCAGCAGGACTCCCGGGTCGTCGGCTCGCTCTTGCTGCCGCTGCCGGAAGTCGAGGTCCCGCTCGTAGACGGCCAGCTGGCCCGCTGCCCGAAGGGCCTTGACCAGCGGCTCCATCACCTCCGGTTCTCCGGACAGCAGCGCCCGGAGCTCGCGGACTCCCGGGTAGCGCCCGTAAGCGGTGTGGAACGGCCCGACCACCTGTTGAAGGGTCGTCCGGGCGCTCTCCGCGCGCGCGATCAACTCGTCCGGCAGCAGCGCGTCGGCCAGCCTCGCGGCCGCCTCGTCCGAATCCTGAGTCGCTCCGTAGAGGTCCAGTCCGTAGATCGAACCCGGTTCGCCCGGCGCGATCACCACGTCGTACCAGGAGTCCGGGCCGAGGTCCGCGTCCGCTGCTCCCACCACCACCACGCACGCCGTTCCGGCCAGCGTCTGAAGACACAAGGCCTCCGTGACCGGTCTGGCGAGCCGCGCTGTCTTACCAGTCCCCGCAGGACCGACAGCGAGCAGCGACGTCCCCAGGACCGTGGGGTCCAGAGCGAATCCGGTCGACCGATGCCCGTGCGGGTTCTTCACGACGTCCTGGGTCGTGCCAAGGCGCACCTGTTGCAGCAGCAGGTCGTGCCACGCCTTTCGAGTCGCCAGGTCTCGAGCCTCCGACGGGTGGGAGAAGGCCGCTGCGCCTCGGGAGAGCACCTGATCGACGAAGGCAGGGAGGAAGACGGCATCCGCCTGGGCGGACTCCCATGCCCGCTGGATCCGGACGTAGTCGACGTCCCCGGTTTCCGCCCGGTCCAACTTCTCCGCCGCCGCCGACGCCCCACCCGACCGTTGGGCGAACCACGGGTCGGTGACCGACGCCGGTTCGGAGTGCACGAGCGGCCTGGTCGGAGCAGGCCCCTCATGGGTGATGGCACGAGCGAGGACCGGAGCGACATTCGTCCGCCACCCGGTTGGCGTGAGGAAACGCCGACCCACCTCTCGCCACCGACCGGTGCGCCAGAACACCGCGGCGGCGCAACTGATGGTGATCAGGTTGATGAGGATCTGCACTGCATTGAACTGTTCCGGCGACGTTCCGGCGAACCAACCGAGAAGCCCCACCGCCCACACCAGCACGAGCGTGCCGATGTAGTACGTAGCGACGGTCGCGACGAGATTCAACCCGGCGCGCCACAACAACTGTCCGGTGGGGACCTTCGACTCCTCCGCCTCGGTGGGGTCGATCCACTTGTAACCCTGCCGAAAGATCCCGGGCGCCGCATCCGGCCGCGGAATCGCGACCCACGCCGGGAGGTCGAAGGACGAGGAGGAGGCGCCGGGCCGCGGGTGGGGCAGGGGGGTCGGGGGTCTGGTGGTGGTGCGGTCGCCGTGGTGGTGTGACCCGTCCTGTGCCATGTACGGCCCCGCTCCCTCGCCCGCCCCGGCCCGACCGCCGTCGGTGCCGCCATACCCATGCCGCCGTATCGGCGACACGCCCGCGCTCAGGGTAGTGGAGCGGGGCCTGCGGGTAGTCGCGCAACCCGCGCTGGCCGTGCAGGACAAGTCGGACGGCGCACTGCTACCGAGTGGCGCATGCCTGGGTGGGGAGGGCGGCCTTAGCCTGCGAAGCACCGAGCCGAGAAGTCTGGAGAAACCCCATGAGCGCCGCAACGCCGCTCCCGCAG
This sequence comes from Kitasatospora sp. NPDC097691, assembly GCF_040302665.1. Lineage (NCBI taxonomy): Bacteria > Bacillati > Actinomycetota > Actinomycetes > Kitasatosporales > Streptomycetaceae > Kitasatospora > Kitasatospora sp. NPDC097691. Next base: position 17,445 of record NZ_JBEORY010000036.1, on the reverse strand, counting down.
GAGCGCCGCCTGGTCACCGCGATCCCCGGTCCGAAGTCGCAGGAGCTGCAGGCCCGCAAGCTGGATGCGGTGGCGGCCGGCGTCGGCACCACCCTGCCGGTGTACGTGTCCCGTGCCAACGGCGGTGTGCTGGAGGACGTGGACGGCAACTCGCTGATCGACTTCGGCTCCGGCATCGCCGTGACCAACGTCGGCAACAGCGCCGAGGCCGTGGTGGCCAAGGCGAGCGAGCAGCTGGCCGCCTTCACCCACACCTGTTTCATGGTGACCCCGTACGAGGGTTACGTGGCTGTCGCCGAGCAGCTGAACGAGCTGACCCCGGGTGACCACCAGAAGCGCACCGCGCTGTTCAACTCGGGCGCCGAGGCGGTCGAGAACGCGGTGAAGATCGCCCGCGCCTACACCAAGCGCACCGCTGTCGTGGTGTTCGACCACGGCTACCACGGCCGTACGAACCTGACCATGGGCCTGACGGCGAAGAACATGCCGTACAAGCAGGGCTTCGGTCCGTTCGCCCCGGAGATCCACCGGGTGCCGGTGGCCTACCCCTACCGCTGGCTGACCGGTGCCGAGAACTGCGCCGCCGAGGCCGCCGCGCAGGCGATCGACATCATCAACAAGCAGATCGGCGCCGAGAACGTCGCCGCGATCATCATCGAGCCGATCCAGGGTGAGGGCGGCTTCATCGAGCCGGCCAAGGGCTTCCTGCCGGCGATCGTGGAGTACGCGAAGGCGAACGGCATCGTGTTCGTCGCGGACGAGATCCAGACCGGTTTCTGCCGCACCGGTCAGTGGTTCGCCTGTGACGACGAGGGCATCGTCCCGGACCTGATCACCACTGCCAAGGGCATCGCCGGCGGTCTGCCGCTGGCCGCCGTGACCGGCCGCGCCGAGATCATGGACGCCGCGCACGCCGGCGGCCTGGGCGGCACCTACGGTGGCAACCCGGTGGCCTGCGCCGCCGCCCTGGGCTCCATCGAGACCATGAAGGAGCTGGACCTCAACGGCAAGGCGCAGCGGATCGGCGAGGTCATGCTGGGCCGCCTGCGGGCGATGCAGGAGAAGTTCGACGTGATCGGCGAGGTCCGCGGCCGCGGCGCGATGATCGCCGTCGAGCTGGTGAAGCCGGGCTCCAAGGAGCCGAACCCGGAGGTCACCGCCGCGATCGCCAAGGCCTGCCACGCCGAGGGTCTGGTGGTCCTCACCGCCGGCACCTACGGCAACGTGCTGCGCTTCCTGCCGCCGCTGGTGATCCCGGAGCACCTGCTCACCGAGGGTCTGGACATCATCGAGGGCGCCTTCGCGCTCCAGGGTGTCACCGCCGCCTGATCCAGGCGCCACCTGCCCGCCGGAGGGATGTCCGGACAGCGCTGAACGGCCCGTGGGGACCTCTGGTCCGCACGGGCCGTTCGGTTGTGCGGAAGCCGTTCGCGGGCCCGGCACGGCGGCCGGGCATGATCGACGGGACGTCCCGGAGGTTGCCCGGCGCAGGGTGAAGATGATGTGCGGAATCGCTGAAGGCGCTCGGCGTGGAAGGGCTGTTGACGTAGTGTCATCACAGATGGACAGCGAGCCTCAGCCATTGGCGGAGCCGTCCGCGGAGCCGCCCTCGGTGGCGGGTCCGTGCGCGCCCCGCGAGGACAACCAGGCTGCCCCGGGAGGGGCGGTGCATACCGAAGGCCGATCGACCGACCGTCCGACCCACACCCCCCGGGGCGCGCGGAACGGCGATCATCAGAGCCGCCCCGGAGCTCTCCCCCCTGCTCCGGGGCGGCTGTCCGCTGTCCCGGACCGGTCTGCCCGGCTCTCCGCCGCCCCGGCACGGTCTGCCCGGCCGGCCCGGACGGCGCGGTCGTCGGCCGTGCCGGTGGTGGTGGCGGTGGTGCTGCTGGCGGTGTCCTGGCAGGTGGCGGTGGCCGGTCCGCTGCTCGGGCTGGACCGCTGGGTCCGCCGGGCCGTGCACACGGCCCGCCACGATGCCCCGAACGCGCTGCTCGACCACCTCGGCCGCGCCCTGTCGGACCTGGGCAGCAGCGTCCCGGCGATCCCGGCGCTGCTGCTGGCCGGCGCGTCGGCCGCGTGGTGGTGGCGCCGGGCCGGCACCGGTCGCTGGTGGCTGCCGCTGCCGGTGGCGGCGCTGACGTCGGGGCTGATCCCGCTGTTGGTGGTGCCGGCGAAGGCGGCGTTCGCCCGGCCGGGCCCGCTGGGGGATCCGCTGACGCCGGAGCAGTGGGGTTGGTACCCGTCCGGGCACACGGCGACCGCGGCGATCTCGTACGGGGTGGCGGCGCTGCTGCTGGCACGGGTGTCGGGGCCGCGCGCCGCCCGGGGGCTGACGGCGGGCGCGGCTCTGCTGGCGCTCGGCGTGGGCGCGGGGCTGGTGTGGAGCGACTTCCACTGGCTGCTGGACGTGGTGGCCAGCTGGTGCCTGGCCGTCCTGGTGTTGTGGCCGCTCGACCGGTGGCTGCCCCGCCCGGAGGCCGGGAGCCGTCAGGCCTCGGGGTCCTCGTTGCGGTGAACCAGGCCGGCCTCGCCGTTGTCGCGGTGCCACTCGACGACGAGCTCGTCTCGGGCGCCGAAGCGGACGAGGTGGCGGCCGACGACGTCTTCCAGACCGGGCAGGTTCTCGCGCTCGCCCTCGACGGTGAGCAGCAGCGCGTCGGGCTGCGCCTCCAGGGTGGCGGTGCCGGCACCGAAGACCAGCGTGCCGCGGCCGGTGTCCTCGGAGTAGGCGGCCTCGATCTTGCGCCCCATGTGGGCGGCGAGCTGCTTGGCGTAGCGGCCGGGGCGGTCGGTGGCGACGCGTGCGGTGGAAACGGGCATGGGCCCTCCAGGGTCGGGGAGGGAACTTAGGGCCCCCTCACTGGCGCCTACGCTAGCCCAGATACTGAGCTAAGCTCAACATATTTCCCCGACCGTCGTCGGCCGACCACACGGGAGCACCGGACCGGTCGCTACGCTTGGCCGGACACCAGCCGAGGAGACCGCCGATGACCACCACGCCGACCGACGACCCGGCGGACTCCTCCTCCGCCCCCCGGCCCGGCTCCCTCGGCTCCGGCGGTTGCGCCGACTCCCCCGACTCCCCCGGCCCCACCGGTCCCAACGACTCCCCGGACTCCCCCGGCTCCGCCGCCGAACTGGCGGACTCGATGACCAGGGCGATCAAGCGGATCCGCCGCCAGACCGGCTGGCGGCTGGAGCCGTACGGCATCACCCCCGGCCAGGCCCGGGCGCTGCGCACCCTCGCGCACGTGCCGGGCTGCGAGACGCCGGACCACGCGATGCGGCTGAGCGACCTCGCCGACAAGCTGCACATCGCCCCGCGCTCGGCCACCACCGTGGTCGACGCGCTGGAGGAGGCCGGCCTGGTCGAGCGCAGCCCCGACCCGGCCGACCGACGGGCCGTGCGGATCCTGCTGACCGAGGCCGGTCGCGCGGCGGTGGAACGGATCGGGCAGGTCCGCGACGAGGTGGCGCAGGAGTACTTCGGCGAGGTCAGCCCCGCCGACGAGGAGGTGCTGCTGCGAGTGCTGCGCTCCGCCGAGGCCCGGTTCCTCGCAGCCGGGCCACCGCGGCGCTCGGCGCCCCCGGACGCAGCGCGGTGATCCCGATCCCGGCGATCACCAGCAGCGCGGCCGCGGCGGCCGTCGGAGTGACCCGTTCGCCGAGCAGCAGCCAGGCCGAGGACATCCCGAACACCGGCACCAGCAGGGAGTAGGGCGCGACGGCGGTGGCGTCGTAGGTGCGCAGCAGGAAGCTCCAGGCGACGAAGCCCAGCAGGGTGGAGACGAGCCCGACGTAGCCGATCGCGCCGAGCCCGGCGGGGGTGATCTCGCGCAGCGCGCGCAGGTCCGCCCCGGGGCCCTCGACCAGCAGGGACAGGCCCAGCAGCGGCAGCGGCGGGACGGCGCTGACCCAGACCATCCAGCGCAGCGCGTCCGGCGGCGCCGCCTTGCGGGTCAGCACGTTGGCCAGGCCCCAGGCGACGGCGGCCAGGACGACCAGTGCGAAGGCGCCCAGCGGACCTCCCGCGCCCTGATCGTACGCGCTCAGCGCGATGCCCGCGAAGGCGACGGCCAGGCCCAGCAACCGCTGCCCGCCGGCGCGTTCGCGCAGCAGCACGGCGGCGAACAGCGCGGTGAAGCCGGCCTGCCCCTGGAGCACCAGGGAGGAGAGGCCGGCCGGCATCCCGGCGTGCATGCCGAGGAAGAGCAGCCCGAACTTGACCACCCCGAGGACCACGCCGACCGCCACCACCCAGCGCCGGGCCACCTTGGGCGGGCCGACGAAGAAGACCGCCGGCACGGCGACGACCGCGAACCGCAGGGCGCAGAAGAGCAGCGGCGGGAAGTTGTCGAGTCCGACGTGGATGAGGACGAAGTTGAGGCCCCAGACGGCGGCCACCAGGACGGCCAGCGCGATGTGGGGCGCGCTCATGCCCGCGCCGCCCATCGCCGTACCACTCGTGCTCGTACTCGTGGTGCTCGTGGTGCTGGTGCCGCTCGCGGCGGCGGGTGTCGCGGTCATGGGTCGAGCATGGTGGCGCTGAACCGTGTAGCACCAGCGATGAATACTGAAGGAGACACTTTAGGATCACTGCATGATGGACTTGGGACGCCTGCGGGCGCTGCACGCGGTGGCGGTGCACGGCTCGGTCGGCGGGGCGGCGGCCGCGCTCGGCTTCACGCCCTCGGCGGTCTCGCAGCAGATCGCCAAGCTGGAGCGGGAGACCCGGACGGTGCTGCTGGAGCGGCAGGGTCGCGGCGTGGTGCTGACCGACGCGGCGCGCGAGCTGGCCGACACCGCGCAGACCGTGCTGGGGCTGGTGGAGCAGGCCGAGGTGCGGCTGGAGGAGCAGCGCGGCCAGGCGGTCGGGCGGCTGCTGGTGGCCGCGTTCGCGTCCGGCGCGCGCGGGCTGATGCCCGGGGTGCTGGCCGATCTGCGGCGGCGCTGCCCGGAGCTGGACGTTCGGCTGCTGGAGCGCGATCCGTACCCGGCGGCCGATCTGGTGGCCCGGGGCGAGGTCGACCTGGCGCTGGTGCAGGACTGGCCGACCGTGCCGCTGCCGGTGCAGGACGGGGTCTCCCGGATGGAGCTCGGGACGGATCCGGTGGACCTGCTGCTGCCCACCGACGACGAGTTGGCCGCGCTCGACCCGGTACCGGTGGCACGGCTCTGCGGGCAGCGCTGGATCAGCGTGCCGCCGGGCAACATCTGCCACGACTGGCTGGTCCGCACCCTGCGCGAGGCCGGTGAGGAGCCGGACGTGCGCTACCAGGTCGGCGAGTTCGAGACGCAGATCGCGCTGGTCGCGGCCGGCCTCGGGATGGGCCTGGTGCCGAAGCTCGGGCGGGGGCCGCTGCCGCCCGGGGTGGCGGCCCGCCGGGTGACGCCGGAGCCGAGTCGGCGGGTCTTCGCGCTCTGGCGCTCCCGGGCGTCCCGCCGGCCGGCCATCACCGAGGCACTGGCCGCGATGCGGGAGGGGTGGGGCCGGCTGCAGGCCTCGGGGCCTGCGGAAGGCCAGTGACCCCGGCCGGCCGGCTTCGTGGTCCCAGTGGTTCCGGTGATCCCGTCAGGCCCGAAGACCTCGGCGGGCTCACTTGGCGAAGCCGATCACCAGCCACATGAAGCCGACCCCGGCGAGGGTGCACAGCAGGGTGCTGCGGGAGGGGTGCGGGCTGTGCGCCTCGGGGAGGATGTCGGAGGTCGCCAGGTAGAGCAGGAAGCCGGAGAAGAAGCCCAGGTAGAGGCCGAGCAGGTGCTCCGGGATGGTGAACGCCAGGGTGATCGCGGCACCGGACACCGGGGCGAGCGCGTCGGCCGCGAGCAGGGTCAACGCCCGTCGCTTGTTGTTCCCGTACAGCCGGGTGATCGTGTAGGTGTTGAAGCCGTCCGCGAAGTCGTGGGCGACCACCGCGATGGCCACCACCGTGCCGACCGTGCTGCCGGCCTGGAAGGCGGCGCCGATCGCGAAACCGTCCATCACGCTGTGGCCGACCAGCGCCAGTGCGGCGGTCAGCCCGACGCCCTGCTGCCCGGCACCGTGGGCGTGCCCGTGGTGGTGGCCGCCGTGGGTGTGCTCGGCGTACTCGCCCTCGTGGCCGCGGTGGATGGCGACCGCGCGCTCGACCACGTGGATGGTGAGGAAGCCGGCCGCGAACATCAGGAGCGCCTGCGGCACGCCGTGGACCTCTCCCGGCGCCTGGTTGATCGCCTCGGGCAGCAGGTCGAAGGCGACCACGCCGAGCATCAGGCCGGCCGCGAAGCCGAGCACCAGGTGGCGGCGGTCGCCGGTTCGCTGGGCGACGAAGCCGCCGATCAGCGTCATCAGGAACGCCCCCGCGGCGACCAGGACGGCGGTCATCGGGCCGCCTCCGTCGCAGGTGCGGCCGGGTGGCCGGTGCCGCCGTGTGGTCTGCCGAGCGCTCTGCCCATTCCTCTCCCCCTGGGGTCCGCCCGTCGCCGGGCCGACCGCCGACCGTACCGGACGGCCGTTCGACGGCAGTCGACCGGGGTGCCGGGCGGGGCCGGGGCCCGTTCCCCAGCCTCGGTCCGGGCGTGGCGGGGCGCCCGCCGGAGAGGCTGTCGGGGTGATGCCGCAGGTGGGGAGGGTCAGCGGCCGACGGCGAGCGGCAGACCGAGGTGGGTGCGGGCGAGCTCGCGGACACCGTCGCCGTCGACCAGGTGGATGTGGCGGTGGCCGTCCGCGGCGGCGAGGTCCAGTGCCTCGTCGCTGAAGCGGCCGGTGGTCAGCCGCAGGCCGCGCTCGGCGGACTCCTCGTCGACCGCCTCGGCCAGCGTGACGAGCTCCTCCGCGGCGACCGGCTCGGGGCCCCGGGAGGCCCAGACCACCCAGCGGCCGGGCAGTGCGCTGCCGGGTGCGCCCTCACCGGTGGCGACCAGCCCGGCCGGGCCGCGCAGCCGCACGCTCCACTCGGCGATCCCGCCCCGGGTGAGCAGGTCGCGCACCAGCTGGGCGAACTCGTTGGCGGACAGGTCGGGCGCGGCCGGCACGGTGGCCCCGGCCCGGGCGGCAGGCCGGACACCCGACCGGTCGTACGGGTCCGGGGTGACGGCGGCGCCGAGCTGGCGCAGCCGGACGAGGGCCTCGTCCTGCTCGGCGTCGGCGTAGACGCCCTCGTCGTCGCGGTCCTCGTACGGGGTCCCCGGCGGCAGCAGCCGGGTGCGGGCCAGCGCGTCGCGGTCGGCGTCCACGCTGACCAGGCAGAGCGGTTCGGCCGCATCGGGCTCGCGCAGCCAGCCGTTGAGGACGACGCCGGCGAGTATCTCGTCGGTGTCCACCGCGTCGGCGGCCTGCAGGGCGCGCAGGGCCAGCCGGGCGACCAGCCGCAGGTAGTCGGTGGCCCGGTCGGCCGGCGGGCGCGGCACCGGGACGATGTCGCCGTCCGGGGCGAGCCGGTAGCCGGCGAGCGAGGGCACCAGGTCGAGCGGCGGCAGGTCGAGGTCCAGCACGGCGGTGCGGGTGAGCGGGCGGAACACCGCCCGGCAGGGGGCGGGGAGGTCCTGGGTCGCGGTCTCGGCCGCTGCCAGCGCCCGCTCCAGCAGTGATTCCACGGCGGCCGGCTCGGCCAGCCGGTAGGCGCGGCGGCACTCCTCCAGGCTCTCGTTGTACTCGCGCACGGCGCGGGCGCGAGCCTCCTCGGCCGCCTCGTGGGCACGGCGGGACTCGTCCGCGGCCGGGCTGCCGGCCTCGGCCCGGCGGGTGCGCCACTGCCGCAGGGCGCGCTGATGGGCGAGCCTGGCCCCGGCGAGCTCGCGCTGGTAGCCGGAGTCGAGCAGACGGCGGGACGGGCTGCTCTCGGGGTCGGCCGAGGCCGGCCCGGCGGGTGCGAAGTCCTCCCAGCGGGGCTCCGGCACGTCGGCGACGCCCGGGCCGTCGGCCGGGTAGGGCCGGGGCTCGTAGTGGCGCAGCTGGCTCTCGAAGTCCATGGCCGAGACGGGCAGCGCGGCTCGCCGCAGCAGCTCGGCGAGCCTCTCGTGCTCGGCCTGGACGGTGACCGTGCGGTGGTGGGTCAGGGCGGCGGCGCGGGCGTGCGCCGCGACGGCCTCCTCCGGGTCGGGCGCGTCGGGGGCACCGGCGCCCAGATCGGCCGTACCCGGCCCGCCCGCGTCGGCGGCGTCCGGGCCGGGATCGGTGGCGCTCGGGCGGGGCGTGCCTTGGTCCGTGCCCCCGGCGGGGCCCGGACGGGCCGGACCGTCACCGGCCGGGCCCCCGCCCGGGCGGCCGGTGGCGGCGGCGTCCGGCTCCGCGGCCTCATCGACACCGAGGTCGCGGAAGACCGAGGCGAGGAAGCCCGGTTGGGGAACCCGGACGGTGGTGCTGCCGTCGGACCGGCCGTCTGCTGAGTGCTGCATCGGTCGTCGTTCCCCCATGCTCGTCCGGCGCCTGCCCGGGGCGGTCGGCGAGCCTGCGGACCCACCCCCTGCCGGACATTGTCCACCGAACGGGCGCGGCGGTCAGCCAAGCCGGTCAGTTGGTGCGGGTGTTGGTCAGGTGCAGACCGATGTAGCCGACGTAGATCCGGCCACTGCCGGAACAGTCGTCCAGGTAGTGCAGCCGGGGCGCGGTGCGGCCGCCGCCGATCCGCAGGTGCGCGCCCATGAACGCGCGCCGGGAGGCGTCGACGCATTCCGGTACCGGCAGCATCCGTTCGCGCTTCCACTTGGTGTGGCTGAACACCGTCCTGGACTCCCCGCGCACCGCCTTGCGGGGCGGGAAGCGGTGGCAGCCCTCCGGCGTGTGCTCGCACCACTGCTTGAAGTCACCGCCGGCCCTGCCGCGCACCGCCGCCTCGGCGTACTCCTGAAGCGCGGTCAGGCCGTCCCAGGCGAGCCGGGCCCAGCCGGCTCCGACGCGCTGGAGCTCGTCCAGGGCGAGCGCGCTCTTCTGGTCCCCGGTGAAGGTCAGCAGCGGGAACTCTCCCATCCTGGCCATGAGTTCGGTGAAGCTCTCGGGCTTGCCGCAGCGGTCGGCGGGCTGGGCGGCGAAACGCGGACCGAGTGCCTGGCCGGCACCCGGGGTGGTGCAGTGACGACCGGTCAGGGCGCGGGCGCCGGAGCGGAGACGGCCCTCACGGGTGTCCCGGCCGTCCCGGGTGTCGTGGCGGTCGCGGCGCTCCAGGCGCAAGGTGCGCCGGACCCGCTCCAGCTCGTCGGCCCTGGCCTGCTGCTCGGCGCGGTCCTGCTGCTCCTCGTGGGCGAGCTCGGCCAGTTCGGCCCCGACGACGGCCAGGTCGGCACCCCGGCTCGCGGCGCTCGGGTCGGCGGCCCGCCCGGCGGACGGGCGGAGCTGCGGCGGCGGGACGCGCAGCACCGGGACGGCCGCCAGTGGCACCGGCAGCGGCTGGTCGGCGGCGAGGCGGCGCGGTTCGCGGGCGAGCAGCCCGGCGGCGCGGCGCAGGTCCTGTTCTATTCGGCCCCGGGCGAGCACCGGGTGTCGCGCGCCGTCCAGCCGGGAGGCCGGGTCGACCTCGGGCAGGTAGGTGCGCACCGCCCCGCCGTACACGGAGTGGTACTCCAGCGCGACGTTGAACCCGGTGCGGGCGCCGGGATCCAGCACGTAGGCGGTGGCGAGGCCGGGCAGCTGGTGGCAGAGCGGGCCGACCACGTCCTCCACCCAGCGGTCGGTCGGGAGGTTCACCGGGACGCTGGCGACCACGGTGGGCAGCCGGCGCTCCGGGTCGCACAGCTCGTCGATCAGGGCGTCCACCGCGTCGGCCGTGATCACCCGGGGAGCGGTGTGGACGACGGCCGGGCCGTCGGTGGCGTCGAGCAGCGGCAGCAGTGAGCGGGCCAGCTCGGGCACCGGCACCCGGCAGGGGGTGCGGACGCCGCTGCCGGTGCTGTGCGTCTCGGCCTCCAACCGGACCCAGGTGGGGCCGTCGGCGCCGGTGGCGACGGTGAGCGTGAGCTGCTGGGTGCCGTGCGGGGCCGGGGTGCGCAGGCGGCGGCGGTCGTAGCGGCCGGCGCCCGAGCCGCCGCGCAGCGGGCCGTGGTCGCGGTCGAGCAGGACGCGCTCGCCCAGGCGGAGGCGCTCCGCGAGCCCCGGCGCCTCGGGGGGCGGTGCGTCGAGCACCGGCGGGGGCTCGTCGCAACCCTCCTGTTTCAGCCAGGAGGCGAGCTGTTCGTCGGCCAGGGCGACCGCCTCGGCGTGCGGGAGCGCCGTGGTGACGGTCATCCGGTAGGGCGTCGCGGGACCGCGGGGGCCGGGGAGGTCGGAACCGGCGTGCGAGCGGGCGCGGTTCGAGGTCGGGCGGGGCGAGGTCGAACGGTCTGAAGTCCAACGGTCTGAGGTCATGCGCATACCTCCGTGGTGCGGGGTGGGGTCCTGTGTCCTCCATCGATGGGTTTCGTCCGGTTCCGCCGGATCCTTGCCCAGGAAACGCCATGGCCCGGAGCGGAAGTTCCGACTCCGGGCCACGACCCTACGTTCGAGTGAATCTGTTCAAGCCGTCTTCCGCGTGGCGCCCGGCCTGGGCTACCGGACGCGGCTCGCAGCGGGTGTCGCGCCCGGGCTCCCGTCCGGACCTCGGACCCCCGCTCAGGCCCCCCTCAGGCCCCGGCCGGCCCGGCTGAGCTGCGGTTCCAGGCGGGTTCCGGGACCGGGACGGCCAGCGGGCAGCCTGCCGGGGCCGCGTAGTTCGCGATCAGTACCACGGGTTCGGTCCCCAGGTTGCGCCCGATGTGGACGTGGACCGGCCCTGCCTCCTCGACCAGGGAGTCGCCCGCGCGGCTGACCTCGACCCGGCCGTCGTGCAGGGTCCGGGTCAGCGTCCCGGACAGCACCACCACGTCGACCCTTCCCGGGTGGTAGTGCCAGCCGGTGCCGGCGCCCGGGGGCAGGGTGATGGTCTGGACGACGGGCATCGCGTCGGCTTCCTGGAGGTGTCCCGGGGCTGCCGGACGGCTCCTGGCCGACGGCCGGTTCAGGCTAGGCAGGCGCCCCGGGGCACCGAGAAGGCCCGGTGCCGATGTGGCCGGATGTGTGTCCGAAACCCGGCGCGTCGGGCGGGCCGCCCGCGCGGACCGGCGGCGCCGCACCCGGTGCTCAGACGGGCACCTCGACGTAGGTGCGACCGGCCGGGACGGCCGCCGCGGTGCCCCCGGTCGCCTCGGCCAGCCAGGTGTGGAAGTCAGCCACCCCGGGCTCCGGCACGCCCACCTCGATCCGCACCCCCGCCGCCTCGTAGGCCAGGTCGTTCACCGCGTACCCGGCCGCCCGCAGGTCGTTCTCCACCCGCCCGGCCCGGACGTGGTCCACCGTCACGGCGAGCAGCGCGACCGGCCTGCGCTCCAGCAGCCCGATCCCGTCCACCGCCTCGGACACCGCGCTCCCGTACGCCCGCACCAGGCCGCCCGCTCCGAGCTTGATCCCGCCGAAGTACCTGGTGACCACGGCGGCCGTGTCGGTCAGGCCGCGTCGGCGCAGCACCTCCAGCATCGGCACCCCGGCCGTGCCGCCGGGCTCGCCGTCGTCGCTGGAGCGCTCGCGGCGCTGCTCGTCGCCGACCACGAAGGCGGTGCAGTTGTGCCGGGCGTCCCAGTACTGCTTGCGGATGCCGGCGATGAAGGCCTGCGCCTCCTCCTCGTCGGTGACCCGGGCGAGGTGGCAGATGAACCGGGACTTCTTGATCTCGATCTCGTGGCTGCCGGCCCGCCGGATGGTGAGGTACGGCCTGGCGGTGGGCTCCGGCGTGGCGGACATGGCGCGGTGCTTCTCCCGGGAACGGCGACGGCTGGCGGCGCACCCCGGTTGCCGGGGCGGCACCGCCAGCCTAGTTGGCGCGGACCGGAGGATCGGCGGCCGCGGGGTCGGCGGCCCGGCGGACGGCCGATCGCCGGTGACGGCCGGTCCGGCGGACGATCGCTTCTCCGGGCGGCGGAGGCCCCGGGGTCAGCGGCCGGCGAGGGTGTTCAGCCGCTCGCGGTCCAGACCGGTCAGCGCGGTGACCTCGGCGAGGTCGACGGCACCGCAGTCCAGGCCGCGCAGCAGGTAGCCGCTGAGCGCCCGGGCCGTGGCCGGTTCGTCCATCACGTCGCCGCCCGCCTTGGCGACGTACGCGGACAGCCGGGCGGCGGCGGCCGCCAGGCCCTCGCGGTAGAAGGAGTACACCGCGACGTAACGGGTCGGCAGGTGCGCCGGGTGCATGTCCCAGCCCTGGTAGTAGGCGCGCGCCAGCGAACGGCGGACCAGGTCGTGGTGGAGCTTCCAGGCGGCGTGCACCTGTTCGGTGGAGCCGGTCGGGATGACGTTGGTCGACCCGTCGGAGAGCCGGACGCCGGTGCCGGCCGCGGCCACCTGCATGACCGCCTTCGCGTGGTCGGCGACCGGGTGGTCCATGCTCTGGTGGGCGGCGCTGACTCCGCAGGCCGCGCTGTAGTCGAAGGTGCCGTAGTGCAGGCCGGTGGCCCGCCCTTCGGCGGCCTCGATCATCCGGGCGACGGTGGCCCGGCCGTCCGGGCCGAGGATGGCCTGCGTGGTCTCGATCTGGATCTCGAAGCCGATGCGGCCGGCCGGCAGCCCGGCCCGGCGCTCGAAGTCCTCCAGCAGCCGGACCAGCGCGGTGACCTGCTCGGCGTAGGTGACCTTGGGCAGGGTCAGGACCAGGCCCTCCGGCAGGTCGCCGGCCGCGAGCAGGGTGGCCAGGAACAGCTCCAGGGTGCGGATGCCGCGGGCACGGACCGGCGACTCCATGCACTTGATCCGGATGCCGATGTACGGCGGGGCGCCGCCCCCGGCCACGGCCGCGGCGACCAGCTCGGCGGCCCGGACGGCGGCCGCGTCCTCCTCGGGGTCGGGGCGGGGGCCGTAACCGTCCTCGAAGTCGACCCGCAGGTCCTCGATCGGCTCGCGCTCCAGCTTGGCGCGGACCCGGGCGTGCACGTCGGCGAGCAGTGCGTCGTCGGCGACGCCGAGGGCGCGGGCCAGCTCGGCGGGGGTGCCGGCATGGGCGTCGAAGGCCGCCAGCGCCTGGCGGCCCCACTCCCGCACGGTGTCGGCGGCGAAGGCGTCGGCCGGGACGTAGACGGTGTGCACCGGCTGCCTGGTCCCGGAGTCGCCCGGGTAGCGGCGCGCCAGATCGGCGTCGACCGGCGCGAGCAGCGCCTCCACGGCGGCCAGGGCGGCAGCGGAGAAGGAGGCCCCGTCCGTCGGCCCGTTTCCGTCGACCTCGACCTGCGACATCCGCACTCCTCCATGCCGAACCAGCGCTTCAACAATTTGTTGAGGCGAAGGTAGCTTCGGCGGGGTCGGCCGTCAATGGCCGACCGAGCGCTGGACGGTCGGCCGCTCCGGTCAGTCCCTCCCGGCGGCCTCGTAGCGGTCGCGCAGCTCCGGGAAGAGCTCGGCGACCTCCTTCGGGTGGACCGAGCCGTCGGGGCCCTTGCCGGTGACGCCGTACTCCCTGGTCAGCCAGTCGGCGAGGCGCTGCGGGTCGGGCTGGTGGCTGTGGTCGTCCATGTACGAGACGAGGGCCTCGTAGGCGAGGTCCGGGTCGAGCCGCGAGGACGTCGGACGGGCTTCGGCGTGCTCGGCTTGGGCGGGCTCCTCGGCCGGGACCGGCTGCTCGGCCTGGGCGGCCTGGGCGGACGGGGCGGGGTGCCCCGGCTGCTGGGGCTGCTGCGGCGCGACCGGCTGCTCGGTCTGCTGCGGAGCGGCCGGACGCGGGGCCTGCGGCCGGGGCCCGGACAGGGAGGGAGCGGGGCCGGAGGTGGGGCCGGGAGCGGCAGCCTGGGCGTCGGCGGGAACGGATTCATCGGCGACCGGGCGCGGGGGCTTGAACCAGGGCGAGGCCTGGCCCGGCACCCGCCCGCCGGGGCCGCCGTCGGCCGGGTGGCCGGTGGTCCGGACCGGGCGCTCGGTCCAGACGTTCAGCTCCTCGTGGCGCGGCTGCGGGACCGCGTCTCCCGCCGCCTCCGGCTCCTGCGCGGCGCGCAGTCGGACGGCCGCCAGCTTCGCCAGCATGGGCGCGGCCACCTCGGCGGGCATCGGTGCGGCGGCCGCCGGGGCCTCGGCCTCGGCCTGGGCCGCTCCGGGCTGCGCCTGGACCTGCGGCGCCTGCTGCGGGTGCGGGGCCTGCTGGGCCTGCTGCGGGTGCTGGGTCTGCTGCGGCGCACGGGCCGGGGCAGCGGCCGCCGGAGCGATCGCCGTGGCCCGGGCCCCCTGGGGCGCGAACTCGCGCGACTCCTGGCCCGCCGGCACCTCCGCGGCCTCGCGCGCGCGGGCCTCGTCGTCCAGCCGGTCGAGCAGCGCCGGATCCAGCGGAACGCCGAACTTGGCGAGCTTGAGCGGCAGCAGCGCCTGGATCGGCGCCGAGCGGCGCCAGCCGCGGCCGTAGCGGAAGCGCAGCTGCGCCCGGTAGACCAGACGGTTCTGTTCCAGTCGGATGACCTCCTCGTAGGAGCGGAGCTCCCAGAGCTTCATCCGCCGCCAGAGCCGGAAGGTCGGCACCGGGGACAGGAGCCAGCGCATCACCCGGACCGATTCCATGTGGCGGTCCGCCGTGATCGCCGCGATCCGGCCGACCGCGTGGCGGGAGGCCTCGACCACGACGACGAAGAGCACCGGGATGACGGCGTGCATGCCCATGCCGAGCGGGTCGCCCCAGGAGGCGGCCGCGTTGAAGGCGATGGTGGCGACGGTCAGCAGCCAGGCGGTCTGCCGGAGCATCGGGAAGGGTATCCGCAGCCAGGTCAGCACCAGGTCGAGCGCGAGGAGCACGACGATGCCCGCGTCGACGCCGATCGGGAAGGCGTAGGAGAAGGCGCCGAAACCTTTCTCCTGAGCCAGCTCGCGCACCGCGTTGTACGAGCCCGCGAATCCGATGCCCGAGATGAGGCAGGCACCGGCCGCGACCATGCCGAGCAGGCCTCGGTGGGCCTTGGTGAGCGTTGGGCGTGCCATTACGTCTATCAACCCCTGGATGTCGGCTGCGGCCGGACGCTGCCTCGACTGTCGGGTCCCGCTGGTCGGGCCGCCGGGCGGCTGAACAGCCTCCGGGCTCGGCCCACCGGAGTTTACTCGTACACCTGTTTAAGCGTTCCCGCAGCCTGGAGTGTCACGGTCCACGGCACGGCGGCGGCCGCTGACGGTCCGGCCCGCCCCTCAGGACCGGCCGGACCGTCAGCGGCTCTGCCCCGCCCTGCCGTTGAGGTACGTCAGCACGGCCAGCACCCGACGGTTGGCGTCCTCGTCCGGAGCGAGTTCGAGCTTGGTGAAGATGTTGGCGATGTGCTTGGCCACCGCGCCGTCGCTCACCGAGAGACGGGCGGCGATCGCCGAGTTGGAACAGCCCTCGGCCATCAGCTCCAGCACCTCGCGCTCGCGCGGGGACAACCGCAGCAGCGGTCCCGGCCGGCGCGAGGTGGTCTGCATCAGCTTGGCGATCACGTCCGGGTCCATCGCCGTCCCGCCCGCCGCCACCCGGCGGACCGCGTCGATGAACTGCCCCGCGTTGAACACCCGGTCCTTCAGCAGGTAGCCGATCCCACCGGTGCCGTCCGCCAGCAACTCCCGCGCGTACAGCTGCTGGACGTGCTGCGAGAGGACCAG
Organism: Kitasatospora sp. NPDC097691; assembly: GCF_040302665.1. Taxonomy (NCBI): domain Bacteria; kingdom Bacillati; phylum Actinomycetota; class Actinomycetes; order Kitasatosporales; family Streptomycetaceae; genus Kitasatospora; species Kitasatospora sp. NPDC097691. The sequence continues at coordinate 1,871 of NZ_JBEORY010000036.1, read as the reverse complement.
AACGGGCAGGCCCTGGATCTCGCGGCGGGCCTTGAGCGCGGCCTGCAAGCCCTCGTCGGTGAGCGTCGGCGGCAGCCGGACGTCGACCACGGCCACGTCCGGACGGTGGGCGAGCAGTGCCTCCAGCAGCTCGGGCCCGGTCTCCACCGCCGCGACCACGGTGAATCCGTGCGCTTCCAGCAGCCTGATCAGGCCTTCGCGAAGGAGGTAGAGGTCCTCGGCGAGGACAACTCGCACGGCAACTCCAAGGTGATGGTGGTGGGACCGCCCGACGTGCTGTCGATGGCGAGGACACCGTCGAAGGTACCCAATCGCTTCTCGATCCCGCGCAGTCCGGTCCCCCGCGAGGGATCGGCCACGCCCACGCCGTCGTCCGTCACCGTGACCCGCAGGCAGCCTGCCCGGTACAGGATGTCCACCCACACCTGGTCGGCGCCGGAGTGCTTGGCCGCGTTGGCCATCAGCTCGCAGATGCTGAAGTACACCGCCGCCTCCACCGGGGCCGCCGGCCGGTCCGGCAGGCTGACGCACACCTCGGTCGGCAGCGAGCTGTCCAGCGCCAGGGCCCGGACGGCATCGCCCAGTCCGCGCTCGGCGAGCACCGGCGGGTGGATACCGCGCACCAGGTCCCGCAGCTCCTGAAGGGCCCGGGCCGAGGACTGCCGGGCCTCGGCGAGGAGCTCCCGGGCCGCCGTCTGATCGGTGTCCATGAGGTGTTCGATGGTCCCCAGCGTCATCCCGATCGCCACCAGCCGCGCCTGCGCGCCGTCGTGCAGGTCCCGTTCGATCCGCCGCAGCTCGGCCGCCTGGTTGCCCGCCGCGTCCGCCCGCGTCTCGGTCAACTCGGCCACCCGCCTGGTCAACTGGGCGTGCGTCGCCCGGCCGTCCCGGTCCAGCACCCGGCGGGCCGCCTCCGCGTACGCGCGCACCGCGAAGGGTGCCACGAGTATCCCGACGACGATCATGGCGGCCCCGAGCCCGATGCTCAGCAGGACCGACACCGAGCGCGCGTTCAGCGGCCCGAACCCGTCCGACGGAACCGGCCCCGCCAGGGCGTAGGCCGTCCCCAGCACGAGCAGGGCGGCCACCGGCCCGGCCAGGGCCAGCGTCAGGAACGGGTTCACGGCGAGCCAGGTCAACTCACCGCGGGTGGTGCTGTCCCGCAGACCCCAGTGGACCAGCTGCGCGTACTTCGCCACCGTCTGCGAGCGGTGGTACGAGTACCCCGTCCACCAGTGCCCGCGGTCGTCCAACTCCAGCCCCGGCATCGGCTCGTAGACCGCCGGCAGGCGGATGCCGAACCAGCGCTCCAGCTGTCCACGCGTACGGTTCGCGGTGCGGCGGATGTTGTTGGCGGCCACCACGGCACCGACCGCCACCCCCACCAGCAGGGCGAAGAAGACCTGCAGGTCGTAGGCCTCCAACAACTGGGACATGACCACGCCCGCGATGATCGCGGCACCCACCGGCAGCACCGCCCCCGGCACCGCGGCGAGCACCACCATCGCAAGCCGGGCCAGCCCCTCGCCGCCGGCTGCGAAGGCCGTCCGGGCCTGAGCACGTACGGTCGTGCCGCTCGTACGACTCACTGTTGTCACGGGAAGCTCCTGAGGCCGGTACCGATCGTCCTCCCTCAGTGTTCACGAACCGCCGGCCACCCACACTGGCCGTGGCACCCCAATCCCGAGGTGGACCTAGGACCACCTGCGGGGTTGAAGGAAGACCAGCTCATCGGGTTTTCGGGAAACGCAAAGAACCCCCATCCGGAATCCGGACGGGGGTTCTTCACAATGATTGTTCGGCGGCGTCCTACTCTCCCACAGGGTCCCCCCTGCAGTACCATCGGCGCTGTGAGGCTTAGCTTCCGGGTT
>NZ_JBEORY010000035.1:0-80580 GCF_040302665.1 Kitasatospora sp. NPDC097691 | reverse complement strand
CCCTCCTCCAGGACCAGCGCGGTGTCGATCCCGGCGGGCAGCTTCACCGCGGCGGCCTTGCGCCAGGTGGCGATCGGGTCGCTCCACGCCTCCACCAGGTACGACCAGCGGCCGGGCGCGGTCGGGGTGACGTGCGCGCCCCAGCGGTCGGTGCCCTCGGCGAGCTCGCGCATCGGGGTCCACGGGCCGCTGCGGCCGCGCGGGTCGCGCAGCACCACGTTGGCGTTGACGGCGTCGTGGCCCTCCCGGAAGACGGTCGCGGTGACCAGGAAGGTCTCGCCGGCGACGGCCTTGGCCGGGCGGCGGCCGGCGTCGACGAGGGGGCTGACGTCCAGGACGGGGATGCGGCCGATCACGGTGTCGCTCTCTGTCTTGCGGGCGGAGGGCCTGGCGGCTTGCTTGCGGGCGGGCTTGGCCGCGCGTTCGGCCGCGGGTGCGGCGGCGGTCTTCGCGGCGGTCGCCTTCGGGGCGGCCGCCTTCCTCGCGGCGGTCGTCCGGCGGGGCGCGGACTCGGCCCCGGCGTCGGCCTTCGGGGTGGCGGCCGACGCGGTGGTGCGGCGCGTGGTGGTGCGCCGGCGGGGTGCCGCGGTCCGGTCCTCCTCGGCCCCGGGTTGTCGGGTCGCTTCGGAGGACCGCGCCGCTGACGGCGGGGCCGCGGGGGGTTGGGATTCGGAGGATCCGGTACGGACGGCGCCGGACGCCCTGGGCGCAGGCATCGCCGGATCTGTCCGAGTGTCAGAATCCATCCGTCCGGAGGATTCCGCGACCGCTGAGTCGAGGGCTTCGGCCACCGGTGTGGACTGATCCCGCGTGTCGCCGTGCATGCCAAACTCCTGCCCGAGATCGGCGGCAGCTCCCGCGGGCCGGGGGGTCGGGCCAGGGGAGTACCGGGAGGACTGCTGGGTGGGGAGGACGTGCGACCGGAGCCTGCCCGCGCCGCTGTCCCCGGCAACCTGCCCGGCGCCCGCCGAGCCGGTGGCGGGTCGCCCCTGAGCCCGTGCGCGTCCCGGCGCACGCCTCCGGGGGCACGCCCCTGGGCGGCCCGGTCCACCCGTGAACGAGCGGGCCGGGCGCGAGGACACGCGTCGGTGCGCGGTGAGCGCCGAATGGGCTAAGAAGAGCGGGAACGGCCAACGCGAAAAGGATTTGGACGTGCTGCTTCAAGGGGGACGCCACCCGTCGCCGCACTCCCCACAGCATCAACGACCTTCGGTCATCCTCGCACCGGCGACAAGGTTTTTGCAGCGGTACGACAGTAGTTTCGGGTCTTCTCCCGAGCGGATGCGCCATCGGAAATGGATCCGTACCGAAGAGTTCACGCATTGGTAGCGCGGCTCCTCGAAATGTGCGCCTCGCGCGCCCCCCGTGCAGTCCAATGCGCCGAATGCGATCTCATCAATAGCCCGAACGGATGCCCAATAGCCCACTTGACGCACTGTCGGGCCGACTGCCACGGCTACGCTTCACGCCGTGAAGGCAATCCGCAGATTCACCGTCCGCACCGTCCTGCCCGAACAACTCCAGCCGTTGCACGAGCTGGCCCTCAACCTGCGCTGGTCCTGGCACCCCGAGACCAGGGACCTGTTCCGGTCCGTGGACCCGGAGGTCTGGGCCGCGACCGGCGAGGACCCGGTGCGGCTGCTCGGGGAGGTCCCGGCCGGCCGGCTCGCCGCGCTCGCCGCCGACCGGCGGTTCCTGCGCAGACTCGGCGACCTCGCCGACGACCTGCGCGACTACCTGACCGGCCCGCGCTGGTACCAGACCCGGCAGCAGGAGGCCGACGCCGCCCCGCTGCCCGCCGCGATCGCCTACTTCTCGCCCGAGTACGGCATCGCCGCCGCGCTGCCCCAGTACTCCGGCGGGCTCGGCATCCTGGCCGGCGACCACCTCAAGGCCGCCAGCGACCTCGGCGTCCCGGTCATCGGCGTCGGGCTGTTCTACCGGCACGGCTACTTCCGGCAGTCCCTCGGCCGGGACGGCTGGCAGCAGGAGCGCTACCCGCTGCTCGACCCGGACGAGCTCGCGGTCAGCCCGCTCCGGGAGGCCGACGGCACCCCCGGCAGGGTCGACCTCGCCCTGCCCGGCGGCCGCACCCTGGCCGCCCGGATCTGGAAGGCCCAGGTCGGGCGGGTGCCGCTGCTGCTGCTCGACTCCGACATCGAGGCCAACTCACCCGCCGAACGCGACGTCACCGACCGGCTGTACGGCGGCGGCAGCGAGCACCGGCTGCTGCAGGAGATGCTGCTCGGCATCGGCGGTGTACGGGCGGTGCGCGTCTACTGCCGGCTCACCGGACACCCCGCCCCCGAGGTCTTCCACACCAACGAGGGCCACGCCGGGTTCCTCGGCGTCGAACGGATCCGCGAACTCGTCGCCGAGGAGCCGGACGGTCCGGACTTCGCCGCCGCCCTGGAGTCCGTCCGGGCCGGCACCCTCTTCACCACCCACACGCCGGTCCCGGCCGGCATCGACCGCTTCGACCGCGACCTCGTCGCCCGCCACTTCGGCGGCGACGCCGCGCTGCCCGGCGTCCCGGTCGACCGGGTGCTCGCGCTCGGCGCCGAGACCTGGTACGGCGGGGACCCGAAGCTGTTCAACATGGCCGCCATGGGCCTGCGGCTGGCCCAGCGCGCCAACGGGGTCTCCACCCTGCACGGCGAGGTCAGCCGCTCGATGTTCAACGGCCTCTGGCCCGGCTTCGACCCCTCCGAGGTGCCGATCACCTCGGTCACCAACGGCGTGCACGCCGCCACCTGGATCGACCCGGCCGTGGTGCGGCTCGGCGCCGCCGAGATCGGCGCCGAGCGCGCCGAGGAGGCGATGACCACCGGCGAGGCCACCCGCTGGACCGGCCTGGAGGCGATCGGCACCACCGAGATCTGGGACCTCCGCCGCGCCCTGCGCGCCCAGCTGGTGGAGGAGGCCCGCCGCCGGCTGCGCGCCTCCTGGCGCCAGCGCGGGGCCGGCGAGGCCGAGCTCGGCTGGGTCTCCTCGGTGCTCGACCCCGACGTGCTCACCATCGGCTTCGCCCGCCGGGTGCCCTCCTACAAGCGGCTCACCCTGATGCTGCGCGACGCGGAGCGGCTGCGCGGCCTGCTGCTGCACCCCACCCGTCCGGTGCAGATCGTGGTGGCCGGCAAGGCCCACCCGGCCGACGACGGCGGCAAGCGGCTGATCCAGCAGCTGGTCGCCTTCGCCGACGACCCGGCGGTCCGGCACCGGATCGTCTTCCTGCCGGACTACGACATGGCGATGGCCCGGCACCTCTACCCGGGCTGCGACGTCTGGCTCAACAACCCGTTGCGCCCGCTGGAGGCCTGCGGCACCTCGGGGATGAAGGCCGCGCTCAACGGCTGCCTCAACCTGTCCGTCCTGGACGGCTGGTGGGACGAGTGGTACGACGGCCGCAACGGCTGGGCGATCCCCACCGCCGACGAGAGCGGCGGGGTGCTCGACCCGGACAGCGGCGAGGCCGAGCGGCGCGACGACATCGAGGCGGCCGCGCTCTACGACCTGATCGAGCACCAGGTCGCCGCCCGGTTCTACGACCGCGACGCGGACGGGCTGCCGCACCACTGGATCGCCATGGTCCGGCACACCCTGGTCACCCTCGGGCCCAAGGTGCTCGCCGGGCGGATGGTCCGCGAGTACGTCGAACGGCTGTACGCACCGGCGGCGCTGGCCCAGCGGGAGCTGGCGGCGCCGGAACCCGGGCACCCGGAGGCGGGCGGGCGTTCCGCCGGGCGGTTCACGGGCGCGCGGGAGCTGGCCGCCTGGAAGGCGAAGGTCCGGGAGGCCTGGCCGGCCGTCCGGGTCGAGCACGTCGAGGCGGAGTGCCCGACCGAGGCCCAGGAGCTGGGCAGCTCGCTGGCGCTGCGAGTGCAGGTCGCGCTCGGCACGCTGCAGCCGGGCGACGTCGAGGTCCAGGTGGTCTCCGGCCGGGTGGACGAGTCGGACGGCATCTCGGACGCCTGCCTGCTCGCCCTGAAGCCGGTCGGCGGGCCCGACCTGGACGGCCGTACCCGCTACGAGGGCGCGCTGGAACTGTGCCGGACCGGTCCGTTCGGCTACACCGTCCGCGTGCTGCCCGCGCACCCGCGGCTGGCCTCCCCGGCCGAGCTGGGCCTGGTCGCCCTGCCCGCCGAGTCGGCCGGGATGGACGCGGGGCTGCTGCGCTGACGTCGCGCCGGATGACTGCCATGCGTCCGCGACGCACGGCAGTCATCCGAGGGGCGGCCCGGCCGGGTGCGTGACGGCGCACCCGGACGGGCACATTCGAGGGCCGGGGGTGTCGGACACCCCGCGGCTAGACCAGGCTGTCCCGCCAGGCCCGGTGGAGGGTGGCGAAGCGGCCGGAGCCGTCGATCAGCTCCTGCGGGGAGCCGTCCTCCACGATCCGGCCCTGGTCCATCACCAGGACGCGGTCGGCGATCTCCACGGTGGAGAGCCGGTGCGCGATGATCACCGCCGTCCGGCCGGCCAGCACCGTGCGCATCGCCCGTTGTACGGCCTGCTCGCCCGGGACGTCCAGCGAGCTGGTCGCCTCGTCCAGGATCAGCACCGCCGGATCGGCCAGCAGGGCGCGGGCGAAGGCCACCAGCTGACGTTGGCCGGCCGAGATCCGGCCGCCGCGCTTGCGCACGTCGGTGTCGAAGCCGTCCGGCAGCGCGGCGACGAACTCGTACGCGCCGATGTCGCGGGCGGCCCGCTCGACCTCCTCGCGGGTGGCGCCGGGGCGGCCGATCGCGATGTTCTCGGCGACCGTGCCGGAGAACAGGAACGACTCCTGGGTCACCATCACCACGCCGCGCCGCAGCTCGGGGGTGGCCAGCCCGCGCAGGTCCACGCCGTCCAGCCGGATCCGGCCGTCGGTCGGGTCGTAGAAGCGGGCCAGCAGCTTGGCGACCGTCGACTTGCCCGCGCCGGTCGCGCCGACCACCGCGACCGTCTGCCCGGCCGGGATCAGCAGGTCGAAGGGCGGCAGCACCTCCTTGCCGGTGGGGTAGGAGAAGCGGGTCGCCTCGAAGGACACCTCCCGGCCCTTCCCGGCCGCCTGCGGCAGCTCCTGCGGCTCGGCCGGCTCGGCGACGGTCGGCTCGTGGGCGAGCAGGCCGGCGATCTTCTCCAGCGCGGCGGCGGCCGACTGGTAGCTGTTCAGGAACATCGCCAGTTGGTCGATCGGGTCGTAGAGCCGGCGCAGGTAGAGGACGAAGGCGGTGAGCGTGCCCAGCGCCAGTGCGTCGTCGACGGCCAGGTAGGCGCCGTACAGCAGCACGCCGGTGAGCCACAGGTTGGCGGTGGCCCGGGAGAGGCCGACGTAGCGGGCGATCTCCAGCAGGCCGTCCGCGGTCGCGGTCGCGGACTGCCGGTTGACCACGGCGAAGGCCGCGTCGTTGGCCTTCTCGCGGCGGAAGGCCTGCACCGGGCGGATGCCGTTCATGGTCTCGGTGAAGCGGACGATCAGCGAGGCGGCCGAGGTGCGGGAGCGGCGGTACACCCGGCGCGAGCGGCTGCGGAAGGACCGGGCGATCAGCGCCAGCGGCACCGCGGACGCCAGCGAGACCAGGCCGAGCCGCCAGTCCAGCACCAGCAGCAGCACCGAGATGTAGAAGACCGACAGGAAGACCGTCAGCAGCTCCTGCAGGCCCTCCGAGAGCAGCTCGCGCAGTGCGTCGATGTCGCTGGTGGCCCGGGAGATGATCCGGCCCGAGGTGTAGCGCTCGTGGAAGTCCAGGCTCAGCCGCTGGGCGTGCCGGAAGATCCGGCCGCGCAGCTCCAGCAGGATGTCCTGGTTGATCCGGGCGCTGATCTTGATGAACACCCACTGCAGCACCGGGCTGAGCAGCGCGCAGAACAGGTACGCGGCGACGACCGCGACCAGCGGGCCGGAGTCGTGCTCGCGCAGTGCCGGGATGGCGCGGTCCATCGCCACCGCGACCAGCAGCGGGCCGGACTGCAGGGCGGCCTGCTGGACCAGGATCACCACCATCGCGACGGCGATCCGGGCCCGGTGCGGGCCGAGCAGCGAGCGCAGCAGCGCCCGGGGAGCGCCGGGCGGGACGGGGATGTCCTCCTCGTCGGCCGGCGGCGGGGGCAGCTCCTCCTCGGCGGACGGGGCGGGCTCGGCCTTCGTGGGTTCGGCGGTCGTGGTCACGGGGCTGTACTTCCTTCGGGCACGAGGGCGGCCTCGCCCGACATCAGTTCGCGGTAGTGCGCGCAGTCGCGGAGCAGTTCCTGATGGGTGCCGACGGCCTCGATCCGGCCGTCCGCCAGGACCGCGACCCGGTCGGCGAGCAGCACGGTGCTGGGGCGGTGGGCGACCACCAGGGCGGTCGTGGTGCCGAGGACCTCGCGCAGGGCACGCTCGACCAGGGCCTCGGTGTGCACGTCCAGGGCGGAGAGCGGGTCGTCCAGTACCAGGAAGGCCGGGTCGCCGACCACCGCGCGGGCCAGGGCGAGACGCTGGCGCTGGCCGCCGGACAGGCTCAGGCCCTGTTCGCCGACCTCGGTGTCGACGCCCTCGGGGAGGTTCTCCACGAAGCCGGCCTGGGCGGTGGCGAGGGCGGAGCGCAGCTGCTCCCCGCTCGCGCCCGGGGCGCCCATCAGGACGTTCTCCCGGACGGTGGCGGAGAACAGGGTGGGCTCCTCGAAGGCGACCGCGACGAGTTCGCGCAGCCGCTCCCGGGGCAGGTCGCGGATGTCCCGGCCGTCCAGCGTGACGGTGCCGGCGGTGGCGTCGTACAGCCGGGGGAGCAGCGCGGTGAGCGTGGTCTTGCCGCTGCCGGTGGCGCCGACCAGGGCCATCGTCTCGCCGCTGCGGATGTGCAGGTCGATGCCGGTCAGCAGGTCGGGGCTGTCGGCGGGGGCGTCGGGGTAGCGGAAGCGGACGCCGGTGAAGCGGATGCCGTCCCGGGTGGTGAGGCCGGTGGCGGTGCCCGGGTCGGGGGTGTCCGGTTCGTCCAGCACCTCGAAGAAGCGGTCGGTCGCGGTGGCGGCCTCGTTGGCGTACGCGAGCAGCCAGCCGAGCGACTCCACCGGCCAGCGCAGCGCGAGCGCGGTGGAGAGGAAGGCGACCAGGGCGCCGGCGCTCAGCTCGTCGTGGGCGACCAGGTAGGCGCCGGCGGCGAGGGCGCAGCCGAGGGCGATCTCCGGCAGGCCGACGATGACGGCCCAGAGGTTGGCGAGCAGGTGGGCCTTGTGCAGCTCGGTGCGGCGCAGCTCCCGGGACCGGGCGCGGAAGCGCTCGGCCATCGAGCGGTGGCGGCCGAAGGCCTTGAGGATCCGGATGCCGAGGACGGACTCCTCGACCACGGTGGCGAGGTCGCCGTTCTGGTCCTGGGCGAGGCGGGAGGCGCCGGAGTAGCCGGACTCGAAGCGCCGGGTGAGGAGGAACAGCGGGACGACGGGGACCAGGGCGATCAGGGCGAGCCGCCAGTCCTGGGTGAACATCACCACCGTGCCGGCCAGGAACATCACCGAGTTGACGATCAGGAAGACCAGCGGGAAGGCCAGGAACAGCCGCATGGTGTACATGTCCGCGGTGGCTCGGGAGAGCAGCTGGCCGGAGCCCCAGCGGTCGTGGAAGGAGACCGGCAGCCGCTGGAGCTTGGCGAAGAGGTCGCCGCGCATCGCCGTCTCCAGCCCGGCCAGCGGGCGGGCGAGCACCACCCGGCGGGTGTAGAACAGCCCGGCCTCGAAGAGCCCGACCAGCAGCACCAGGCCGACCAGCGGCCAGAGGGCGGCCAGGTCGTGCGTGGCGAGCGGGCCGTCCACGATCCGGCCGAGGAGCACCGGGACGGCGAGGGTGCTCAGCATGCCGAGCGTGGCGGCCGTCACCGAGACGACCAGCCGGCCGCGGACGGCGCGCGCGTACGGCCACAGGCGCAGCAGCGAGCGGACCGTGGAGTGGCGGGGCGCGGTCGCCGGTGCGGCTGCGGTGGCTGCGGCGGTCCCGTCGGCGGGCTGGTTGTCGGTGTCTTGTCGGTTCTCGGCCATCGCGGTGAGGGTAGGCAGAGAGCCCGTCACTTCTCATCCGGTTTTTCGCCCCTGTCGGCGGTGTGGGCGATAACCGGCCACCCGGATGGGCGGTGTGCGGGTGGGCGGCGGGGCGTGCGTGGCGGTTCGTGCAGGGAGGAATGCGCCGTGCGCCACTTGCGAGCCCCGGCCGATCGGCCGATGGATCTCCTGACGGATGCTCATTGATGCCCGAGTGACAGGAGTGCGGACATGACGGTCGAGACCGAGTCCAACCCGACCCCCGGCCCGGGATCCGCGACAGTGCGGGTACGGGCCCAGCTCAGCCTCAGCACGACCGCGGCGCGCAACCTGGCGACCACGACCAAGTCGAAGCCGCAGATGCAGGAGATCACCTCCCGCTGGCTGCTGAAGATGCTGCCCTGGGTGCAGGTCAGTGCGGGCACCTACCGGGTCAACCGCCGCCTCAGCTTCGCCACCGGCCGCGGCCGGGTGGTCTTCTCCAAGGCCGGCTCCGCGGTGAGCGTGATCGCCCCCTCGCTGCGCGAGGTCCCGGCGCTGCGCGGCTACCAGGACGACGCGGTGCTGGAGGAGCTGGCCCGCCGGTTCGTGCAGCGGGACTTCGCGGTCGGCGACGTGCTGGTGCAGGAGGGCGCGCCGATCGAGGAGGTGTTCCTGGTCGCGCACGGCAAGGTGGACCGGATCGGCACCGGCAAGTACGGCGAGCAGGCGGTGCTCGGTTCGCTCGCCGACGGCGACCACATCGGCGACGAGGCGCTCACCGAGCCGAGCGGCACCTGGCCGTACACGGTGAAGGCGGCGACCTCCGGCACCGCGATGGCGCTGCCCTGGTCGGTCTTCCAGGAGCTGGTCGACCGCTCGGACTCGCTGCGCGAGCAGCTGCTGGGCTTCGCCGCCGACGCCGCGCAGGCCCAGAACGCGCACGGCGAGGCGGAGATCGACCTGTCGGCCGGCCACGAGGGCGAGTACGAGTTGCCCGGCGCCTTCGTGGACTACGAGCTGAAGCCGCGCGAGTACGAGCTGAGCGTCGCGCAGACGGTCCTCAAGGTGCACACCCGGGTCGCGGACCTCTACAACAAGCCGATGAACCAGACCGAGGAGCAGCTGCGGCTGACCATCGAGGCGCTGCGGGAGCGGCAGGAGCACGAGATCATCAACAACCCGGAGTTCGGCCTGCTCGGCAACGCCGACTTCGACCAGCGGATCCAGACCCGCTCCGGGGCGCCCACCCCGGACGACCTGGACGAGCTGCTGAGCATGCGCCGTGACACCGACCACCTGTTCGCCCACCCGCGGGCGATCGCCGCCTTCGAACGGGAGTGCAACAAGGTCGGCGTCTACCCGGCCACCGTCGAGGTGCTCGGCAAGCAGCGGCCGACCTGGCGCGGGGTGCCGATCTTCCCGTGCACCAAGATCCCGGTCTCCGACCAGCAGACCAGCGCGTTCATCGCGATGCGGGTCGGCGAGGACAACCAGGGCGTGGTCGGGCTCACCCAGATCGGCATCCCGGACGAGGTCGAGCCGGGCCTGAACGTGCGGTTCATGGGCATCGACGAGTCGGCGGTCGCCTCGTACCTGGTCAGCACCTACTACTCGGCGGCGGTGCTGGTGCCGGACGCGATCGGCGTGCTGGAGAACGTCGAGCTCGGGCACGCGCGCGGCTGACGCGGCCGAGTCGGCCGGCCTACACGGGCCCGGCCCGGCCCCGGCCTGGCCCCGGCCGGGCCACGGTCAGGCCCCGGGGGCGGGCGCGCGCAGCAGCTGCAGCGAGCGCCCGCCCAGGGCGACGGTGCCCCGCGGGTACGGCTCGCCGGTACCCGCCGCGGCCGTGTCGACCACCGTCTCGTACGCGGCCTCCGGTGCCGCCCAGGGCTCGCCGGGCAGCGTGAACACCGTGGCCCGGTGGCCCGCGTTGAGCAGCAGCAGGAAGCTGTCGTCGCGCAACGGCAGCCCGGCGTCGTCCCGTTCGGACATCGCGGTGCCGGACAGCAGCATGCCCAGGCAGGCGGTCGGCGCGAACCAGTCGGCCTCGGTCATCTCCTTGCCCAGCGGGGTGAACCAGGCCAGGTCGGGCTGGCCGCCGGGGGCGGCGGCCCGGCCCGAGAAGAACGCCCGCCGGCGCAGCACCGGGTGGGAGCGGCGCAGCCGGATCAGCCGGGCGGTCAGCTCGGTCAGCTCCCGCCAGCCGGGCTCCGCCAGCAGTGACCAGTCCAGCCAACTGACCTCGTTGTCCTGGCAGTAGGCGTTGTTGTTGCCGCCCTGGGTGCGGCCCAGCTCGTCCCCGGCGGTGAGCATCGGGACGCCGGCGGAGAGCAGCAGGGTGGCGGTCAGGTTGCGCAGTTGGCGCAGCCGCAGCGCGTTGACGTCCCGGTCTGCGGTCTCGCCCTCGGCGCCGTGGTTCCACGAGCGGTTGTCGTCGGTGCCGTCCCGGTTGGCCTCGCCGTTCGCCTCGTTGTGCTTGCGGTCGTAGGAGACCAGGTCGCGCAGGGTGAAACCGTCGTGCGCGGTAACGAAGTTGACGGAGGCGTACGGGCGGCGCCCGCCGCGCTGGTAGAGGTCGGAGGAGCCGGTGAGCCGGTAGCCGAGCTCCCGGACGTCCGGGCGGGCGCCGCGCCAGAAGTCCCGCACGGTGTCGCGGTACTTGTCGTTCCACTCGGCCCACAGCGGGGGGAAGCCGCCGACCTGGTAGCCGCCCGGGCCGACGTCCCAGGGCTCGGCGATCAGCTTCACCCGGCTGAGCAGCGGGTCCTGGGCGACGGCGGCGAGGAAGGGGTGGTCCATGTCCACTCCGTCGCCGCCGCCCGGGCCGCCGCGGGCCAGGGCGGCGGCGAGGTCGAAGCGGAAGCCGTCCACGCCCATCTCGGCGACCCAGTAGCGCAGCGAGTCGGTGACCAGCCGGATCACCTGCGGGCGGCGGGTGTCCAGGGTGTTGCCGCAGCCGGTGTAGTCGGCGTAACCGCGCGGGCGGTTCGGCGGGAGGCGGTAGTAGGCGGCGTTGTCGATGCCGCGCAGCGAGAGCATCGGGCCGAGCTCGGCGCCCTCGGCGGTGTGGTTGAACACCACGTCCAGGATCACCTCGATCCCGGCGGCGTGCAGGGCGCGGACCATCCGCTTGAACTCGCCGACCTGGCCGCCGCGCGAGCCGGAGGCGGAGTAGCCGGCGTGCGGGGCGAAGTAGCCGACCGTGTTGTAGCCCCAGTAGTTGACCAGGCCGCGCGCCTGCAGGTGGTCCTCGCTGGCGTACTGGTGGACCGGCAGCAGCTCGACGGCGGTCACGCCGAGGCGGGTGAGGTGGGCGATCGAGGCGGGGTGGGCGAGACCGGCGTAGGTGCCGCGCAGGTGCGGCGGGATGTCGGGGTGGCGCATGGTGAAGCCGCGCACGTGCAGTTCGTAGAGCACCGTCTCGGCCCACGGGGTCTTCGGGCGGTGGTCGTCGTACCAGTCGTCGTCGTCGTGGACGACCACGGCTCTGGGCACGTAGGGGGCGGAGTCGCGGTTGTCCCGGACGGTGTCGGCGACGTCCGCCTCCGGCCAGTTGCGGACGGCGGCGCAGGCGGCGTCGTGCGAGGTGTAACAGCCGTCCACGGCGCGGGCGTACGGGTCCAGCAGCAGCTTGGCCGGGTTCCAGCGGGCGCCGGTCCACGGGTCCCACCGGCCGTGCACGCGGAAGCCGTAGCGGGTGCCGGGGCGCACACCGGGCAGGAAGCCGTGCCAGACCTGGAAGTCCTGCTCGGTGAGGCGGTGCCGGCTCTCGCGGCCCTCCTCGTCGAAGAGGCAGAGGTCGACGGCCTCGGCGCCGGCCGCCCAGAGCGCGAAGTTGGTGCCCCGGCGGCCGAGCCGGTCGGTCCGGACGCGGGCGCCGAGCGGCTGCCAGCTGCCGGGCCGTGGTGGTTCGGCGGTGTGCGGGCCGCCGTCCGGCCGTGCCCCGGCTTCCAGCTCCTGCCCTGACGCCATGGCCGTACCCTCCCTGGGCGGGGTGTCCCGGACCCCGTTCACTTCCTCTTTCCCGGATTGCGCAGATCGGAAGCCGCTGAACGGGGGCTTACCGGCGGATGGCCCGCAGGGGGGTGTGAGCGGTGGGTGGGTGCGGGAGTGGGGCGGCTCCGGGGGTGGCCGGCTCCTGTGCGGGGATTCCGGGGTGTTCGGCGTGTCCCCTTGTCGACGGCCGTCGTTGTTCCGGGCGTCGGACGCGAACAGTGGGAGGCCCCGGGATGCGGCGCCGAGGACGGGTGTGGGCGCGGGGTGCGGCGGCGGTGGCCTGCTGTCTGGCCGTTCTCACGGGGTGCGGCAGCGGTGGTGGCGCGCCGGGCGGGGACGCGGCGGTCGGGGCGGCCGCCGACGAGGCGGGGGCGGGGCCGTACACCGCGCCGCCGCCGCCGTCCCGGGCGGTGGTGACCGCGCTGCCGGCCGACGGCGCGCAGGACGTGCAGCCGGAGGGCGCGGTCCGGGTGAGTGCCGCGCAGGGCCGGCTGGTGTCGGTGCGGCTGGCGGACGCCAAGGGCGCCGAGGTGCCCGGCACGATCACCCGGGACGGCGGCGGCTGGGCGCCGGACGGCCCGCTGCCGCTGGGCACCGCGTTCACCCTGGACGCCGTCGCCGAGGACGACCAGGGGCAGAAGGCCGCGCAGCACTCGGCGTTCTCGACCGTCGCCCGGGCGCACACCTTCGTCGCCTTCTTCACCCCGGAGGACGGCTCGACGGTCGGCGTCGGCATGCCGGTCTCGCTGCGCTTCAGCCGGCCGATCGCCGACCGGGCGGCGGTGGAGCGGGCCGTCCAGGTCACCGCCGACCCGCCGGTGCCGGTGGCCGCGCACTGGTTCGGCAACCAGCGGCTGGACTTCCGTCCGCAGCGCTACTGGGCGGCCGGCACCAAGGTCACGGTGGCGTTGCGGCTGAAGGACGTGCAGGGCGCGCCGGGCGAGTTCGGCACCCAGAGCCGGGACCTGCACTTCACCGTCGGCCGGGCGCAGGTCTCCACCGTGGACCTGGACGCGCGCACCCTGACCGTCCGGGCCGGCCAGGGCGGCAAGGTGGTCCGGGTGCTCAAGGTCTCCGGAGGCAGCCCCGAGCACTCCACGTACCGGGGGGTGATGGTGGTGTCGGAGAAGTACAAGGTGACCCGGATGAACTCGCAGACCGTCGGCATGGGCGACGAGTACGACATCAAGGACGTCCCGCACGCGATGCGGCTGACCAGCTCCGGCACCTTCATCCACGGCAACTACTGGGCGGACCCGGGCGTGTTCGGCACCGCCAACACCAGCCACGGCTGCATCGGCCTGGCCGACGAGAAGGGCGGCACCAGCAAGGACTCCCCGGCGGGCTGGCTGTTCGAGCACACCGTCCCGGGGGACGTGCTGGAGGTGAAGGCCTCGGCCGGGGACTTCGTGCCGCCGCAGAACGGGCTGAACGGCTGGAACGTGCCCTGGGACCAGTGGGTGGCCGGGAGCGCGCTGCGCTAGACGGCCCCCTTTCCGGCTCCTGCCGGCCGCTTCACGGTCGGTTCACCACCGCTTCACCGGGGACCCCCGGAGATTCGTTCGAACGGCCCGGTTATCCTGCTCCGACGCGTCCGCAGCCCGGCGCGAAAGATCGGCGCCCGGTGCAACTCATGGGGGCACTCAACGCGTCAAGAGAGTGGATACCGGGAGGGGAAAACCGTGAAGACGGGTAAGACGGCCGGCGCCGCGATACGCACCAGCAACCGCTACGGGCGCAGGGGTGCGATGGCGTTGGTCATGGGTGGGGTACTGCTGCTCACGGCGGCCTGCAACGACGACAAGGGCAGCGGCTCCGGCGGCTCGGGAGGGGGCAACGCGGCCGCGTCGGCTTCGGCGGACGGCGGGGGTGCGGGCGGTTCGGGCACGTCGAAGGCCTCGGCCGCGGTGATCGCCGTCGAGCCGAAGGACGGGGCCCAGGACGTCCAGCCGAACGGGCTGCAGGTGTCCGTCTCCAACGGCAAGCTCACCACGGTCGACGTGACCGACAAGGACGGCAAGCCGGTCACGGGTGCGATCACCCCGGACGGCACCGGCTGGAAGCCCGCCGCGGCGCTCACCGTCGGCATGGCGTACAAGGTGAACGCCCAGGCCAAGGACGCCGAGGGGCTGGTGGCCGCGTCCACCACCTCGTTCACCACGCTGACGCCGGACAAGAAGATCTCCACCAACGACAACATCAGCGACGGCGCCACGTACGGCGTCGGCATGATCGTCTCGGTGGAGTTCAACAAGGCGGTCAAGAACAAGGACGCCGTCGTCCAGGGCATCACCTTCGAGACCAGCAGCGGCACCGTGGTCAAGGGCCACTGGTTCGGCGACAAGCGGGTGGACTTCCGCCCGGAGCAGTACTGGGCGCCGGACACCAAGGTGACCATCAAGTACCGGCTGAAGAACGTCGAGGTCGCCCCGGGCGTCTACGGCGACGTGGACAAGGACGAGCCGTTCACCATCGGCCGTTCGCAGGTCGCCACCGCGGACGCCAAGTCGCACCAGATGACCATCGAGCGGGGCGGCCAGAGCACCACCGTGCCGGTCACGCTGGGTGCGGACGCCACGCCGTCCTGGGGCGGGACCATGGTGGTGATGGACAAGGAGAAGGTCACCCGGATGAACTCGCAGACCGTCGGTCTCGGCGGCGAGTACGACATCCAGGACGTGCCGCACGCGATGCGGCTGACCACCTCCGGCACCTTCGTGCACGGCAACTATTGGGCGAACCCCTTCGGCAAGTCCAACGCCAGCCACGGCTGCATCTCGATGCAGGACGTGAAGGGCGGCAGCGACACCTCGGTGGCCGGCAAGTTCTTCAACGACTCGATCGTCGGCGACCCCATCAAGATCGTGAACACCAAGGAGAAGACCGTCGCCCCGGACAACGGGCTCGGCGGCTGGAACGTGGACTGGGCCAACTGGTAGGCCCTACCCGGAGGTAGGCCCGGCCAGTCCGGGCACTCCGGTGAGTTCTCTCCGAGCGGTCCGATCCTCACCCGTTGGGGTCGGGCCGCTCGGCTTTCGGGGCGGCGAGCCCCGGGCATGGCGCAACCTTTCCGGTGACCGGGTGCGTATACCCGGTCGGGTCCGATGCGGGGCCGTCGCAGGTCCGCCGCGGGTCCACGGGGAGTCCGGGGAGTTCGGGGATGCAGAGGGAGGGAATCGACGTGAGGTCGATACGCAGAGTGGTGGCCGTCGGCCTGGTCGGCGGGGCGATGACGCTGACGGCCGCCTGTGGCGGTGGCGGCGGTGGCGGCAGCGCGGCCAAGGCCGACCTGGGGGCCGGCGCGGCCGCCTCCACGCCCGCGGCGGCGCCCACCAGCGCGGTGCCGAAGGTCTCGAAGGCCGCGGTGAGCATCGAGCCCAAGGCCGGTTCGGTGGACGTGGCGCCGAACGCGCTCAAGGTCGGTGTGACGGGCGGCAAGCTCACCACCGTCAAGGTGAGCGACAAGGCCGGCAAGGAGGTCCCCGGCACCATCTCCGCAGACGGCGCCTCCTGGGTCCCGTCCGCCGCCCTGGCGGTGGGCACCGCCTACCAGGTCAGCGCGATGGCGGCGGACGCCGACGGCGCGGTCGCCACGGCCGACAGCGGCTTCACCACGCTGACCCCGACCGCCCTCGCCAAGGCCTCGGACAACGTGGACAACGACGCCACGTACGGCGTCGGCATGATCGTCTCGGTGGACTTCAGCAAGGACGTCAAGAACAAGGACGAGGTCGCGAAGGGCATCACCTTCGAGACCAGCAACGGCACCGTGGTCAAGGGCCACTGGTTCGGCGACCGCCGGCTGGACTTCCGCCCGGAGCAGTACTGGGTCCCCGGCACCAAGGTGGTCGTGCACTACCGGCTGAAGAGCGTGGAGATCGCCCCCGGGGTGTACGGCGGGGACCGGGACGAGCCCTTCACGATCGGGCGATCGCAGATCTCGACGGTTGACGCCGCCGCGCACAAGATGACGGTCGTCAGCGCCGGCCAGAGCTCCGACATCGACATCACCTCGGGCTCGGACGACCACCCGACCTGGAACGGCACCATGGTCATCATGTCCAAGGAGGGCACGGTGCGGATGCAGTCCAGCACCCTGCCCGGGATGACCGGAGCCCCCTACGACCTCCAGGTGCCGCACTCGATGCGGCTGACCACCAGCGGCACCTACGTGCACGGCAACTGGTGGGCCAAGAACAGCATCTTCGGCGGGGACAACGTCAGCCACGGCTGTGTCGGGCTCAAGGACGCCGAGGGCGGCAGCGACTCCAGCTCGATGGGCAAGTTCTACGCGGGCTCGCTCGTCGGTGACGTGGTGGTCGTCAAGAACTCCATCAAGAAGGAGACGCTCGACCCGTCGAACGGGCTGAGCGGCTGGAACCTTCAGTGGGGCTCCTGGTAGGAGGGCTCGGGGGTCAACTCGGGCTTGACGGACGTCGACCCGGGTGACCCCCTTCTTGCATCCGGCATATGCCGACTCGGGGGAGATCGTTTGCTCATTGTCCGTACGCGGCTGCTTGCGTTCCGCAATGATGGTCCGCATGGCGGGTTGGGGCGAAACAGATCAGTCATCAGTTCCCGGGGCCGGCGCGGTCGCCGAGGCGTCCTGGATCGACGTCCAGGGAGCGCTCTCGGCGCTGGAGCGGCTCAGCTCCGAGGAGCTGGAGGAGATGTATTCCGGCAGGCTGTGCGATCAGTCCTCGCCGAGCGAGGTGCGGCTGCCGTCCCGGCCGGAGTCGGGCCCGGTGGCCCGTCGGCTGGTGCTGTCCGTCCTGGAGTCCTGGGAGCTCCACCAGCACCTGGAGGCGGGTGAGTTACTCACCAGCGAGCTGGTCGCCAACGCGGTGCGGCACGCGGCCGGGCGCACCATCGGCCTGCACGTCAGCCGCAAGCCGGGCTGGCTGCGGGTCGAGGTCCGCGACTCCTCCCGGGCGATGCCCTGCATGATCCTCGCCGAGCCCAAGCCGGTGAACGAGCGCGGGCGGGGCCTGAAGATCGTCGACGACCTCGCCGACCGCTGGGGCGCGGACCTCCTGCCGCGGGGCAAGGGGGTCTGGTTCGAGCTCAAGGTGCGTGAGCGGCACTGAGCGGTGCGGGCCGTCCGGCCCGGAAAACACGCGGGGCCCCCGGTGTCGCCGTGGTCCGGCGGGTGGGGGCCCCTGCAAGTCATCGCGTCGGCCAAGGGGGTGCGTGTCGCGCGATGGGCGTCGGCAGTGCCAGGTCGGGCCCGCCGAAGTATGCCTTGACTATCGCACGGATCTCAGCATGCGGGCAAACTGAGCGACTGGGAATCCAAGGTTTGTAACCTAGTTCACCTTTGGATATTGCATAGGTTCACGCCGATGCCTGTGAATATTCATGATCGTGAAATTCCATGATGCCGATCGGGGCTGCCTGGGTAGCATCGGGCCCGTGGACCTCTACTGGCGCGTCGTGCTGCCACCCCTCAGCGCCTGACCGGGCGCGCGTCGGTGGCCTGAATCCCCGGACCCCTGGTTCGGCCCGCTGGGGCCGCCGCGGGGCGGTGACGTGCGCCCGTTCTCGAAACCAGTTCTCCTGACGGTCTTCGACGACGGAAGTTCACGACTGTGCCGAATCGTTTGTCCGAGCGTGCGCGCTCGACCCGTTCGATCCGTTCCTCCCGTTTCTCCCGGTCCTCCGGGGCCTCCCGTTCTTCCGGTTCCTCCGGGGCCGGGTCCTCGCGCCCGACCCGCTCGGCCCCTGCAGCCCGCCGTGGCGGCGTGTTCGGCGGGCCGGCGCCGATCCTCGCGGCCGCGCTGCTGTGGGGCACCACCGGGACCGCCAGTTCGCTGGTGCCGACGGGCGCCCCGGCGGCCGGCGTCGGAGCCGCCGCCCTGGTGCTCGGCGGACTGCTGCTGTTCCTGTCCGACCGCTCCGCCCGGGAGCTGCCCCGGGCCTGCGGGCCGCGCGAGCGGTGGCTGCTCGCGGCCGGTGCGGTCGCGGTGACGGGGTATCCGCTCACCTTCTACCCGGCGGTGACCCGGACCGGGGTGGCGGTGGCCACGGTGATCGCGCTGGGCAGCGCGCCCGTGTTCACCGGGCTGCTCGGCTGGCTCGCCCGGCAGGGGCGGCCGAGCGGGCGCTGGGCCGCGGCCACCGCGCTGGCCGTGCTCGGCTGCGCGGTGCTGGTGCTCGGTCCCGAACTCGCCGGGCACGGCGCCGCGGTGGACGTCCTCGGGGTGCTGCTGGCGGCGCTCTCCGGGCTCTCCTACGCCGTGTACTCCCTGATCGGCGGGCGGCTGATCGCGGCCGGCCGGCCGTCGGCCGGGGTGATGGGGGCGATGTTCGGCGGGGCGGCACTGCTGGTGCTGCCGGTGGTGGCGCTCGGGCCGGTGGGCTGGCTGCTCACGGTGCGGGGCGCGGGCGTCGTGCTGCACCTCGCCGTGATCACCACCTTCCTCGCGTACCGGCTGTTCGGCCACGGCCTGCGGCACGCCACCGCGCAGACCGCCACGACGCTGACCCTCGCCGAGCCCGCCGTCGCCGCCGTCCTGGGCGTGGCGGCGCTGGGGGAGCGGCTGCCCGCCGTCTCCTGGTGCGGGCTCGCGGTGCTGGCCGGCGGGTTGGCGTTCCTCGCGTTCCCGGCCCGCCGGTAGCCGCCCCGCGTGGGAAGTCGGCCCGGCCGACTTCCCACGCGGGTGGAGCGGCGCGGCGCGCGTCAGCCGGCGCCCGCCGGGCACTGGGCGGTGAAGCAGAAGCCGGTGAGTTCCGCCTCCCGGAGGCCCTGGATCAGGGTGGGCCAGTCGCCCTCGGGGCCGGCCACGATGACGGCGTAGGCGACGCCGTTCGGGCCGACGATGACGCGGTCGACCGCTCGCCGGGCGGTGCCGGTCTTGAGGTTGTTGTAGGCGTACTCCAGCTCGGCCGCGCCGTCGGCGGTCCGCTCCAGGCGGATGCGGCGGTAACCCGGGTACGTATTCGGGTCGCCCGCCAGGGTGGATTCGGTCCCGGCTGCCTCCTCGTAGGGGGACTTGTCGCCCATCGCGAAGACCTGGATCAGGCTGTGCTCGTCCGCGGTCTGGTAGAAGGTGGAGTTGTTCTTCTCGACCCGCTGCCACCCGTCCGGGACGAGGAGGGTGAAGCCGTTCGGGTCCTGGACCCGGTTGAGGTGCAGCCCGGTGGGGGTCGGCGTGGGCGTCGGGGTGGTGGCCGTGGGGGAGGGCGACTCCGTGGCCGTGGGGGTCGGGGTGGACGGCGTGCCGGAAGCGGAGCCGGGGGCCGTGGCCGTCGGTGTGCCCGGCAGGGTCGCCGCACCGGTCGGCTTGCCCCCGTCGTGGTGCCGCGTCAGCAGGTAGCCGCCGCCGCCCGCGAGCGCCCCGAGGAGTGCTCCGGCGAGGGCGACCAGCAGCACCCGCCGCTTCCCGGTGACCGGCGGGCGCTGCGGGCGAGGGGCGCGCGGTGTCGTGATCAGCGGCGGCTCGCCCGGCGGCGGTGGTGGCGGGAAAGGCGGGTACGACGGCGGCTGCGACGGAGGGGGCGGCGGAGGCGGCGCGGCCGCGCCGCCCGCCGGTGGCCGGCTCACCCACTGCTGGCTGTTCTTGTCCCAGTACATGCCCGTCATTCCCGTTCCCCCCGTCGTCCCCGGTCCCCGCTCAGTGCAGGAACTGCTCGATCGCCTGCACGACTGCCAGCGCCGAGGCGAGTCCGGACACTACCGTGGTCGAGCTCCGCAGGAGGTCGCGGAGCCGTTCCAGCCGGGTGCGCGGGGCGGTGCCGGTCTGTTCGAGGGCCGTGCCGACGGCCGCCAGCTCCTGTTCCACCTCGGCCACGCCGTTGCCCTCGACCCGGGTGAACATCGGCAAGTGTCCCCTCAACTCGTCGATGGCCGCGAGCAGTTCACGGCCGGAAGCGCCGAGGCGAACCGAGGCGTCGACGGCCGTCGCGTCCTTCCCGGCGGCGACGGCCCCGCCCGCCATCACGCCGATCGACACTCCGCCGTTCGCCGGGGCGGGCACTGCCGGACCGTTCACGTCCGGCAGCGGGTCGGGCGCCCCGGCCCGCTGCGACCGGTCCTCCGCGCGGGCTCCGGGGCCCGCGGCGACGGCCCCGCCGGTCATCGCACCGATCGACACCCCGCCGCTCGCCCGGGGCGTGTTCTCCTCGTCCTGCCGCACGCTCTGCTCCTCGCTCATTCCCGCACCCATCTCCCCGGCTCCGCGCCGGAATCCGTGCCCGCTACGAAGGCCTGCTGCCGGACGGTGGTGTCTCCTGAGCGCCCGACTGTGCCGTGCCGCCGTTGGTGGCGACGGCGCCGCCGCTCATCGAACCGATGTGGATGCCGCCCTGCATCACCTGGATCACGTTCTGCTCGAAGCGGTCGGTCTCGTACCCGGCCTGCTCCAGCGCGACCCGCAGGCCGCCGGTGATCCGCTCCTCGATCGACTTCAAGTACCGTCTGACGTCCAGCTCCTGGAAGATCGAGACGGTCGACGAGGTGGCGGCCTCGCGCAGCGAGACGACCGGTCGGGCGGCCACCGTCAGCAGGTCGTCGTCGCCGACCGGTCCGCCCGCCGCCCGGCCGCCACCGGGGCGCAGCAGTGAGCGGAGCGCGGCCGGTCCGGCGGTGAACGCGGACATCGCCGGACCGCGGCGTCCGGGCCGTGTGCCCTGCTGGGCCACCGCCTCCGCCAGCAGTTCGTAGTCGCGACGGACCGGCCCGAGCACGTGCGGGACGACCTCCACCATCAGCAGGTTCCCCTGGGTGTGGACCCGCAACTGCACGGTCAGCACCAGCTGTTCGTCCCAGGCGCCGACCCGGACCCGCAGGAAGTGCCGGCGCCGTTCGCCGCCCTCGTCCACCGCCTCGGCGATGTGCTCGGCGATGTGCCCGGGCTCACGTTCGACGTCGCCGCGCGCCGGGCCGTACGGGAGGTAGACGACGTGGTCGATCTGCAGGTCCTTCAGCCGGTCCAGGCTGGTCTCGGCGGCAGTCTGCCGCAGGGCGGCCAGGCGCGGGATGACCAGATCGAGGACGGCCCGGGCCGTGAGGCTGCCGTCGTCGACCACTGGACCGGTCTCGCGGCGCTTCAGCTCCAGGGTGAACGACCAGGCCTTGAACGGGAATCCGGCGCCGAGGAAGGGGTCGGCCGGGTCGTAGACGATGAGTTGCGAGTACTGCTCGGCGGCGATCGCCCGGCCCAGCGCCTGGTAGTGCGGCCGGGCGGGCAGCCGGCGCGGATGCTTCGGGAACGTCTCGCGGGTCAGCTCCTTCCGGAGGACCTGGGCGACCTTGAGGCGGTGCCCGCCCACCGTTGCCGCGAGCGCCAGCGGGAACAGCACGCCCTCCCAGGCCCCGTCCTTCAGGGCGAGCAGCGCCAGGGTCCAGTAGAGGATCTGCGCGATCACGGCGACGGCGGAGAGGAGCCCCCCGGCCGCGCGCCGGACGTCCGACGTGCGGGAGCCGTCGGGCGCGGTGGGGGCGGCGGGGGCGGCGGGGGCGTACAGCGCGTACTCCCGGACGTCCGCCGGCTTGGCGTACCAGGACAGCAGGCCGACCAGGGCGTACAGGACCGGGAAGGTCGCCGTGAACGGCGGCATGAAGTGGGCGAGCGCGCCGAACACGGTGTCGGCCGCCGACTCCCCGCCGTACGGATCCCCCTGGTACCCGCTGAGCAGCCCCTCCCCGTACGCCTTCCAGTACTCGCCGGACGGCGGGTGCCGGAGCAGCGGCCGGTACACGGAGAAGAAGAAGCCGAGCCAGACCGCCACGAGCACGGCGCCGGTGCGGACCTCCAGGGCCCGGGCCCGCAGGGCGTGCGCCAGGACGGTGATCAGGTCGAAGCCCAGGGACGGCGGGACGGAGCGCTCGTCGTGGTCGACCAGCTCGGTGATGACGCGCCGCCGGTAGTCCGGGTCGAGGTAGACCCCGGCGCAGAGCAGCCGGGTGGCCTCGGACGTCGCGTACGGCGACTCCGGCGGCGGTGGCTGTGACGGCGGCTGCGACAACGGCGGTGGCCCGCCGGGCACTTCGGGCGGTACGGGCGGCTCGGCGGGCCGCACCGGCCCGGGCTGGAAGGTCATCCGCCTCCCCCTCCGGCGTGAACCA
This sequence comes from Kitasatospora sp. NPDC097691, assembly GCF_040302665.1. NCBI lineage: Bacteria > Bacillati > Actinomycetota > Actinomycetes > Kitasatosporales > Streptomycetaceae > Kitasatospora > Kitasatospora sp. NPDC097691. The sequence goes on along the minus strand of NZ_JBEORY010000035.1, from coordinate 58,541 downwards.
ACTGGCCGCGATTATGGACCTGCTGACGGACCGTCGGCCAGTAAAAATGCGAAAGCCCCCGGGCGGAGGGGAGCTCCGCCCGGGGGCCGGGGCGCGCCGGACCGGCGCACGGTCACGGTGCGATCGGGGCCCGATCGGTTTCCGATCGGGCCCCGGTCAGTGCCCGATCAGCACTCGATGACGTTCACGGCGAGGCCGCCGCGCGAGGTCTCCTTGTACTTGATCTTCATGTCGGCGCCGGTTTCCTTCATCGTCTTGATCGCCTTGTCGAGCGAGACGTGGTGCCGGCCGTCGCCGCGCAGCGCCATCCGGGCGGCGGTGACGGCCTTGACCGACGCCATGCCGTTGCGCTCGATGCAGGGGATCTGGACCAGGCCGCCGACCGGGTCGCAGGTGAGGCCGAGGTTGTGCTCGATGCCGATCTCGGCGGCGTTCTCGACCTGCTCGGGGGTGCCGCCGAGGACCTCGGCGAGGCCGCCCGCGGCCATCGAGCAGGCGGAGCCGACCTCGCCCTGGCAGCCGACCTCGGCGCCGGAGATGGAGGCGTTCTCCTTGAACAGCATGCCGATGGCGCCGGCCGCGAGCAGGAAGCGGACGATGCCGTCCTCGTCGGCGCCCGGGATGAAGTTCAGGTAGTAGTGCAGGACGGCCGGGATGATCCCCGCCGCGCCGTTGGTCGGCGCGGTGACCACCCGGCGGCCGGAGGCGTTCTCCTCGTTGACCGCCATCGCGTAGAGGGTCACCCACTCCATCGCGTTGGCCGGCCCGATCCCCTCGGCGCGCATCGCCCGCGCCGCCGCGGCGGCCCGGCGGCGGACCTTGAGGCCGCCCGGCAGGATGCCCTCGCGGCTCATGCCGGCCCGCACGCACTCCTGCATCACGGCCCAGATCTCCAGCAGCCCGGTGCGGATCTCCTCCTCGCTGCGCCAGGCCTTCTCGTTCTCCAGCATCAGGCCGGAGATGGACAGCCCGGTCTCGCGGGTGAGCCGCAGCAGCTCCTCGCCGGTGCGGAAGGGGTAGCGCAGCGCGGTGTCGTCGGGTTTGACCCGGTCGGCGCCGATGGCGTCCTCGTCGACGACGAAGCCGCCGCCGACCGAGTAGTAGGTCTTCTCCAGCAGCGTCGAGCCGTCGGCCGCGTACGCCCAGAGGGTCATGCCGTTGGCGTGGTACGGCAGCGACCGGCGGCGGTGCAGCACGAGCTGGCTGTCGGGGTCGAAGTCGATGGCGTGCTCGCCGAGCAGGTTGATCCGCTTCTCGGCGGTGATCCGCTCGACGTCCTTGTCGGCCTGGTCGACGTCGACGGTGCGGGGCGAGTTGTTCTCCAGGCCGAGCAGGACGGCCTTCGGGGTGCCGTGGCCGTGGCCGGTGGCACCGAGCGAGCCGTACAGCTCGGCGCGCACACCCGTCACCTGGGCCAACAGGCCTTCGGACCGCAGTCGGCGGGCGAACATCCGGGCGGCGCGCATCGGACCCACGGTGTGGGAGCTCGACGGGCCGATGCCGATGGAGAAGAGGTCGAAGACACTGATGGCCACGGAGGACGTCCTTGTCTGGTTCGTGGAAGGACTTGCGGGCGGGGCGTGGGGGGCTTGCTTGCTTCTGCTGGGCGGGCGGGGGCTGACACGTGACGGGGCACCGCGCGCACTGTCCAGTGTGCGCGGTGCCCCGGGGTCCCATGTCCACCGGCGGGGTGAGGCCGGTCACTCGGGCCCTGTCCACCGGCCGGTCGTCCACTCCCGGCCGGCGGTGACTACTCCTGGTTGGCCAGGGTCGGGTACAGCGGGTACTTCTCGGCCAGCACGGTGACGCGGGCCTTCAGCGTGGCGGCGACGGTCTCGTCGAAGGCGGGCTTGAGCGCCTCGGCGATGATGTCGGCGACCTCGCGGAAGTCCTCGGCCCGGAAGCCGCGGGTGGCCAGGGCCGGGGTGCCGATGCGCAGGCCGGAGGTGACCATCGGCGGGCGGGGGTCGTTCGGGATCGCGTTGCGGTTGACGGTGATGCCGACCTCGTGCAGGCGGTCCTCGGCCTGCTGGCCGTCGAGCTGGCTGTTGCGCAGGTCGACCAGGACCAGGTGGACGTCGGTGCCGCCGGACAGGACGGACGCGCCGGCCTCGGCGACGTCGGCCTGCAGCAGGCGCTCGGCCAGGATGCGCGCACCCTCCAGGGTGCGCTCCTGGCGCTCCTTGAACTCCTCCGAGGCCGCGACCTTGAAGGCGACCGCCTTGCCGGCGATCACGTGCTCCAGCGGGCCGCCCTGCTGGCCGGGGAAGACCGCGGAGTTGATCTTCTTGGCGTACTCGGCCTTGGACAGGATGACGCCGCCGCGCGGGCCGCCCAGGGTCTTGTGGGTGGTGGTGGTGACCACGTCCGCGTAGGGCACCGGGTTCGGGTGCAGGCCCGCGGCCACCAGGCCGGCGAAGTGCGCCATGTCCACCATGAGCAGCGCGCCGACCTCGTCGGCGACCCGGCGGAACTCGGCGAAGTCCAGCTGGCGCGGGTAGGCGGACCAGCCCGCGATGATCAGCTTCGGCTGGTGCTCCTTGGCGAGGCGCTCGACCTCGGCCATGTCGACCTGGCCGGTCTTCTCGTCGACGTGGTACGCGGCCACGTTGTAGAGCTTGCCGGAGAAGTTGATCTTCATGCCGTGGGTCAGGTGCCCACCGTGGGCCAGGCTCAGGCCCAGGATGGTGTCGCCCGGCTGGATCAGCGCGAACATCGCGGCGGCGTTGGCCTGGGCGCCGGAGTGCGGCTGCACGTTGGCGTGCTCGGCGCCGAACAGGGCCTTGATGCGGTCGATCGCGATCTGCTCGACCACGTCGACGTGCTCGCAGCCGCCGTAGTAGCGGCGGCCGGGGTAGCCCTCGGCGTACTTGTTGGTGAGCACCGAGCCCTGGGCCTCCATGACCGCCACCGGGGCGAAGTTCTCGGAGGCGATCATTTCCAGCGTGGTCTGCTGGCGGTGCAGCTCGGCGTCGACCGCGGCGGCGATCTCCGGGTCGAGGGCGTGCAGGGACTGGTTGAGAACCGTCATGGTGTGTTCTTCCCGGTGGAGGAGGAAAGGGGACCGCGGCTGGGGCGGGGCGACCGCCTGCGGCGGCCGCCCCGGTCAGGGTCTCAGCCGCCGATGAGGGCGGTGTACTCGTCCGCGCTGAGCAGCTCGTCGGTGGACTCCACGCGCACCTTGAACAGCCAGCCGCCCTCGAACGGGGCGCTGTTGACCAGGCCGTTGTCGTCCAGGACGTCCTGGTTGACCTCGGTGACCTCGCCGGTCACCGGCGAGTACAGGTCGCTGACCGACTTGGTGGACTCCAGCTCGCCGCAGGTCTCGCCGGCGGTCACGGTGTCGCCGACCTCGGGCAGCTGCACGTAGACGATGTCACCGAGCGCGTCGGCGGCGTGCTTGGTGATGCCGATCGTCGAGACACCGTCCTCGGCGGCGGTCAGCCACTCGTGCTCCTTGGTGTACTGCAGGTGCTGGGGGTTGCTCATGGCGTCATTCTCCAGGATGGGAAGCGGGTACGACGAAGCGGGCCGCCGCGCGGACGGCTTCGACCTGCGTCTATGGGAAAACGGGGGCCCGGACGGGCGTCAGCGGGCGCGCTTGTAGAACGGCAGCGCCACGACCCGGACCGGCTCGTGCTTGCCGCGGACGTCCACCGCGACGGTGCTGCCGGGGGCGGCGTGCGCCGCGTCGACGTAGGCCATCGCGATCGGCTGCCCCAGCGTCGGGGACGGCGCGCCGGAGGTGATCCGGCCGATCGGGGCACCGTCGGCGGAGACCACGGTGTACTCGGCGCGCGGGACGCGCTTGCCCTCGGATACCAGGCCGACCAGCACCCGCGGCGGGTTGGCCTCGGCCTTGGCGGCGGCCTGCTCCAGCGCCTTGCGGCCGACGAAGGCGCCCTCGTTGGTGGTCTTGTCGAAGCGGACGACCCGGCCCAGGCCCGCGTCGAACGGGGTGAGGTCGGTGGACAGCTCGTGCCCGTACAGCGGCATGCCCGCCTCCAGGCGCAGCGTGTCGCGGCAGGACAGGCCGCACGGGACCAGGCCGCGGCCCTCGCCGGCGGCGGTCAGGGCCTGCCAGATCTCCTCGGCGTCGGCCGGGCGGCAGAAGATCTCGAAGCCGTCCTCGCCGGTGTAGCCGGTGCGGGCCAGCTGCACGTCGTGGCCGGCGACCCGGGCCGGGAGGATCGCGTAGTACTTCAGGCCGGGCAGGTCGGCGTCGGTGGTGTCGGCCAGGATGGCGGTCGACTCCGGGCCCTGGACGGCGATCAGCGCGTAGGTGTCGCGGTCGTCGGTGACGACGGCGTCGAAGCCCTTGGCGCGGGCGATCAGCTCGTCGAGGACCAGCTGGGCGTTGGAGGCGTTGGCGACGACCAGGAAGGCGTCCTCGCGCAGGCGGTAGACGATCAGGTCGTCCAGGATGCCGCCGTCCTCGGCGCAGATCATGGTGTAGCGGGCGCGCAGCACGCCCAGCGCGGAGACGAAGCCGACCAGCGCGTGGTCCAGCATCTCGCCGGCCTGCGGGCCGGTGACGGTGATCTCGCCCATGTGGGAGAGGTCGAACAGGCCGGCCTTGGTGCGGACGGCGAGGTGCTCCTCGCGCTCGCTGCCGTAGCGCAGCGGCATGTCCCAGCCGGCGAAGTCGGTCATGGTCGCGCCGAGGGCGCGGTGCAGCGCGTCGAGCGCGGTCAGGCGGAGGGACGACATGGCCAGGAACTCCTCGGTCGGGGCACTCAGGGGTGCACGCGCCGGACCGGACCCGCTCGGGGGCCGACCCTGCGCGCGGGCATGCGGCGGCGTGGGTCTCCCCATCTGTCGTCGAACCTGAGAGCTTCACCGCCCGCCGGCCCGCAGCTGTTTCCAGCTTGGGGGACAGCATGGCGGCTTGCACCGTGGGTGGGCGCGCGACAGGGCCGTGCGCCGCTTTCCAGATGTGCCTAACCCGTGCGGTAGGGGGGCCTGAGAGATTCCGGGGAGGACTTGCTCCTTCGGCGCCGGCTGTGCCACCACGGGGGCGGCACTCCGGGCTCTCCCGCGCGGGTTCGAGCGGCCGGTATGGAGTTGTGGAGCCCGCGGCGCATGCCGTCGGACGCGCACATCATGGCACGTCCCGGACCGGGAAGGGAGGGGGGACCCGGTCACACGGGGAAGAGGGGACCGGGGCGCAAGGGAACAACAGGCCGGGTCGCACGGGGAGACGGCACCCGGTCACCCCGCGTGGTCCCGAACACGGGCCCTAGACTGCTCCGCGTCGGCGCAGCAGAGGGCGGCCGACCGGCAGAGGGCGGAATCGGCGGCGCATGGGATACCCGGTGGAGCAGCAGCAGGGGTGGGGCGGTCCGGAGGGGGCGCCGGCGGGTGGCACGTGGCCGGCCAACGAGCTGGAGCAGGTGCTGACCGCGGCCCTGGGCGACCCGGGCGCGACGCCGCGGGTGATCGAGGTGCTGGCCCGCAGCCAGGTGTGGGTGCCGTTGCCCGCCGGGGCCGACCCGCAGGGGCAGGCGCTGGACCTGCCGATCATCGAGCTGGGCGGCGACCCGTACGTGCCGGTGTTCTCCTCGCAGGAGGTGTTCCTGCAGCAGGCGCCGGGGATGGCCTTCGCGATCGCGCCGGCCTGGGAGTTCGCCCGCGGGCTGCCGCTGGGCGTGGGCATCGCGGTGAACCCGGAGGCGGCGGTGGGCATCCCCGTGCCGCCGCAGGGCGTGGCCGAGCTGCGCCGCGGTCCGCGCGGGGACCGCTGGGAGGGCGCGGAGGATCCGGCGGCGCCGACCGGTGGCCGGGTGGCGCTGCGCGAGCCGGTGCCGGGGGAGGATCCGGAGCACTTCCTGGCCGCCTGCCGGGCGGAACTGTCCGCCCTTCCCGGGGTGTTGACCGCCCGCAGGGCGCTGGCCAGCATCGAGGGCGAGCCGACCGTGATGTTCGTGGGCGTCCAGTTGGATCCGGCGGCCCCGGCCGACCCGGCCGCGGTGAACGACGCGCTCGGCCAAGCGCTGGGAACCGTGCCGCTGCCGGGTGGCGTCCACCTCGTACTGCTCGACCTCGCCGACGACCCGGTGGTCGAGTGGCTGCTCACGCGGGTAATGCCTTTCTACACGCGGGTGTGAGCGGGGTTCGTATCACAGGCACGTCGCCGTGGCGGTGGCCGGTGCCGCGCCATAGGGTGCGTGCAGACGGCCGACGGGCCGGCGGGTTCGAGGAAAGAGGCGCGGCGAGGTGGGCGCATGAGTGCGGGAACGGGAGCGGGCGGGGCGCCGGGGCCCTGGGGCCAGGCCCCGGCCGGGCACCCGGGAGCGGATCCCGGCGTGTTGGAGCACGCCCTGCGCGAGGTCGCGCCGGAGCGCTACGACGCGTACGAGCGACTGCTGCACGCGCTGGCGGACGGCCGGGTCTGGATGCTGCTCTGGCACGGCACGCCGGGCAGTCCGGACGCGCAGTACGGGAACATGGAGATCAGCGGCCACGGCTACGCGCCGGCCGTCACCTCGCCCGAGCAGCTCGCCGCCTCCGGCTGGGCGCGGGCCCACGAGGTCATCACCGGCCGGGAGATCGCCGCCTCGCTGTACCGCACCCGCTGGGGCCTGTGGCTCAACCCGCACGCGCCCGGCGGCGGTGTCGGCGTGCCCTGGGCCGACCTGCGGCGGATCGCCGCGGGCCTGGACCGGCTGCCGGCCGGTCCGCTGAAGCTGAGCGACCCGCAGGTCAACGCCCAGCCGTTCTTCGCCCTGCTGGAGCGGCAGGCCGCTGAGGTGCGCGCGGTGCGGGCGCTGCGCCGGGCCTGGGTGCAGCCGGCGGTGGGGGAGCCGTACCTGGCGATCGGCCTGGACCTGTACGAGAGTTCCCCGCCCGCGGTGGAGGCGGTGCGCGCCCTGATGCAGCGAGCGATCGCGGTGGCCCCGGAGGGGCTCGCGGTGTCCACGGTGGCGATGTCGGACGAGTACGACCCGGTGGCGCTGTGGATGCGCGCCAACTCGCGGCCGTTCTTCGACCGGGAGGCCGGGCGCCCGGCGACCGGTCCGTACCCGCCGGTGCCGCCGCCCGCGTACCCGGGGCCGTCGATGCCGGGGCAGCCGACGCCGGGGTGGGCGTACGGCACGCAGCCGCCCGCGCCGGGCTGGCAGCAGCAGCCCCAGCAGCCGTGGCCGGGCTACCCCGGGCGCTGATTGCCGGAACCGGGCGGCCCTTGCCGAAATCCGTGCCGCGAAGCCGACTTGATTGTCCATCAAGTCGGCTTCGATGCTTTCCGGACGAATTTCCGGATGCGAGGTCCGGTCATCTTGACATGCCTGTTACGGCCATGTGAAGAGGTATATGCCGGCGATCGGGGAGGTGCATGCCTGCAGATCACAGTTGGGCATCTGTCGGTTGTCAGGGCTGGCGCAAGCGAGTTCGCATGGCAGAGAGTTCTGCGCAACGCACCGCGCGTACTGGAACCCCACAAAGGTGATCGCGCACGCCGACCGCTCGTCCACGCGAAGCCCATCCCGCGTGGCGGCAGTGCCCGTGCACGAAGCACTGTCGCGAACACCCCGCTCCTCCTACAGCTTTCGCACGTCCGCAGCCGCACCGCCGAAGCCGGCGACCGGCACCCGTGGGCCGGCCACCGTCGGCGAGGGGACCAACTGACCATGACCGCATCCGTGACCACCGCCGGGAACGAGCCCGAGGCACCTGCCGCCGAGAGCCCGGCCAAGAAGATCGAGGGCCGCTCCCTCGGCCAGATCGCCTGGACGCGCTTCAAGCGCGACAAGGCCGCCGTCATCGGCGGCGTCGTGGTGATCCTGCTGATCCTGCTCGCCGTGCTGGCCAAGCCGATCGAGTCGATGTTCGGGCTCGACCCGGACGCCCTCCACCAGGACCTGCTGGACGCCGACCTCGGCGGTCTGCCGCTCGGCGACTGGGGCGGCATGAGCGGGGACCACCCGCTCGGCATCGACCCGCTGCAGGGCCGGGACCTGCTCACCCGCGTGATCGAGGGCTCCTGGGTCTCCCTGCTGGTCGCCTTCGGCGCGACCGTGCTGTCCAACACCATCGGCACCGTGCTCGGCATCATGGCCGGCTACTACGGCGGCTGGGTGGACACGCTGATCAGCCGGGTCATGGACGTCTTCCTGGCCTTCCCGCTGCTGCTGTTCGCGATCGCGATCTCGACCTCGCTGCAGGGCGGTGCGTTCGGCCTGCACGGCCTGCCGCTGCACATCATGGTGCTGATCTTCGTGATCGGCTTCTTCAACTGGCCCTACATGGGCCGGATCGTGCGCGGACAGACGCTCTCGCTGCGCGAGCGGGAGTTCGTGCACGCGGCCCGCAGCCTCGGCGCCCGCGGCCCGTTCATCCTGTTCAAGGAGCTGCTGCCCAACCTGGTCGGTCCGATCCTGGTCTACTCGACCCTGCTGATCCCGACCAACATCCTCTTCGAGGCCGGGCTGAGCTTCCTCGGCGTCGGCATCCAGCCTCCGCAGGCCTCCTGGGGCGGGATGCTCCAGGACGCGATCCGGTACTACCAGGTGGACCCCCAGTACATGGTGGTCCCCGGTGTGGCGATCTTCATCACCGTGCTCGCCTTCAACCTGCTCGGCGACGGGCTGCGCGACGCCCTCGATCCCAAGAGCAACTGACCCTGAGCAACTGACTGCGCGTCAGGACCCTCCATCTCCTCCACATCCTCAAGGGGTTGATCTCTCCCATGCGTAGGTCCCGTACCGTCGCCCTGACCGCGGCTGCCGCCGCCGCGGTCCTGGTCGTCACCGGCTGCTCCAGTTCGCCGAAGAAGAGCGACGACAACTCGTCCTCCGCCTCGGGCGGCGGCGGAGCCAACGCGGCCACCAAGAACATCGTCAACGCCTCGGACAAGAAGGGCGGGACGGTCACCTACGAGATGAAGGGCACCCCGGACTCGCTCGACCCGGGCAACACGTACTACGCGTACATCTACAACTTCTCGCGCCTGTACGCCCGTCCGCTGACCACCTTCAACCCGGCCGCGGGCGAGGACGGCAACAAGCTCGTCCCGGACCTCGCCGAGTCGATGGGCCAGCCCAGCGCGGACGGCCTGACCTGGACGTACAAGCTGCGCCAGGGCCTGAAGTACGACGACGGCACCCCGATCAGCTCGAAGGACGTCAAGTACGCCGTCGAGCGCTCCAACTTCGCGCCGGACGTGAACTCCAACGGCCCGACCTACTTCCACGACCTGCTGGTCGACAACGACACGCCGTACGCGGGCCCGTACAAGGACAAGGCCGGCGGCCTGAACTCGATCGAGACGCCGGACGACACCACGATCGTCTTCCACCTGAAGCACCCGTTCGCGGACTTCGACTACCTGGTCAGCGCCCCGCAGACCGCGCCGGTCCCGCAGGCCAAGGACACCGGTGCCGACTACGTGAAGCACATCGTGTCCTCGGGCTCCTTCAAGTTCGAGTCCTACGAGGACGGCAAGCAGGCCGTCCTGGTGCCCAACACCAACTGGGACAAGAGCACCGACCCGATCCGGAAGCAGCTGCCGGAGAAGATCGTGCTCAAGATGAACATCGACCAGGCCACCATCGACAAGGACCTGCTGGCCGGCAACGCCCAGGTCGACCTGGTGGGCGGCGGCGTCGACCCGCAGACCCAGGCGCAGATCCTGCAGAACCCGAAGCTGAAGGCCAGCACCGACAACGCCTACGGCGGCCGTCTGGTCTACCTGGCGATCAACTCCAAGGTCGCGCCGTTCGACAACGTCGACTGCCGCAAGGCCGTCCAGTTCGCGATCGACAAGGTCTCGGTGCAGACCGCCGAGGGCGGCCCGATCCGCGGCCAGATCGCCAACACGGTGCTCCCGCCGGACATTCCGGGCCACCAGGACTTCAACCAGTTCGAGACCAAGGACAACAAGGGTGACGAGGCCAAGGCCAAGGACGCCCTGAAGGCCTGCGGCAAGGACAGCATCAACACCGTCATCTCGGCCCGCACCGAGCGCGCCACCGAGGTCGCCGCCGCCACCTCGATCCAGGCCGCGCTGAAGAAGGTCGGCATCAACGCCGAGATCCAGCAGTACCCGCAGGGCAAGTACCTGACCGACAGCGCCGGTGCGCCGCAGTTCACCCAGGACCACAACATCGGTCTGATGATGATGCAGTGGGGCGCCGACTGGCCGACCGGCTACGGCTTCCTGCAGCAGATCGTCGACGGCCGCGCGATCAAGCCCTCCGGCAACAGCAACCTGTCCCAGCTGGACGACCCGGCGGTCAACAAGCTGATCGACGACGCCGCCGTCAACCCGGACAAGGCGGCCCGCGAGAAGATCTACGGCGACATCGACAAGAAGGTCATGGACCAGGCGGTCATCGTCCCGCTGACCTACTTCAAGGTCTTCCTGTACCGCCCGGACAACGCCACCAACCTGGCCTCCACGCCGGCGTTCTCGGGTGAGTACGACTACCTGAACATCGGCACCACCAAGTAAGAGCCTGGCTCCGCATCCCTGAAGGCAGGTGAAGGCAGCGGCGCCCGCCGCCGTCCGGAAGATCCCGGACGGCGGCGGGCCGCCGGAGCCGCCCAACTGTGTTTGCCTACATCATCCGCAGGATCTTCGCGGCGGTGCTACTGCTGCTGGTCGTCAGCGCGGTCACCTTCGCGATCTTCTTCCTGCTCCCGCGCGTCGCAGGCGAGACGGCCGACCAACTGGCCGCCCAGTACATCGGGAAGAACCCCTCACCCGAGGCGATCGCCGCGGTCAAGCAGAACCTCGGCCTCGACCAGCCGCTCTACGCCCAGTACTGGAACTTCCTCAAGGGGCTGGTCAGCGGCGCCGAGTACAAGTTCGGGCCGGAACCGGCCACCTGCCACGTGCCCTGCTTCGGCTACTCCTTCAAGAACCACCTCGAGGTCTGGCCCGAGCTGTCCAAGCGGATCCCGGTCACCATCTCGCTCGCCATCGGCGCGGCCGTGCTCTGGCTGGTCTCCGGCGTCGCCACCGGTGTCGTCTCCGCCCTCAAGCCGCGGTCGATCTTCGACCGGCTCTCCATGGGAGTCGCCCTCGCCGGTGTCTCGCTGCCGGTCTTCTTCACCGGCGCGCTGCTGCTCACGTTGTTCAGCTACGAGTGGCCGATCCTGGACAACCTGCAGTACGTCGACTTCACGGACAACCCGCTGATGTGGGCCCGCAACCTGATCCTCCCCTGGATCTCGCTGGCCTTCCTCTACTCCGCGCTCTACGCCCGGCTCACCCGCGCCGGAATGCTGGAGACGATGAGCGAGGACTACATCCGCACGGCCCGGGCCAAGGGCCTGGTCGAGCGCAAGGTCGTCACCCGGCACGGGCTGCGCGCCGCGCTCACCCCGATCGTCACCATCTTCGGCATGGACCTCGGGCTGCTGCTCGGCGGCGCGCTGATCACCGAGCAGGTCTTCTCGCTCCAGGGCGTCGGCCAGTTCGCCGTCCAGGCGATCTCCGACAACGACCTGCCCAAGATCCTCGGCGTCACCCTGCTCGCCGCCTTCTTCATCGTCGCCTGCAACCTCGTGGTCGACCTCCTGTACGCCCTCGTCGACCCCCGCGTGAGGCTCTCGTGACCGACCTCCAGAAGACCACGGCAGCCGATGCGCAGGCCCCCTCCGGGGACCCCTTCCTGTCCGTGCGTGACCTGCGGATCCACTTCGACACCGACGACGGCCTGGTCCGCTCGGTGGACGGTGTCAGCTTCGACCTGCACAAGGGGCGCACCCTCGGCATCGTCGGCGAGTCCGGCTCCGGGAAGTCCGTCACCTCGCTGGGCATCATGGGCCTGCACCGCTCCAAGCGGGCCCGGATCAGCGGCGAGATCCGGCTGAACGGCGAGGACCTGATCGCGGCCGGCCCGGACCGGGTACGCCAACTGCGCGGCCGCGAACTGGCGATGATCTTCCAGGACCCGCTGACCGCGATGCACCCCTACTACACGGTGGGGCAGCAGATCGTCGAGGCCTACCAGGTGCACCACCCCGAGGCCACCAGGAGGCAGGCCCGGGCCCGCGCGATCGAGATGCTCGACCGCGTCGGCATCCCGCAGCCCGACCGCCGGGTGGACGACTACCCGCACCAGTTCTCCGGCGGCATGCGCCAGCGCGCGATGATCGCCATGGCCCTGGTCAACGACCCCTCGCTGCTGATCGCCGACGAGCCCACCACCGCGCTGGACGTCACCGTCCAGGCGCAGATCCTGGACCTCATCCGCGACCTCCAGGAGGAGTTCGGCTCCGCCGTCATCATCATCACCCACGACCTCGGGGTGGTCGCCGAACTGGCCGACGACATCCTGGTCATGTACGGCGGCAAGTGCATCGAGCGCGGCCCGGCCGAGACCCTCTTCGACGCGCCCGAACACCCCTACACCTGGGGCCTGCTGGGCTCGATGCCGCGCCTGGACCGGGAGCTCCAGGACCGGCTCGTCCCGGTCAAGGGCACCCCGCCCAGCCTGATCAACGTGCCGACGGGCTGCGCCTTCCACCCGCGCTGCCCGTACGCCGCCCTGACCGACGGGCGCTCCACGAGCGAGCTCCCGGTGCTGGCCGAGGCCGCGCCCGGGCACTTCGCGGCCTGCCACCTGCCGGCCGACGAGCGGCACCGCATCTTCGCCGAAGAGATCGCGCCCCGGCTGTGAGCCCGGCCTCGTACCACCTTTCTGGAGAGAACCGATGACGGACACTCAGGCGAGCCAGGCGGCGGCGATCCCGTCGCCGGCACCTGCCTCCGACCGCGAGCCGCTGCTGAAGGTGACCGGCCTGACCCGGCACTTCCCGATCCGCAGCGGGCTGCTGCGGCGCCAGACCGGCGCGGTGCGGGCCGTCGACGGCATCGACTTCACCGTCAACGCCGGCGAGACGCTCGGCGTCGTCGGCGAGTCCGGCTGCGGCAAGTCGACCATGGGCCGACTGGTCACCCGGCTCGACGAACCGACCGGCGGGAAGATCGAGTTCGAGGGCACCGACATCACCCACCTGAGCGTCGGGGCGATGCGGCCGCTCCGCCGCGACATCCAGATGATCTTCCAGGACCCGTACTCCTCGCTGAACCCGCGGCACACCGTCGGCACCATCGTCGGCGCGCCGTTCAAGCTGCAGAACGCGGTGCCGGCGGGCGGGCTCAAGAAGGCCGTCCAGGAACTGCTGGAGCTGTGCGGTCTCAGCCCCGAGCACTACAACCGCTACCCGCACGAGTTCTCCGGCGGCCAGCGCCAGCGCATCGGCATCGCCCGGGCGCTCGCGCTGAAGCCGAAGATGATCATCGCGGACGAGCCGGTCTCGGCGCTGGACGTCTCCATCCAGGCGCAGGTGGTCAACCTGCTGGACGACCTCCAGCAGGAGCTCGGCCTGACCTACCTGATCATCGCGCACGACCTCTCGGTGGTCCGGCACGTCTCGGACCGGGTGGCGGTGATGTACCTCGGCAAGGTCGTGGAGATCGCCGACCGGGACTCGCTCTACCGCACCCCGATGCACCCGTACACCAACGCGCTGATGTCCGCGGTGCCGGTCCCCGACCCGCGCCGCCGCCAGCGCGCCGGGCGCGAGCGGATCCTGCTCACCGGCGACGTCCCCTCCCCGATCAACCCGCCCAGCGGCTGCCGCTTCCGCACCCGCTGCTGGAAGGCCCAGGACGTCTGCATCGTCCAGGAGCCGCCGCTGGTGGCGCTGAAGTCCGGGCACCAGGTGGCGTGCCACTTCCCGGAGAACAGCGAGGGGAACGCCGGGCCGGCACCGGAGGCGGTCTCCACCTGAGACCGCAGGCGGAGGGGAGGATTCCGGACAAGTCATAGTTGTGTGGTGACCTCGCAGATCTTCCCCTCCGACGTGCAGCAGTCGCTGGACCTCGTCGGCATCTTCGTCTTCGCCCTCTCCGGGGGCCTGCTCGCCGTCCGCAAGAACATGGACATCTTCGGGATCTGCGTCCTGGCCGAGGTCACGGCCCTCGGCGGCGGGGTGATGCGCGACCTGGTGATCGGGGCGACCCCGGTCGCCGCCTTCACCAACCTCGGCTACTTCGTGACCCCGCTCGTCGCCGCGCTGGTGGTGTTCTTCCTGCACCCCGAGGTCGAGCGGATCAACCGCGCGGTGCAGACCCTGGACGCCCTCGGGCTCGGACTGTTCTGCGTCACCGGCACCGCCAAGGCGCACGACTACGGGCTCGGCGCGGTCGCGGCGATCGCGCTCGGCATGGTCACCGCGGCCGGCGGCGGCGTGATCCGCGACGTGCTGGCCGGCGAGATCCCCTCGCTGCTGCGCTGGGACCGGGAGATCTACGCCGTCCCGGCCCTGGTCGGCTCCGCGCTGGTCGCGCTGCTGATCGGCGTGGACCGGCTCACCGGAGTGACCGGCACCGCCGCCGCGCTCACCGCCTTCGGCCTGCGGATGCTCGCCCTGAAGTACGGCTGGCGTGCCCCGCGGGCCTGGCACCGCAACGGTTCTCGCACCAGCGAGGAGTAGGCGAGCCGCCGTACGCGAGCGAGATCGCCTCGGCCGTGCACAGCAGTTCCGGCACCATCCGGGCGAGTTCGGCCGGCGGCACCTGCCCGGCCGGGGCGCTCAGCGCGCAGGCCGCGACCGTCCGCCCGCCGCTGCCCGCGACCGGCGCGGCCACGCAGGTCACCGGCTCCCGGTGCTCGGCCGACTCCGCCGCCCAGCCCCGGCGGCGCACCGCTGCCAGCTCGGGCTCCTCGGGCGCACCGTCCGTCGGCAGCCCGGCCAGCAGCACCCGGCCCACCGCCGTACCCGTCACCGGGGCCCGGCGTCCGATCCGGGACGGCCCGGCGGCCGACGGCCCGGCGACCTCGTCCAGGTACAGCACCTCGCCGTCGTGCAGCACGGCGAGCCGGACGGTGAACCCGCAGCGGGCGTTGAGCTCGGCCAGGTACGGCGCGGCCACCTGCCGGACGTCGAAGTCCTCCAGCGCCCGGTGGGCCAGCGACAGCACCCGGCCGCCGAGCCGGTAGCGCAGGTCGGGCTGGCGCCGGGCGAAACCGTGCTCTTCCAGGGTGCGCAGCAGCCGCAGCGCGGTGGACTTGTGCACCCCTAGGCTGCTCGCGGCCTGGTCGAGGGAGAGCGGTGCCTCGCCGAGCGCGCCGAGCAGGGTCAGCGCGCGGTCGACCGACTGCGTCATGGCGTCCCCCGTGGATCCGGCTGAGAAGTGGCGTCAGGCTAACCGCTTCGGGGCGCAGTGGTACAAACCGGTGCGGACACGGGCGTCCGGAAGTGGTTCAGACCACTGTCCGCCCGGTGCCGGACCGTACGCGCGATGGCCGGATCGATGCGCAGGCCTGGAGGGCCGCACGGTGCCGCCCTCTACAATCGGATGGTTATGCCATACCTGGACCATGCGGCGACCACGCCGATGCTGCCCGAGGCGATCGCCGCGATGTCGGCGCACCTGGGGGTGGTCGGCAACGCCTCGGCCCTGCACGCGGCCGGCCGCCGGGCCCGCCGGGTGGTCGAGGAGTCCCGCGAATCGCTGGCCGAGTCGCTGGGCGCCCGGCCGAGCGAGATCGTCTTCACCGGCGGCGGCACCGAGTCCGACAACCTGGCGGTCAAGGGCCTCTACTGGGCCCGCCGGGACGCCGACCCGGCCCGCACCCGGGTGCTGAGCAGTCCCGTCGAGCACCACGCGGTGCTGGACGCGGTGCACTGGCTCTCCGAGCACGAGGGCGCGTCCGTCGAGTACCTGCCGGTGGACGCGGACGGGCGGGTGCACCCGGAGGCGCTGCGCGCCGCGATCGAGCGGGATCCGGCGTCGGTGGCGCTGGTCACCGTGATGTGGGCCAACAACGAGGTCGGCACCGTCCAGCCGGTGCGCGAACTCGCCGCCGTCGCGGCCGAGTACGGCATCCCGATGCACGCCGACGCGGTGCAGGCGCTCGGTCAGCTCCCGGTCTCCTTCGCCGAGTCGGGGCTCACCGCACTCACCGTCACCGGCCACAAGATCGGCGGTCCGTTCGGCATCGGCGCGCTGCTGCTCTCCCGCGGCGCCAAGCCCGTACCGCTGCTGCACGGCGGCGGCCAGGAGCGCGACGTGCGCTCCGGCACCCTGGACGCCCCCGGCGCCGCCGGCTTCGCGGCCGCCGCGGCCTGGGCCGTGGCGCACCGGGACGAGCAGGCGGTGCTGCTCGGCGGGCTCCGGGACGCACTGGTCTCGGCGGTGCTGGCCGCCGTGCCCGACGCGGTGCTCAACGGCGACCCGAAGCCCGAGGGCCGGCTGCCCGCCAACGCGCACTTCTCCTTCCCCGGCTGCGAGGGCGACGCGCTGCTGATGCTGCTCGACGCGGCCGGCATCGAGTGCTCGACGGGTTCCGCGTGCACGGCCGGGGTGCCGCAGCCCAGCCACGTCCTGCTCGCCATGGGCGTCGACCCGCTGCTGGCGCGTGCGTCGCTGCGGTTCTCGCTCGGGCACACCTCGGTGCGGGAGGACGTCACGGCGCTCGCGGAGGCCATCGGGCCGGTCGTCCAGCGGGCGCGCAACGCCGGGCTGGCGTCGGTGCGGCGGTAGCTCCGCCGGTTCGGCAAAGGGTTCCGTACGGGGCCGGGCATGGCCGGGGGCCCCGTACGCTTGTACTCACCATGACTGACTTCCCGGGTGCCCCGACCACTCCGTCCACCGGCCGCCTGCGCGTGCTCGCGGCGATGTCCGGCGGAGTCGACTCCGCCGTCGCCGCCGCCCGCGCCGTCGAAGCGGGCCACGAGGTGACCGGCGTCCACCTGGCGCTGTCCGCCAACCCGCAGTCCTTCCGGACCGGGGCGCGCGGCTGCTGCACCATCGAGGACTCCCGGGACGCCTGGCGGGCCGCCGACGTGATCGGCATCCCGTTCTACGTCTGGGACCTCGCGGAGCGCTTCCGCGAGGACGTCATCGACGACTTCGTCGCCGAGTACGCCGCCGGGCGCACGCCCAACCCGTGCCTGCGCTGCAACGAGAAGATCAAGTTCGCCGCGCTGCTGGACAAGGCGGTCGCGCTCGGCTTCGACGCCGTCTGCACCGGCCACTACGCCCGCATCGTCGACCTGCCGGACGGCTCGCGCGAACTGCACCGGGCGGTGGACGGCGCCAAGGACCAGTCGTACGTGCTCGGTGTGCTCGACGCGGACCAGCTCGCCCACTCGCTCTTCCCGCTCGGCGACACCACCAAGGAGGAGATCCGGGCGGAGGCCGAGCGTCGGGGCCTGGCGGTCGCGAAGAAGCCCGACAGCCACGACATCTGCTTCATCGCGGACGGTGACACCCAGGGCTTCCTGGCCAAGCACCTCGGTACGGCGACCGGCGACATCCTCGACGTCGACGGCACCAAGCTCGGCGAGCACGACGGCGCGTACGGCTTCACCATCGGCCAGCGCAAGGGCCTGCGGATCGGCCGCCCGGCGGCGGACGGCAAGCCGCGGTACGTGCTGGACATCTCGCCGGTCGACAACACCGTGACGGTCGGCCCGGTCGAGGGCCTGGACGTGACCGGGCTCACCGCCATCCGCCCCCGCTGGTGCGGCACCGAGCCGTTGGCGGACGGCCGCTACACGGCCCAGCTGCGCGCCCACGGCGAGGAGGTGCCGGTCTCCGCGTCGGTGGTCGACGGCGAGCTGCGGGTCCGGCTGGACACCCCGGTGCGGGGGATCGCCCCCGGTCAGGCGGTGGTGCTGTACGACGGCACCCGCGTCGTCGGCTCCGCGACGATCGCCACGACCGAGCGGCCGGCCGTCAGCGCCTGAAACGGACTCAGCGGCGTCATCCGCACGGATGACGCCGCTGAATCGTCCGGATGACCACGGCCGGAGATTGCATCAATCGGGCTGATCCGGGGGCCCGGGCCGCGAACCTAGTCTCACGGTCATGAACCGAACCCGCCGTATCGCGGCCGTCGCGGCCCTCGTTCTCGCCCTGCCCCTCCCGATGGCCGGGGCCGCGACGGCCTCGCCGTCGCCGTCCGCCGTCGCTTCGGCCCCTGCCGCCTTCCACGGCGAACTGCCCCGCCCGACCGGGCCGTACGCGGTCGGCGAGGAGGTGCTGCACCTGACCGACCAGGACCGCACCGACCCCTGGGTGCCGTCGGCCGGGCCGCGGCAGCTGGCGGTGTCGATGTTCTACCCGGCCCGGCAGGGCACCGGCGTCCCCGCTCCCTACATGACCCTCGGCGAAGCACAGAACTTCGTGGCGACGCGCGTTCCGCCGGGCACCGGACTCCAGCCGCAGGACGTCGCCGCCACCAGGACCTACGCCTACACCGACGCGAAGGCCGCCGGCGGGACGTTCCCGCTGGTCATCCTCTCGCCCGGCTTCGAGAACCCCCGCGCCACGCTGACCGGCCTGGCCACCGACCTGGCCGCGCACGGCTACGTGGTGGCGCTGGTCGGCCACACCTACGAAGACTCCGGCGAGACGCTCGCCGACGGCACCACCCCGGGCTGCGCGCTGTGCGACAGCGGCGCCCCGGACACGCTCCCCGACAGCCGGGCGAAGGACGTCTCGTTCGTCCTGGACCGACTGACCGGGCACCACCCGGCCTGGCGCCTGGCGCACCTGATCGACCGCGACCGCATCGGCATGGCCGGACACTCGATCGGTGGCGCGTCGGTGCTGTCGGCGATGGCCGACGACCGGCGGATCCAGGCCGGGGTGAACATGGACGGCACGTTCTTCCCGCCGGTCCCGGCCGACACGCTGGAGGGCCGCTCGTTCCTCCTGCTCGGCAAGCAGAGCAACCACACCGCCGACGGCGGGGACCCCTCCTGGGGGCAGGCCTGGGCCGGATGGAAGGGCTACAAGCCCTGGCTGGCCGTCGCGGGCACCACGCACGCCGGCTTCACGGACGTCCCGGTCCTCGCCACCGAGATGGGTCTGCCCCTCCCCCCGGGGACGACCACCTCACCGGAGCGCGGCATGCAGCTGACCCGGGAGTACGTCGGAGCCTTCTTCGACCGGACCCTGAAGGGCCTCCACCCGCCCCTGCTCGACGGCCCGTCGGCGACCAACCCGGAGGTGCTGTTCCAGCACCCGTGAGCGGTGGCCGGGCGGTACTCGGGGCCCGGCCGTCCGGTAGAACGGCAGGCCTGTCGCCCGACGCTGGACGAGGAGATCGTCACGACAGTTGCCCGGCGGCCTGCTTGCCGAGCAGGCCGCCGGGTGCGTGACTCTTCGCTGAGGTCGAGACAAGCAGTGGCCCTGCTACAGCGGCGGGTTGTCGTCGGCCGTGAACGGGGCGCCGTGGCCGGGGACGATGACGTCCGCCGCCGCGAGCACCCGGCGGCGGGAGGCCCGCAGGACCTCGCGGTCGGGGGCGACTGGGTCGTCGGCCGGGCCGTTCCGGTGCCACCACAGGTCGCCGGCGAAGGCGACGACGCCCGCGTCCGTTCCGGCCAGCAGGGTGATGTCCTCGTGGCTGTGGCCGGGGGTGCGGATCAGCCGCAGCGACGGAGTGAGTTCGTAGCCTTCGGCGTCGCGGTTGGTCCAGTGGTGGCCCCGGTACTCGACCTGGTGGTCGTGGACCCGGGCCTTCCCGAACAGGCCGACGTTCATGGTGTTGTCCGGGTGGTGGTGGCTGAGCACGACATCGGTGATGTCGTCAGGGCCGAGCCCCAACTCGCCGAGCGGGGCGAGGATGTCGTCGTGGCCGGCGACCATGCCCGGGTCGAAGATCACGTGCCGTCCCGCGTCCGCGACGTAGGAGACGGTGGCGGCGACCCCGGGGCCGGTGGAGCCGACGTATCCGGTGGTCAGGACCTGGTACTTGGCGCTGCGGCCGAGCGGTGCGTCGTTCATGCCCCGATCCTTTCGGACGGGTCGGCCCCCGACGAGTGGCACTGATGCCACTGATCGCAGGAAATGTGCCATCATCCGCGCATGGCATCCACGGCTCCCTTCACGACCGTCGCCGCGTACGTCCCGCCCGGCGTCGGCATGCTGGCCGTCGGCATCGTCGCCGAGGTGTTCGGCCCGCACGGGGAGGCGGCGCCGGGCTTCGACTTCGCCCTCTGCGCGGACCGGACGGGGAGCGTCCCGACCGACCTGGGCGTGCCGATCGCCGTCGAGCACGGCCTGGACCGACTGGCCGCCGCCGATCTCGTGCTCGCCCTGCCCGGCGCCGGATTCCGTACCCCGCCCCCTCCCGCCGTGCTCGACGCGCTGTCGGCCGCGCACGAGCGCGGTGCGCTGGTCGCCGCCCACTGCGTCGGCACGTTCGCGCTCGCCGCCGCCGGTCTGCTCGCCGGCCGCCGGGCCACCACGCACTGGCGGTTCGCCGGGTTGCTGGCCCGCACCTACCCGGACGTCACCGTCGAACCCGACGCGCTCTACCTCGACGAGGGGCGGATCGCCACGGGAGCGGGAGCCGCCGCGGGCTTCGACCTGTGCCTGCACCTGATCAGGCGGGAGCACGGAACGGCCCTGGCCAACCACATCGCCCGGGACATGGTGCTGCCTTCCCACCGCGACGGCGGGCAGGCCCAGTACCTGGCCGTGCCCGTCCCCGAGGACGGCCAGGACGAGCGCCTCGCCGAGGTGCTGGCCTGGGCCCGCGAGAACCTCCACGAGCCGCTGCCGGTCGCGGAGTTGGCGCAGCGGGCGATGATGAGCAAGCGCTCCTTCCTCCGCCGCTTCGCCGCGGCCACCGGCACCACCCCGCACGCCTGGCTGCGGGACCTGCGGCTGAGCGGCGCCGAGGAACTCCTGGAGACGACCGACCTGCCGGTCGAGGAGATCGCCCGCCGGGTCGGCTACGGCAGTGCGGCCGTCCTGCGCGAACAGTTCGTCCGCCGCCGGGGAGTCCCGCCCCGTAGCTACCGCCGGGCCTTCACCCGGGTGTCGGGTCCGGCGGCTACGGTTCCCAAGGCGCACCCTCCGGAGAGGACGACATGAGCTTCTACGAGCAGCACCGCGACTTCATCGAGGAGTTGGAGCGGATCGCCCCGGAGGGCGTCCGGATCGAATGGTCCGGAGACACGCTGATCATGCAGGCGCCGCCGTCCGGCATCCACCAGCTCAACCTGGCCCAGGTGCGCCGGCAGTTCGAGCAGCACGCTCCTGACGGCTACCTCCCCAGCGAGCGGAGCGGGATCGTCAGCCCGGACGTCTCCAAGGGGCGCGAGCCGGACCTGACGTACCTGCCGGTGAACGTCCTTTCCGAGCCGGGCAACAAGGCCCCGCCGCCGAGGCCCTGATCGCCGTCGAGATCGTCTCGCCGTCGAATCCGGGGAACGACTGGATGGACAAGCTGCACGACTACGCCGTGATGCGCATCCCGCTCTACCTGATCGTGGACCCGCGCCAGCAGACGGTGACGCTGTTCTCCGAGCCGAACCACGACCGCTACCACACGCGCAGCGACCGGAAGTTCGGCGATGCGATCGGCATTCCGGAGCCCTTCGGATTCTCGTTGAGCCTGTCGA
Source organism: Kitasatospora sp. NPDC097691 (assembly GCF_040302665.1). Taxonomy (NCBI): domain Bacteria; kingdom Bacillati; phylum Actinomycetota; class Actinomycetes; order Kitasatosporales; family Streptomycetaceae; genus Kitasatospora; species Kitasatospora sp. NPDC097691. The sequence continues at coordinate 37,160 of NZ_JBEORY010000035.1, read as the reverse complement.
AGCTGCTTCCGTACAAGGACTGATCGCTCCCCCCGGTCGGCCCCTACTGCACCTCGCCGTACCAGCGGCGGTGCACCAGGGGTTCGACGCACAGGACCGCCGCGCCCGCGACCGAGCCGACCAGCAGGGACGGAGTGCCGCCGCCGTTGAGGAGGGCACAGACGCAGGCGGTGGCGACGGCGAGCGGCCGCAGTAGCGTCAGCGGGCCGAGGCCGATGACCATCGCCAGGGTGCCGGCGCGGAACGGCAGGGTGAAGTAGGCGGCGAGGGAGAGCAGGACGGCGGCCGCGTAGACGGCCAGCGGGAGCAGGTAGCCGAGAGCGCCGGCGGTCAGGTCGGCGTACGTCCGCTCCCGGTCGGCGGCCGTCACCAGCAGCAGGCCCGCCACCACCGCAGGCGCGAGCAGCAGGACGGCCCCGACCGCGAGCCCCCGCCCGGCGGACCGGACGTTGCGCCGGTGCTTGCGGATCCGGGCGTCGCGGCCGGCGTAGGCGCGGAAGCCGCTGAACGCCGAGTCGACCAGGCCCAGCAGCAGGAGGGGCAGGGCAGGCGTCATCGCGCGGCCTCGCCCAGGTGCTCCGGGCCGACCAGCCGTCGGGCACGGCGTCCGAGGGCCTGCCGCAGCGGCTCCTCCAGGCCCGGCCGTACCCCGAGGACCGGCCGCAGCGTGGTGCAGAACGGGTTGGACAGCCCGCGCGGTTCATACATCAGCGCGCGCATGCCGGGCACCGCCGCCGCCCGCAGCAGCACCTCGTCGGGGTGGGCGCGCAGGGCGGAGACGACGCCGTCGTGGCGGCCGAGCGGGTGGCGCATCCGGGCGCGGTGGAAGACCCAGGCGCCGATGGGCGCGAGGCGGGTCGCGGCGATGTCGTAGTGGCAGAAGGCGAGTGCGGGGGAGGCGGCCTGGGCCCGGAAGAACTCGCCCAACGCGGCGGCGCCGAAGTGGTGCAGCACCCCGGTGGAGACGTAGACCGTCGCGGCTTCCGGCAGTTCGAAGGCGTTGCCGTGGACGAAGCGGCAGTCGAGCCCCTCCGCCCGGGCGAGGCGGTCGGCTTCGCCGACCAGTGCGGCGTTGAGGTCGACGCCGACGATCTCGACGTCGGGGCCGAGGGCGCCGGTGGCGGCGAGCCAGCGGGCGAGGTAGCCGAGGCCGCAGCCGATGTCGACCAGGCGGTACGGGCCGGGCCGGTCGCCGGCCGCCCGGATCGCGGTGAACAGCGGCCGGAGCAGGTGGACCAGGCGGGTGCCGATGCGCAGTTCCTCGCTCAGCCGCTGGAGTTCGGTGTGCACGCTGACGAGCAGCCGGTCCACGGCGTGCGGGTCGAGCGCGCCGTCCGGGTCGGCGGGCATCCCGGCGACGACCCGGGCCGCGCGTTCGTCCCCGTTCTCCCGCAGCTGCCGGACGACCTCGTCGCGACGGACCGGGAGCCGGCGGCCGTCGCGCGGGTCCACGGCCGTGATCAGGTCGGATATCTCAAGGTGGGGCACGCGCAGCACCCTAGGGGCTGCCGGTTCCGCTCGGTACCGGTGGCCGGGCGTAATGCCGGTGAACCCCGGCCGCGGGGCGTGATAGACCAGTGGGCACTATGAATATCTGCGTCTTCTGCTCCGCGTACTCGCTCGACGACCGCTACACCGCCCCCGCCGCGGAGTTCGCGCGGCTCCTGGGGGAGGGCGGGCACACCCTGGTGTGGGGCGGCTCGAACGCCGGGCTGATGGGCCTGCTCGCCGACGAGGTGAAGGCGGCCGGCGGCACGCTGGTCGGCATCATGGTCGAGATGCTGAAGCACAAGGGGTACGTCGGCGCCGACGAGCTGGTCATGACCGCCGACCTGGCCGCGCGGAAGGCGGAGCTGGCGGCCCGCGCGGACGCGATCGTCGTGCTCGTCGGCGGCCTCGGCACGCTGGACGAGGTCACCGAGGTGCTGGAGCTCAAGAAGCACGGGATGTTCGAGAAGCCGGTCGTCGTCCTGGACACCGAGGGCTTCTACGCGGGCCTGCGGACCCAGCTGGAGCGGATGGACGCCGAGGGCTTCCTGCCCCGGCCGCTCACCGAGCTGATCACCTTCGCGGACACGCCCGCCGAGGTGTTTGCGCAGCTCAAGGCCTGAGAGGATCGGACCCATGGCTGCACATCTGATCACCGGCGCCGGCTCCGGCATCGGCGCCGTCCTGGCCGGGAAGCTCGCCGAGCGCGGGGACGACCTCTGGTTGCTGGCCCGCGACGCCCGCCGGGCCGCCGAGCTGCGGGAGCGCTTCCCCGGTGCCCGCACCCTCGTCGGGGACCTCGGCGATCCGGCCAAGCTGTCCTGGGCCTTCGGGCACCAGCAGCTGCCCGTCACCCTCGACTCCCTGCTGCACGTGGCGGGCGTGGTCGAGCTGGGCACGGTCGGTGAACTGCCGGTCAAGGCGTGGCAGGAGACGCTGAACGTCAACCTGATCGCCCCCGCCGAGCTGACCCGCCTCCTGCTGCCCTCCCTCCGGCTCGCCAAGGGCCACGTGGTCTTCGTCAACTCCGGCGCCGGCCTCAACGCCCACGCCGAGTGGTCGGCGTACGCGGCGAGCAAGCACGGCCTGAGGGCGCTCGCCGACTCGCTGCGCCAGGAGGAGCACGCCGGCGGCGTCCGGGTCACCTCGGTGTACCCCGGCCGTACGGCGACCGCGATGCAGGTCAAGGTGCACCAGCAGGAGGGCAAGGAGTACGACGCCGCCCGCTGGATCGAGCCCGAGTCCGTCGCCAAGGCGGTCCTGGCCGCGCTCGACGCCTCCCGGGACGCGGAGATCACCGAGATCACCGTCCGCCCCGGGCGCTGACCCGGGCCACCGGAACCCCCGGCCACCGAACGCCCACGCCCCGGACCCGGGCACCGGACCCGGGTACCGGCGAACCGGGTCGGCGCCGCGCACTAGGCTCGGACGGGTGAGCACTCCACACGCCTTCCCCGACCTGCGCGGCGCCGCCACCGGCGTCGGCTCGCTGCCCGGCACCGACGCCCGGGAGGCCGCCAAGACCTCCACCGGGGCGCTGGAGCACCTGCCGTTCCTGCCCGAGCTGCCCGCGCGCGGCCCCGGCGCCGACATGATCGGCCGCGGCGCCGGCTTCCTGGTCGAGCTGTTCGCGCAGACCGAGCCCAGCGGCTGGCGGTTCACCGACCGCCCGGGCCGGGACACCCGGCGCGCCCACTCCTGGCTCGGCGAGGACCTGGACGCCCTGGAGGAGTTCACCCAGGGGTACGAGGGCGCGCTCAAGGTGCAGGCCGTCGGCCCGTGGACGCTGGCGGCGAGCATCGAGCTGAAGCACGGCGAGAAGGCGCTCGCCGACCACGGGGCGTGCCGGGACATCGCCGGCTCGCTCACCGAGGGCCTGCGCCGCCACCTCGCCGACGTCCGCAAGCGCATCCCGGGCGCGGAGGTCGTGCTCCAGCTCGACGAGCCCTCGCTGCCCGCCGTGCTGGCCGGTGCGGTGAAGACGGCCAGCGGCTTCCAGCGGCTGCGCGCCGTCGACCGGCAGGTCGCCGAGGAGGTGCTGCGGGAGACGATCCGCGGCCTGGACGCGCCGGTCGTCGTGCACAGCTGCGCGCCGGACGTCCCGGTCCCGCTGCTGCGCCGGGCCGGAGTCGCCGGGATCTCGCTCGACTTCTCCCTCCTCACCGAGCGCTCGGACGACGACCTGGGCGAGGCGGTGGAGGCGGGCACGATGATCCTCGCTGGTGTCGTCCCCGCCACTGACCAGGCGGTGTCGGACCCGGCCGGTAGTGTCCAGGGTGTCAGGACCTTGTGGCGCAGGCTCGGGTTCGCCCCGGAGCTGCTGGGCCGCCGCGTGCTGGTGACGCCGACCTGCGGGCTGGCCGGGGCCTCCCCGGCGTACGCGCGCAGGGCGCTGTCCCAGAGCGTACGGGCGGCGCAGAGCCTGGTGGACAACCCGGAATGAGAACGTAGGAGGGCTTGCGGTGACGGCTGTCGAGGGCTGGGAGGACGTCCCGGCGGAGGTGCGCCGGCGGCACGCGGAGCTGGCGCAGGAGATCAGCGACCACCGCGCCCGCTACTACGAGCAGGACGCCCCGGTCGTCAGCGACTCCGAGTTCGACGCCCTGATGCGCGAGTTGGAGGCGCTGGAGGCCGAGCACCCGGCCCTGGTCACCCCCGACTCCCCGACGCAGAAGGTCGGCGGCGCCCCGACGGAGCTGTTCGCCGAGGTCGAGCACCGCGAACGCCTCCTCAGCCTCGACAACGCGATGGACGACGACGAGCTCGCCGCCTGGGCCGAGCGCGTCGCCGGCGAGCTGCACGGCATCGACTACCACTACCTGTGCGAGCTCAAGGTGGACGGCCTGGCCGTCAACCTCACCTACGAGAACGGCCAGTTGGTGCAGGCGGCGACGCGCGGCGACGGCCGGGTGGGCGAGGACATCACCGCCAACGTCCGCACCATCAAGGAGATCCCGCACCAGCTCAAGGGCGAGAACATCCCCGAGCTGGTGGAGATCCGCGGCGAGGTCTACTTCCCGACCGAGGCCTTCGAGGCGCTCAACGCCTCCTTCGTGGCGGAGAACGAGCGCCGCCGCGAGGAGAACGAGGAGCGCGCCAGGGAGGGCAGGCGGCCCCGGGCGATGATCCGGCTGTTCATGAACCCGCGCAACGCAGCCGCCGGTTCGCTGCGCCAGAAGGACCCGCTGGTCACCGCCTCGCGTCCGCTGCACATGGTGGTGCACGGCATCGGCGCCCGGGTCGGCTTCGACATCGACAACCAGTCGCACGCCTACCGGCTGCTGCACGACTGGGGCCTGCCCACCGCCCGGCACAACGAGGTGGTGGGGACGCTCGACGAGGTGCGGGCCTTCGTCAAGCGGTTCGGCGAGCAGCGGCACTCGGTCGAGCACGAGATCGACGGCGTGGTCGTCAAGGTGGACGAGATCGCCCTGCAGGGCCGGCTCGGCGCCACCTCCAAGTCCCCGCGCTGGGCGATCGCCTGGAAGTACCCGCCGGAGGAGGTCACCGGCAGGCTCGCCGAGATCCGCGTCGGCATCGGCCGTACCGGGCGGGCCACCCCGTACGCGGTGCTGGCCGAGCCGGTGAAGGTGGCCGGCTCGATGGTGCAGTACGCGACGCTGCACAACCAGGAGGTCGTCAAGGCCAAGGGTGTGCTGCTCGGCGACACGATCGTGCTGCGCAAGGCCGGTGACGTCATCCCGGAGATCCTCGGCCCGGTGGAGAGCCTGCGGGACGGCACCGAGCGGGAGTTCGTGATGCCCTCGCACTGCCACGAGTGCGGGGCCGAGCTGCGGCCGATGGCCGAGGGCGACATCGATCTGCGCTGCCCCAACGCCCAGTTCTGCCCGGCCCAGATCCGCGAGCGGATCGCCTTCCTCGGGGGGAGGTCGAGCCTGGACGTCGAGGGCCTCGGCTACGTCGCGGCGACGGCGCTGACCCAGCCGCTGGAGCCGGCCGAGGCGCCGGTGAAGGACGAGGGCGACATCTTCGGGCTGACGATGGAGCAGCTGCTCCCGATCGAGGTGCTGGTCCGCGACCAGAAGACCGGCATGCCCAAGCTGGACGACCGCACCGGCGAGGAGAAGAAGGCCACCTTCTTCGCCAACCAGAAGGGCGAGCCCAAGAAGACCGCCGGAGTCCTGCTGGAGAACCTGGAGAAGGTGAAGGACCGTCCGCTGTGGCGGTTCCTCAACGGTCTCTCGATCCGGCACGTGGGCCCGGTCGCGGCGCAGGAGCTGGCCCGGGAGTTCCGTGACCTGGACCGGATCTTCTCGGCCACCGAGGAGGAGCTGGCCGCGGTCGAGGGCGTCGGCCCGATCATCGCCCGGTCCGTGGTCGAGTGGTACCAGGAGCAGTGGCACCGCGACATCCTGGAGAAGTGGCGCGCCGCCGGGGTCCGCTTCACCGAGGAGTTCGCGGACGAGGAGGAGGCGGAGCGCCCGCTGGAGGGTCTGACCGTCGTGGTGACCGGCACGCTGGCCGGCCACACCCGGGACGGCGCCAAGGAGGCGCTGACCTCGCGCGGAGCGAAGGTGACCGGTTCGGTTTCGAAGAAGACCGATTTTGTGGTCGCCGGTGACAACCCGGGATCCAAGTACGACAAGGCAGTTCAGCTCGGACTGCCCGTCCTGGACGACGCGGGCTTCGCCGTCCTGCTGGCCGACGGACCGGCCGCCGCCCGCGCCCACCTGGGACTTCCGGAGCCGGAGACGGCCGCCGAGCCGCAGGAGGCGCCCACCGAGGGCTGACCCGGAGCCGCCCCGAGCGGCGAGCCGCCGGATCCGTGTTGTTATCGTCCTGATGCAACGTCACCGGGTACGTGCAGTGAAAGCGGGCATTGTGTCACTGTGTGACACTCGTGCGCGGTGGCGCGTTTCCGGTTGTCCGAAAGTCTGCCCACCGGGTGGGCCCCGGCATACCCTGGTGCGCAACAGAGTGTCAGCAGGGGTGGGGGCACCGGCTGGGCCGGTGCTCCGCGGGGTCGCTCCATGCCCGGCAGCTGTCGGTACCGGCACGGTGCCTCACCGTAAGGCGGCCTGACGGGGCGGGCCCGACGGAGGACAGGGCTTATGGATCGTACGACCGGCGGCGCGCCCACACGCCCGCCGCAGGGGGTGGCGGGTGCGGTCCTGCTGCTCGGCGTGCTGCTGGCCGGTGCTGCGCCGCTCATCCCGCTGGCCGTCCTGGTCTACCGGTACGAACCCGAACTGCTGCCGCTGTTCGCGGTGCCCCTGGCCGTGCTGGTGGCGGCCTGGCGGATCGCCCGGGACCGCGCCCGCGACCAACTGACCGACCCGCTGACGGACCTGCCCAACCGTCAGGCCTTACTGCTGGCCGCCCAGGAGGCGATCGCCGAGTGCGACCAGGGGTACAGCGTCGGTCTCATCCTGCTTGATCTCGATCGCTTCCGATCACTCAATGACACACTGGGTCATACGGCCGGTGACCGGTTGCTGGTTCACATCTCCCGCCGACTGCACCGCGCACTGCGATCCGGCGGCCCGGCCGGCAGCGCCACCCGGGAGTCCATCGACGACGTCTTCGCCGGGCTGCCCCGGCACTACCGGCGCGGCCGCCCGATGGTGGCCAGGATGGGCGGCGACGAGTTCGCCGTCCTGCTGCCCGGCATCAACTGCCCGGACAGCCTGGAGCGGGTCGCCAAGGCGCTGATCGCCGAACTGGCCGCCCCGATCCGGCTGGACGGGCTGCTGCTCGTCCTGGAGGCCAGCGCCGGCGTCTGCGTCTACCCGCAGCACGCCCAGGACGCCGAGTCGCTGCTGCGCCGGGCCGACGTCGCGATGGGCCACGCCCAGCGCGGCTGCAGCGGCGTCGCCCAGTACGACGAGACCCAGGACGCCGACACCCCGTACCGGATCGGACTGCTCGGGGACCTGCGGCGGGCCCTGGAGACCGGCGAGGTGCAGCTGCACTACCAGCCGAAGGTGGCCTTCGACGGCCGGGTGGTCGGCCTGGAGGCGCTGCTGCGCTGGGAGCGCCCCGGCCAGGGCCGGGTCTCGCCGGACGAGTTCGTCGGGCTCGCCGAGTCCAGCGGCCTGATGCCCCGGCTCACCGACTACGTGCTGGAGGCGGCGGTCGGCCAGCTCGCCTACTGGCGCGACCAGGGGCTGCAGGTGCAGGTCGCGGTGAACGTCTCGCCGCGGGACGTGCTCAACCCCGGCTTCGCCCAGCGCGTCGCCGGCCACCTGGTGCGCCACCAGGTGCCGGCCCACGCGCTCCAGCTGGAGATCACCGAGCGCCTGCTGCTGGACGACTCCCGGCGGGCCGCCGACACCCTCGCCGAGCTGCGCGGCTACGGCGTCGGGATGTCCCTGGACGACTTCGGCACCGGGCACTCCTCGCTGGTGCGGCTGCGCAGCCTGCCGGTCGGCGAGCTGAAGATCGACCGCTCCTTCGTCTCCCGGATGGTCGCCGACGACCACGACGCGGCGGTGGTCCGCTGCTCGGTGGAGCTCGCCCATTCGCTGGGCCTGACCGTCGTCGCCGAGGGCGTCGAGGACGACGAGACCTGGGAACGGCTGCACTGCATGGGCGTGGACGCCGTCCAGGGCTGGCTGGTGTCGGCCGCGCTGCCGGCCGAGCAGGCCACCGCCTGGCTGCGGGTGCACCGCACCGGCGCGCCGCCGGTGGAGCGGCTGGGCGCGCCGCCCCAGCTGCGCGCCGGCCTCCAGTCTCTCCAGGGCGGCAAGCCGGTCCAGGGCAAGCCGATCGTCCAGCCGGCCATCCCGCCGGTGCTGCCGTCGGCGCTCCCGCCCGTCCTGCCGCCCGTCCTGCCGCCGGTGGTGCAGGCCGCGCAGGCCGCGCAGATGGAGATCAACTCGCCGGGAACGCAGAGTTGGGCGCGCTTCCGGCCGCAGTGACCGACGCCGTGCGGATGCGGTGACGGACGCCGTGCGGACGCGGCGACGGACGCCGTGCGGACACGGCGCCGGGGTGGTGGCGGGGAGGCCGACCCGGCGGTGACGGGCGGCTCGGCTCACTCGTTGGCCGGTGGCCGGGCCGGGCCCCATAGGATGGGGTCCAAAGACCACGAGGACGGAGCGCCGAACCCGGCTGCTCCTGCCCGGGCCCGGCACCGCCCGCAAGGCACCGCCGGGCCTCACCAGAACTCACCCTGAGGATCGCTGCATGCCTGGCATCACGCGCGAGGAGGTCGCCCACCTCGCCCGGCTGTCGCGTCTTGAGCTGAAGCCCGAAGAGCTGGACCACTTCGCCGAGCAGCTCGACGTGATCATCGGCGCGGTCGCCCGCGTTTCCGAGGTCGCCGGACAGGACGTCCCGCCGACCTCCCACCCGCTGCCGCTGACCAACGTCATGCGCGCGGACGAGGTGCGGCCCTCGCTCACCCCGGAGCAGGCGCTGTCCGGCGCCCCCGCCGCCGAGGAGCAGCGTTTCCGTGTGCCGCAGATCCTCGGGGAGGACTGACCGAGATGACCGAGCTGATTCGTACTCCCATCATCAAGTGGGACGCCGCCGAGACCGCGAGCGCCATCGCCAAGGGCGACGTGTCCGCCGTCGAGGTCGCGCAGGCGCACCTGGACCGCATCGACGCCGTCGACAAGAAGGTCAACGCCTTCCTGCACGTCGACACCGAGGGCGCGCTGGCCGCCGCCAGGGCCGTCGACGAGAAGCGCGCCAAGGGCGAGGAGCTGGGCCCGCTGGCCGGCGTCCCGCTCGCGCTGAAGGACGTCTTCACCACCAAGGGCGTCCCGACCACCTGCGGCTCCAAGATGCTCGAGGGCTGGATCCCGCCGTACGACGCGACGCTGACCACCCGTCTCAAGGACGCCGGCGTCGTCATCCTCGGCAAGACCAACATGGACGAGTTCGCGATGGGCTCCTCCACCGAGAACTCGGCCTACGGCCCGACCGGCAACCCGTGGGACCTCACCCGCATCCCCGGCGGCTCCGGCGGCGGCTCGGCCGCCGCGCTGGCCGCCTTCGAGGCCCCGCTGGCGATCGGCACCGACACCGGCGGCTCGATCCGCCAGCCCGGCGCCGTCACCGGCACCGTCGGCGTCAAGCCGACCTACGGCTCGGTGTCCCGCTACGGCCTGGTCGCCTTCTCCAGCAGCCTGGACCAGGGCGGCCCGTGCGCCCGCACCGTGCTGGACGCGGCGCTGCTGCACGAGGCCATCGCCGGGCACGACCCGCTGGACTCCACCTCGATCGACGCGCCGGTCCCGGCCGTGGTCGAGGCCGCGAAGATGCGCGACGTCCGCGGCATGCGGATCGGCGTGGTCAAGGAGTTCGCCGGCGAGGGCTACCAGTCCGGCGTGATGCAGCGCTTCGACGAGTCGGTGGAGCTGCTGCGCGAGCTGGGTGCCGAGGTCGTCGAGGTCTCCTGCCCGTCCTTCACCCTGGCGCTGCCGGCCTACTACCTGATCGCGCCGTCGGAGTGCTCCTCCAACCTGGCTCGCTTCGACGCGATGCGCTACGGCCTGCGGGTCGGCGACGACGGCACCCGCTCGGCCGAGGAGGTCACCGCGCTGACCCGCGAGGCCGGCTTCGGCGACGAGGTCAAGCGCCGCATCATCCTGGGCACCTACGCCCTGTCCTCGGGCTACTACGACGCCTACTACGGCTCGGCCCAGAAGGTCCGCACGCTCATCTCGCGCGACTTCGACGCGGCCTTCGCCGGCGTGGACGTGCTGGTCTCGCCGACCACGCCGACCACCGCCTTCCCGATCGGCGAGCGCGCCGACGACCCGATGGCGATGTACCTGGCCGACCTGTGCACGATTCCGTCGAACCTGGCGGGCAACGCGGCCATGTCGCTGCCGGTCGGCCTGGCTCCGGAGGACAATCTCCCGGTCGGCCTGCAGATCATCGCACCCGCGATGGCGGACGACCGCCTGTACCGCGTGGGCGGCGCCGTCGAGGCCGCACTCAACGACAAGTGGGGGCACACCCTGCTGGAGGAGGCACCGGCACTGTGAGCAAGACCGAGAAGGCCAAGGCCCAGTCCGCTTCCCTGAAGGGCTTCAAGCACAGCAAGCCCGGCCTGTGGCTGTCCATCGGCACCAGCGCCTTCGGCGCGATCTCCATCGCCAAGGACGTCCGCAAGGCCCGCGAGGAGAGCGACACCCTCAAGCTGGTCAACGCCCTGGTCGGCGCCGCGGCACTGATCACCGGCACCGCCCTGCTGGTGCGCGAGCTGCGCCGGCTGGGCTCCGACGACGTGCTGCTGGGCTGAGCCGAGCCGAGCTCCCAGGCCCGGCCCCGCGCGAGCGGCGGCCGGGCCCGTACCTCCCAAGCTTCAAGTGAGAAGGGACGCTGTGAGCGTCATGACCCTGGTCTCCTACGAGGACGCTCTGGCGTCGTACGACCCGGTGATGGGCCTTGAGGTCCACGTCGAGCTCGGTACCAAGACCAAGATGTTCTGCGGTTGCTCGACCGAGCTGGGTGCCGAGCCGAACAGCCAGACCTGCCCGACCTGCCTGGGCCTGCCGGGTTCGCTGCCGGTGGTCAACGCGATCGGCGTGGAGTCGGCCGTCAAGATCGGCCTGGCGCTGAACTGCGAGATCGCCGAGTGGTGCCGGTTTGCGCGGAAGAACTACTTCTACCCGGACATGCCCAAGAACTTCCAGACCTCGCAGTACGACGAGCCGATCGCCTTCAACGGCTACCTCGACGTGCAGCTGGAGGACGGCTCGACCTTCCGGGTGGAGATCGAGCGCGCCCACATGGAGGAGGACACCGGCAAGTCCAGCCACGTCGGTGGCGCGACCGGCCGCATCCACGGCGCCACCCACTCGCTGCTCGACTACAACCGGGCCGGCATCCCGCTGATCGAGATCGTCACCAAGCCGATCGAGGGCGCCGGCGAACGCGCCCCCGAGGTCGCCAAGGCGTACGTCGCCGAGCTGCGCGAGGTCATCCGCTCCCTCGGCGTCTCCGAGGCCCGGATGGACAAGGGCCAGATGCGCTGCGACGTCAACCTGTCGCTGCGTCCGAACGGCACCTCGACGTTCGGCACCCGCTCGGAGACCAAGAACGTCAACTCGCTGCGCAGCGTCGAGCGCGCCGCCCGGTTCGAGATCCAGCGGCACGCCACCGTGCTGACCGACGGCGGCACCATCGTCCAGGAGACCCGCCACTTCCACGAGGACAACGGCACCACCACCTCGGGCCGGATCAAGGACAACGCCGAGGACTACCGCTACTTCCCCGAGCCGGACCTGGTGCCGGTGGCCCCCGCCCGCGAGTGGGTCGAGGAGCTGCGCGCCGCCCTGCCCGAGCTGCCGCGGGTGCGCCGCGCCCGGCTGCAGGCCCAGTGGGGCCTGTCCGACAAGGACATGCAGTCCGTCCTCAACGCCGGTGCGGTGGAGCCGATCCAGGAGACCATCGCGGCCGGTGCCCCGGCCGACCAGGCCCGCAAGTGGTGGATGGGCGAGCTGGCCCGCCGCGCCAACGAGACCGGCACCGAGCTGAGCGAGCAGCCGATCACCCCGGCGCAGGTCGCCCGGGTCGCCGCGCTGGTCGCCGAGGGCAAGCTCAACGACAAGCTGGCCCGCCAGGTCATCGAGGGCGTGCTGGCCGGCGAGGGCGAGCCGGACGCGATCGTCGAGAAGCGCGGCCTGGCCGTGGTCTCGGACGACTCCGCGCTGGGCGCCGCCGTGGACCAGGCCATCGCCGAGAACGAGGCGATCGCCGCCAAGATCCGCGACGGCAAGGTCCAGGCCGTGGGCGCGCTGGTCGGCGCGGTCATGAAGGCCACCCGCGGCCAGGCCGACGCCGCCCGCGTGAAGGATCTGATCCTGGAGAAGCTGGGCGTGGAAGGACAGTAGGCACAGCCTGGAGAAGCCGGGCGTGTCCGCCTGAGCTGCCCTCCCAAGGGTTCCTAGGCTGTCAAGCCTGCCTTCCTAAGGCATCTAAGGCATCTAAGGCGCCCTAAGTAAGGCCTAAGGCCCGGTCTCACCTCCGTAATGGGGTGAGGCCGGGCCTTAAACCTTTTCCGGAGCCCGATCTAAGGCATCCGGGCCCGGGAAGATCGGGCACGCTCCCGATGCCGCACCCCCCACTGGGGGAGGAAGCTCTTACTCGTCAGCGAAACGCAGTGAAACCCACAAGGGGAACCGAAGTGATCGAGTACCAGACCTTCCAGCAACAGGCCCACGAGCTCGTGGCCCGCGCCGAGCACGAGCGCCTGGTCCGCGAGGCCAAGCAGGCGAGCCGCCTCCGGCAGCGCCCGGTGGCCACCCGCTTCCAGCGGCGCCCCGTGCGTCGGCCCGAATGCTGACGGTGCGGCACCAGGACGGTGCCGACGGAGTTCCGGAGGGGGAGACGCTGCGAGTGAGCGTCTCCCCCTCCGGGCGTTCGCCAGGGGAGATAACCCCTCGGCCGGTCCCCACCGGCTATGGCATGCTCGCCTCCATGCAGCAGATATCGGTCAGCCCCGTCTTCGTCGGCCGTGGCAGCGAGATCACCGAACTGACCGACGCGCTGCGCCGGGCGGGCACCGGCAGCCCGCAGGCCGTGCTGATCGGCGGCGAGGCCGGCGTCGGCAAGACCCGGTTGCTGGAGGAGTTCCTGCAGCGCGCCGCCGACCGCGGAGCGGTCACCTCGATCGGCAGCTGTCTGGAGGTCGGCGCCGAGGGCCTGCCGTACGCGCCGCTGGCCGCCGCGCTGCGCCGGCTGCACCGCTCGCTGGGCACCGACTTCGAGGCCGCCGCGGCCGGCAGCGAGGGCCACCTCGCCCGCCTGCTCTCCGAGTTCGGCGAGGCGGACGGCGAACCCAACGACGAGTACGGCCGGGCCCGGCTGTTCGAGCACACCGCGAGGCTGTTCGAACGGCTCGGCGCGGAACGTACCCTCGTCCTCGCCGTCGAGGACCTGCACTGGTCCGACCGCTCCACCCGCGAACTGCTCGCCTTCCTGGTGCGCACCCTGCACCGCTCCCGGGTGCTGCTGGTCGCCACCTACCGCAGCGACGACCTGCACCGCCGACACCCGCTGCGCCCCTTCCTCGCCGAGCTCGAACGGCTGCGCACCGTCCAGCGGTTGGAGCTGGAGCGGTTCGACCGCCGCGAGGTGGCCGCGCAGCTGGCCGGCATCCTCGGCACCGCCGCCCCCGACCGCCAGCTGGTGGACCGGATCCACCGCCGCTCGGAGGGCAACCCGTTCTTCGTCGAGGAACTGGCCACCGCGTTCCAGGACGGCTGCGGCGCCGGGCTGACGGACTCGCTGCGGGACATCCTGCTGGTGCGGGTCGAGGGCCTGGACGAGGAGGCCCAGCGGGTGGTGCGGATCGCCGCCGAGGGAGGCTCGCACGTCGAGCACGCCCTGCTGGCCGCCGTGCTGAACGACGACGAGGAAGCGCTGATCGAAGCGCTGCGCTCGGCCGTCGGCGCCAACATCCTGCGCCCGGACAGCGAGGGCGAGGGCTACCGGTTCCGGCACGCGCTGGTCCGCGAGGCGGTCTCGGACGACCTGCTGCCCGGCGAACGCCACCGGATCAACCGCAAGTTCGCGATGGCCGTCGAGGCCCAGCCGCAGCTGCTCTCCACCGACGCGCTGCCCGCCCGGCTGGCCAACTACTGGTACCACGCGCACGACCCGGCCCGCGCCCTGCCGACGGCCCTGGACGCCGCCCGCGCGGCCCGCCGCCGCAACGCCTTCGCCGAGCAACTGGGCATGCTGGAGCGGGCCCTGGAGCTGTGGGACATGGTCTCCGAGGAGGTGCTGGCGCACACCCTGCGCCCGTACGACTGGGCCGAGACCTACCCGCCAGGCTCCTGCGACCACAGTGCCGCCGACGAGGAGTGCGACCGGATCCAGCTGGAGGACGTGCTGGCCGAGGCGGTGGTCGCGGCCCGGCGCTGCGGCGACCGCGAGCGCGGCCTGAGCCTGGCCAAGCGCGGGCTGCGGCTGGTCGACGAGACGGTGCACCCGGTGCGCGCGGCCTGGTTCCGGATCAACCGGGCCCGGATGCTGGGCAGCCTGCGCCGCTCCGGCGACGAGGAGGAGATCGGCCACGCGCTGCGGCTGGTGGCGCAGCTGCCGCCGTCCGCCGTCCAGGCCGAGGTGCTCGCGCTCGGCGCCGGCTCGGCGATGCTCAAGAAGCCCGGCGCCGAGCACCTCGAACTCGCCGAGCGGGCGATCAGGATCGCCCAGGAGGTCGGCGCGCACTCGGTCGAGGTGCACGCCCGGATGACCCTCGGCGGCCTGCGCTACGACGTGCAGGGTGACGCCGAGGGCGGGCTGGCCGAGCTCGCCGGGGCGGTCGAGCGGGCCCGCCGGCTGGGCGTGCCCGACCTGCTGCTGCGCGGCATCAACAACCTGGCCAGCATGCAGCGCGGCCTGGGCAGGTCCGAGGACGCCGTCCGGCTGGCCCGCGAGGGCCTGGAGTTCGCGGACGGCAACGGCCTGCTGCGCAACGTCGGCACCATCCTGACCGGCAACCTGGTCGAGGCGCTGACCGACCTCGGGCGGGTCCGGGAGGCTACCGAGGTGCTCGCCGCCTGCGAGCTGACCAGTCTGAGCGGCACCCACGCCGAGTTCCTGGACCGGATGCGCGGCGAACTCGCCCTGCTCCGGGGCGACCTGCCCACCGCGGCGACCATGCTGGCGCAGGCCCGGGCGGCCAACCGGGTCGGCCAGGTCCAGCACAGCGTGCCGATCAGCCGTCTGGCGGTGCGGCTCGCCGCGCTCGGCGGCCGACCGCTGGACGCCCGGGCCGAACTGCTCGCCGCGCTGGCGGAGGAGGGGCGCCTCGGCCACGAGTCCGACGTCTACCCGCTGCTGGCCGAGGCCGCCGGGGTGGAGGCGGACACCCGGGGCCTGCCGGAGGCCGACGCGGGCCGGGCCGGGGCGTTGGCCGCGATCGGCGCGGCGGCCGGGCGGATGCGGCCCCGGGCGCCGCTGCACCACGGCTGGGCCCGGCTGCTGGAGGCCGAACTGGCCCGTGCCGAGGGCGCCGACACCCCCGAGCAGTGGGGTGCCGCGGTCGAGGCGCTGCGGCCGACCGGTCTGCCGTACCCGCTGGCGCTCGCCCTGCTGCGGGCCGGCGAGGCCGAGGTGCTGGCCGGGCGGCGCGAGGCGGCGGCCGAACTGCTGCGCGAGGCGGCCGAACTGGCGGCCGTCCGGGAGGACCGGACGCTGGGGGCGCAGATCACGGGCCTCGCCGAGCGGGCCGGACTGAGCCTCGCACCCGCCGAGCGGGCGGCGGCGGAACCGGCTCCGGCCGCGTCCGTCGGGGACTCCTTCAACCTCACCCCCCGTGAGCGGGACGTGCTCCGGTTGCTCGCGCGCGGCTGGACCAACCGGCAGATCGCCGAGGAACTGTACATCTCTCCGAAGACCGCAAGCGTGCATGTTTCCAACATCCTGGGCAAGCTCGCGGTCGGCGGCCGGGGCGAGGCGGCCGCGCTGGCGCACCGGCTGCGGCTGTTCCCGGACGATCAGGCCCTGTCAGGCCGCTGAGTCCCGGCCCGCCGCCGGGCCGGGAACACCGCCCCGTCGCCGCTCCCGGCGGCGGGGCGCCGCCGTGTGCTCCCGTGCGCGCCGCGTGAGCCCCCGCCCGCGCGCCGCCGCCAACCGGGCCGATCCGTCGGAATCGGGGGCATTTCCCCACCTCTGCGCCATTACTCTAAGTTGAGTGTGCGTGTCATTGAGTGACGGAATTGGTGTAGGGTCCATTTTGGGAGCATCGGTGTGGTGCGGTGGCCGGAAGGCCACCCACCCCCTGGGCCACCGTCCTGACGGGGCGCCAGGCCACCGCGTACGGCTGAGAGGTGCGCGTCCGGTGGCCCGTGGCCGGGGCGCGAGGCCCCGGGCCGGAGGGGGAGAGGCCGAGTGAGCTCCACCGATACGGTGCTGCCCGGAACCGGACGCCCGGGTGCACCGCCCGCGGACGCGTCCGCCGTCGAGACCGTGCCCGCGCCCGTCCGTCGCGGCCCGCTGCGTCGGCTCCGGGAGAGCCGCACGCTGCCCGGACTCGTCCTGGGCGCGCTCTGCCTGGCCTATGCCATGGGCGCCGCCGCCGGCTGGGGATCCCGCCAACTGTCCATCTTCATGGGCGACTTCGGCCTGGCCGCAGCAGCCCTGGCGGCCGCCCTGTCCTGCCTGGTGTACGGCTGCACCGTCGGCGGCCACGCCCGCCCGGCCTGGCTGCTGTTCGGCCTCTCCTCGCTCATGGTCGCCTTCGGCAACGGCACCTGGGGCTGGTACGAGCTGGTCGTGCGCACCCCGCTGCCCCGGGACTCGCTCGCCGAGTACGCCTTCCTGCTGTTCGCCCCGCTCGCCATCACCGGCGTCCTGGTGCTCGCCCAGCGCCCGCGCTCCGCGGCCGGCTGGCTCTGCCTGCTGCTCGACGGCTGGCTGATCGCCGGATCGCTGTTCACCCTCAGCTGGAGCCTGGCGCTCGGCCGGATCGCCGCCGGCGAGGGCGGCTCCACCCTGCGGCTGGCCCTCAACCTGGGCTACCCGGTGCTGGACATCCTGCTGGTCAGCCTGGTGATCGGGCTGCGCTTCGGCGGCCGGGACGGCAACCGGGCGGCGGTGCACACCGCGATGCTGGCGCTCGCCGTCACCGTGCTGTGCGACGCCCTGTTCACCTCGCCGCAGCTGCGCAGCAGCTACCACTCCGGCGAACTGCTGGACGCCGGCTGGTTCTCCGGCAGCCTGCTGCTGGCCTGGGCGCCGTGGTCGCCGCGCTGGCGCCGCCCACTGCGCGAACACCCCTCGGCCGGCGGCCTGCCGCGCCGCCGGGTGGCCACCACCTTCAGCGCGCTCACCCCGTACGCTGCCGCCGCGGTCTGCACCGCCGGAATCCTCTACAACGCCCTCGGCGGGCGCGAGTTGGACCGCGTGGTGGCCGCGGCCGCCTGCACCGTCGGGTTGGCACTGATCCTCAGGCAAGGCGTGATGCTGCTCGACAACCTGTCGCTGGCCCAGGAACTCGCCCACAAGGAGGCGCACTTCCGCTCCCTGGTGCAGGGATCCAGCGACGTCATCATGATCGCCGGCGCCAACGGCGTGCTCTCCTACGTCTCCCCGGCCGCGCTCGGCGTGTACGGGCGGGATCCGGAGGAGCTGGTCGGCGGCAACCTGCTGGACCTCGTCCACTCGGAGGACGTGGACCGGGTGCTCTCCGAGGTCCGCCGCTACCTCGCGCGGATCCGCCTCACCGCCCACCGCGTCCCGGCCACCGCCGAGCCCTCCGCCCGGGTGGAGTGCCGGATCAGCTCCGGCGACGGCGAGTGGCTGCACGTCGAGTCCACGGTCAGCCGGCACCGCGACGGCCTGCTGCTCAACAGCCGGGACGTCACCGAACGCGTCATGCTGCAGGCCCAGTTGCAGCACAACGCCTTCCACGACCCGCTCACCGACCTGCCCAACCGGGCGCTGTTCACCCAGCGGCTGCGGGCCGCCCTCGGCTCCCGCGGCCAGCAGGGCGGCACCGGTGCCGGGATCGCCGTGCTCTTCCTCGACCTGGACGGCTTCAAGGCGGTCAACGACTCCGCCGGGCACCAGGTCGGCGACGAGCTGCTGGTGCAGGCCGCCCGTCGACTGCAGGGCGCCGTCCGCTGCGGGGACACCGTCGCCCGGTTCGGCGGCGACGAGTTCGCCGCCCTGGTCTGCGGCCCGCTCGGCCGCCTCCAGGTCCAGGAGCTGGCCGAGCGGCTGCGCGTCGCGCTCTCCGAGCCGTACTGGATCGGCGGCGCCGAACTCGGCGTCGCCGCCAGCATCGGCATCGCCTTCGGCACCCCCGAACGCGGCCCCGCCGCCGACCCCAGAGCCGCCGCCGACGAGCTGATGCGCAACGCCGACCTCGCCATGTACCGGGCCAAGTCCGAGGGCAAGGGCCGGGTGGTGCTCTACACCCCCGCGATGCGGGCCGACCTGGAGCGCCGCACCGAACTGGAGGAACGGCTGAGACTGGCCGTCCGGGAGGGCGGCTTCACCCTGGTCCACCAGCCCGTGGTGGACCTCGCCGACGGTGCGGTGACCGGCATCGAGGCGCAGGCCCGCTGGCGCTCGGCGGGCGGCCTGCTGCTCACCCCGGCCGAGTTCCTGCGCTCCGCCGAGCACGGCGACGCGGCGACCCGCTTCTCCCGCTGGCTGATCCGCGAGGCGGTCGCCACGGCCGCCGCCCGGCGCGGCGTGTACGGCCGGAGCCGCGGCGCGCCGGAGCCCGTCCCGGTCGCCGTCCGGCTCTCCGCCGAGCGGCTCTGCTCGCCCGGCGTGTACGAGACGGTGGCCGCCGCGCTGCGCGACAGCGGGCTGTCGGCCGGCGAGCTGGTGATCGAGGTGGCCCGGATGGGGCCGGACTCGCTCGCCGACGAACTCGGCCGGCGGCTGGCCGCGCTGCGCCGGCTCGGCGTCTCCACCTGGCTGGCCGGGTACGGCGCGGGCAGCGGCTCGCTCGGCGCCCTCGCCCGGCTGCCCCTGGACGGCCTCAAGCTGGACCGCACGCTGGTCCAGGGCCTCGGGGAGTCCGGGCTCGCCCGCACGCTCGCCGGGCACGCCCTGCGGCTCGGCCACGACCTCGGGATGGCCACCGCCGCGGAGGGCGTGGACCTGCCCCGCCAGGTCGCCGTGCTGCAGGAGCTGGGCTGCGGGCAGGGCCAGGGCTCGGCCTTCGCGCCGCCGCTGGACGAACCCCGGCTGCGCCGCGCGCTGGCCCGGCGCGGCTACCCGCTGCCGAAGCAGCCGGGCCCGCTCTCCGCCCGTCGCGGACATCCGGCCGCCGACGCCCGGACGAGTGGCCGCCCGGACGTCGCGCCGGGACGTGGCGTACGTCACCACGGCGGCTCTGACCTGCCCGAACACCGTGCCGCCACTGGTCCGGCGGGTGGTCCGCATGGCGAGACGGTCATCCCACCTGCTTGACACGCCACCCCGGACGGGAGGATGGTCGTTGCCATGCGCACCCGAATTCTCGTACTTGGCGGGCGCGTCGGCTGACAGGGCTCGCACGCCCTGCTCGTGACAGACCGACGCGCCACCCCTCGCATGCCCTTGGGCACGAGGGGTTTTTTGTTGCACTGACGCTGTTCCACCCCGCAAGACCCCTGGCCTCGGCCGCCCGAGATCCTCCGACTTGTCGGATTGAGCGGGACGATTGAGGCAGAGCCGGCGATCGACCCGGACCGGGACCCCACCCTCGCAGCACCGGGGCCCGCAGCCGGGTCGGCAAAACCCGAGAAGAGACAGGCAGATGACCGAGCACGCCGCATCCCCCCGCCGCGGGGACAACCCGGCCGCCAACGCTCCCGCTCCCCAGCACGTCGTCGAGACCATGACCGGCGCCCAGTCGCTCATCCGCTCCCTGGAGGCCGTGGGCGCGGACACCGTCTTCGGCATTCCGGGCGGGGCCATCCTTCCGGCGTACGACCCGCTGATGGACTCCGCCAAGGTGCGCCACATCCTGGTCCGGCACGAGCAGGGCGCCGGCCACGCCGCCACCGGGTACGCCCAGGCCACCGGCAAGGTCGGGGTCTGCATGGCCACCTCCGGCCCGGGCGCGACCAACCTGGTCACCCCGATCGCCGACGCCTACATGGACTCCGTGCCGATCGTCGCGATCACCGGCCAGGTCTCCTCCAAGGCGATCGGCACCGACGCCTTCCAGGAGGCGGACATCTGCGGCATCACGATGCCGATCACCAAGCACAACTACCTGGTCACCGACCCGGCCGAGATCCCCCGGGTGATCGCCGAGGCCTTCCACATCGCCGCGACCGGCCGCCCCGGCCCGGTCCTGGTCGACATCGCCAAGGACGCGCTGCAGGCGACCACCACCTTCCGCTGGCCGGTCGAGGCGGCCCTGCCCGGCTACCGCCCGGTCACCAAGCCGCACGCCAAGCAGATCCGCGAGGCCGCGAAGATGCTGGTCGGCGCGAAGCGCCCGGTGCTGTACGTCGGCGGCGGCGTGATCAAGGCCCGGGCCACCGCCGAGCTGCGGATCCTCGCCGAGCTGACCGGCGCCCCGGTGGTCACCACCCTGATGGCGCTCGGTGCCTTCCCGGACAGCCACCCGCTGCACCTGGGCATGCCCGGCATGCACGGCTCCGTCCCGGCCGTCACCGCCCTGCAGAAGTCCGACCTGCTGTTCACCCTCGGCGCCCGCTTCGACGACCGCGTCACCGGCAGGCTGGACAGCTTCGCCCCGTACGCCAAGGTCGTCCACGCCGACATCGACCCGGCCGAGATCGGCAAGAACCGCCCGGCGGACGTGCCGATCGTCGGTGACGCCCGCGAGGTGCTCGCCGACCTGATCGTCGCCGTCCAGGCCGAGTTCGACGCCGGCCACAAGGGCGACTACGCCGAGTGGTGGGAGAAGCTCGACGAGTGGAAGACGACCTACCCGATCGGCTACGAGCCGGCCCCCAACGGCCAGCTCTCGCCGCAGCAGGTCATCGAGCGGATCGGGCAGCTGGTCGGCCCGGAGGCGATCTACGCCGCGGGCGTGGGCCAGCACCAGATGTGGAGCTCGCAGTTCATCCGGTTCGAGAAGCCCGGCACCTGGCTCAACTCCGGCGGCGCCGGGACCATGGGCTACGCCGTCCCCGCGGCGATGGGTGCCAAGGCCGGCAGCCCGCAGACCCCGGTCTGGGCCATCGACGGCGACGGCTGCTTCCAGATGACCAACCAGGAACTCGTCACCTGCGCCCTGAACGGCATCCCGATCAAGGTCGCGGTCATCAACAACGGCTCGCTGGGCATGGTCCGGCAGTGGCAGACGCTGTTCTACAACCAGCGCTACTCCAACACCGTGCTGCACGCCGGCCCGGGCCACGACGGCATCGAGCCGCCGGCCCAGGGCACCCGGATCCCCGACTTCGTCCTGCTGTCCGAGGCGATGGGATGCGTGGGCCTGCGCTGCGAGCGCCCCGAGGACCTCGACGCCGTCATCAAGCAGGCGATGGAGATCAACGACCGCCCGGTCGTCATCGACTTCATCGTCCACCAGGACGCCATGGTCTGGCCGATGGTCGCGGCCGGGACCAGCAACGACGAGATCCAGTTCGCCAAGGGCGTCCGCCCCGACTTCGGCGACGACTCCGACTGACCGGGCCCGCCCGCCCGTCGCCCGCCGCCACCCTTCTCGGGACCGGCCACGCCGGACCCCTCTTGTGCGACTGAGGAACCACATGTCCAAGCACACCCTCTCCGTCCTGGTCGAGAACAAGCCCGGCGTGCTCGCCCGCATCGCGTCGCTGTTCTCCCGTCGGGGCTTCAACATCGACTCCCTCGCCGTCGGCCCGACCGAGCACCCGGACGTGTCCCGGATGACGATCGTGGTCAACGTCGAGGACCTCCCGCTGGAACAGGTCACCAAGCAGCTCAACAAGCTCGTGAACGTGATAAAGATCGTCGAACTCGACCAGGCCGCTGCGATCCAGCGGGAACTGGTCCTGGTGAAGGTCCGCGCCGACAACGAGACCCGGTCGCAGATCGTCGAGATCGTCCAGCTCTTCCGTGCCAAGACCGTCGACGTGTCGCCCGAAGCGGTGACCATCGAGGCCACCGGCAGCTCGGACAAGCTGGAGGCCATGCTCCGGATGCTGGAGCCTTACGGCATCAAGGAGTTGGTCCAGTCCGGCCTGGTCGCCATCGGCCGTGGCGCCCGTTCGATCACCGACCGGTCGCTGCGCGCCCTGGACCGCAGCGCGTGAACAGCGCCAGACGGCGACCCGCCCGTCTCAAACCCTGAAGCGCGACCCGCGCCGTCTCAAACCCTGAAGCAAAGACCCCACACCTGTCGGGACCGCATACGGTGAATACCGCGTACCCGGCATCCATGACGCAAGGAGATGTGCCCCCGTGGCCGAGCTGTTCTACGAAGACGACGCCGACCTGTCCATCATCCAGGGCCGCAAGGTCGCGGTCATCGGCTACGGCAGCCAGGGTCACGCCCACGCGCTGTCCCTGCGCGACTCCGGCGCCGATGTCCGGGTCGGCCTGAAGCCGGAGTCCAAGTCCCGCGCCAAGGCGGAGGAGGCCGGCCTGCGCGTCGTCACCCCGGCCGAGGCCGCGGCCGAGGCCGACGTCATCATGATCCTGGTCCCGGACCCGATCCAGGCCGACGTCTACGCGGCCGACATCGCCCCGCACCTGAAGGCCGGCGACGCCCTGTTCTTCGGCCACGGCCTGAACATCCGCTTCGGCTTCATCAAGCCCCCGGCGGACGTCGACGTCTGCATGGTCGCCCCGAAGGGCCCGGGCCACCTGGTCCGCCGCCAGTACGAGGAGGGCCGCGGCGTCCCGGCGATCGTCGCCGTCGAGCAGGACGCCACGGGCAACGCCTTCGCCCTGGCGCTGTCGTACGCCAAGGGCCTGGGCGCCACCAAGGCCGGCGTCATCAAGACCACCTTCACCGAGGAGACCGAGACCGACCTGTTCGGTGAGCAGGCCGTCCTCTGCGGTGGCACCGCCGCCCTGGTGAAGGCCGGGTTCGAGACCCTGGTCGAGGCCGGCTACCAGCCGGAGATCGCCTACTTCGAGTGCCTGCACGAGCTGAAGCTCATCGTCGACCTGATGTACGAGGGCGGCCTGGAGAAGATGCGCTGGTCGGTCTCCGAGACCGCCGAGTGGGGCGACTACGTCACCGGCCCGCGGATCATCACCGACGCCACCAAGGCCGAGATGAAGAAGGTCCTCGCCGAGATCCAGGACGGCACCTTCGCCAACACCTGGATCGCCGAGTACAAGGCGGGCCTGCCCAAGTACAACGAGTACAAGAAGGCCGACGAGGACCACCTGCTGGAGACCACCGGCAAGAAGCTGCGCTCGCTGATGAGCTGGGTCAACGAGAAGGCCTGAGCCTTCCCGGCCCCTCTTTTGTAACGCCCTTGTACAAGTAGGCTGCTCTCGTCCGGGTGATTTCGCCGGACGGGAGCAGCCTGGCACCCAGCCCGTCGATACACTTCCGAGTGCGCGTCAGGCCCACAGCGTCGTGCGTCTACCTACGCGGCATGCCACCTTCCCCCCGCCCTTCCACGCCACCCACGTGCCGGGGGAACCGCAGAGTTAAGGACACACTGTCGTGAGCACTGTGACATCCAAGACCGCCGTCGTTCTGATCGCCGAAGAGCTGTCGCCCGCCACCGTCGACGCCCTCGGCCCCGACTTCGAGATCCGCCACTGCAACGGTGCCGACCGCACCGAGCTGCTCACCGCGATCGCCGACGTCGACGCGATCCTGATCCGCTCCGCCACGAAGGTCGACGCCGAGGCGCTGGCCGTGGCCCGCAAGCTCAAGGTGGTCGCCCGCGCCGGCGTCGGCCTGGACAACGTGGACGTCGCCGCCGCCACCAAGGCCGGCGTGATGGTCGTCAACGCGCCGACCTCCAACATCGTCACCGCCGCCGAGCTCGCCTGCGGCCTGCTGATCTCCGTCGCCCGCAACATCGCGCCGGCCAACGCCGCGCTCAAGCAGGGCGAGTGGAAGCGCAACAAGTACACCGGCGTCGAGCTGAGCGAGAAGACCCTCGGTGTCGTCGGCCTCGGCCGGATCGGCGTCCTGGTCGCCCAGCGGATGTCCGCGTTCGGGATGAAGATCGTCGCGTACGACCCCTACATCCAGGCCGCCCGCGCCGCGCAGATGGGCGTCAAGCTGGTCACCCTGGAGGAGCTGCTGGAGGTCTCGGACTTCATCACCGTCCACCTCCCCAAGACCCCCGAGACCATCGGCCTGATCGGCGACGAGGCGCTGCACAAGGTCAAGCCGACCGTGCGCATCGTGAACGCCGCCCGCGGCGGCATCGTGGACGAGGAGGCGCTCGCCAGCGCCCTGCGCGAGGGCCGGGTGGCCGGCGCGGGCCTGGACGTGTACGCCAAGGAGCCGTGCACCGACTCCCCGCTGTTCGCCTTCGACAACGTGGTCGCCACCCCGCACCTGGGCGCCTCCACCGACGAGGCGCAGGAGAAGGCCGGCATCGCGGTCGCCAAGTCGGTGCGCCTCGCGCTGGCCGGCGAGCTCGTACCGGACGCCGTGAACGTCCAGGGCGGCGTGATCGCCGAGGACGTCCGCCCGGGCCTGCCGCTGGCCGAGAAGCTCGGCCGGATCTTCACCGCGCTGGCCGGCGAGGTGGCCGTCCGGCTCGACGTCGAGGTCCGCGGCGAGATCACCCAGCACGATGTGAAGGTGCTCGAACTGTCCGCGCTGAAGGGCGTGTTCGAGGACGTGGTGGCCGAGACGGTGTCCTACGTCAACGCCCCGCTGTTCGCCCAGGAGCGCGGCGTCGAGGTCCGCCTGACCACCTCCAGCGAGAGCCCCGAGCACCGCAACGTGATCACCGTGCGCGGCACGCTCGCGGACGGCGAGGAGATCGCCATCTCCGGCACGCTGGCCGGCCCCAAGCAGACCCAGAAGATCGTCGGTGTGGACGCCTTCGACGTGGACGTGGCGCTCACCGACCACATGGCCTTCTTCAAGTACGAGGACCGCCCCGGCGTGGTCGGCGTGCTCGGCCGCCACCTCGGCGACGCGGGCATCAACATCGCCGGCATGCAGGTCGCCCGCGACGGTGGCGGCGCGCTGGCGTCCATCACCGTGGACAGCGAGATCCCGCAGGACGTGCTGACCGCGATCGCCGCCGAGATCGGTGCCCGCTTCGCGCGCTCGGTCGACCTGGGCTGACGGGTCCCCCGCCCGCAGCAGGGCCCGGACCGCCGTTCGAACGGCGGTCCGGGCCCTGCTGCGTTCCGCCGGGTGGCTCCCGTCTCAGATAGTAGGAAATCCAAGTATTCGTGCAGACACGGCCGGGGCGGGGTCGTACCGTGGAAGAGCCATACGGTGTGCCGCCCCTGTAGCCAGGGCGCGCGGCCCGTGTGCGCGTGCGCCCTCACGGGCAGGCGACCCCTGCCCCCGCGCTCCTTCCCTCCCGCCCTCCCGCCGCGCCTTCGAGCGCGCCGCTTCCAAGGAGCCCGGTATGCCCACCACCGTCGACCGTCACGCCCCCGCCGCCCCCGCAGCCGCCCCCGTCCGTGCCCCGCGCCGCCGCCGGGCCGCCGAGCGGAACAGCTACGCCGCCGCCGCCCTGCAGCGCTCGCTGGACCGCCGGGACAACGGCGGCGTCACCGGCCACCACTGAGCCGGGCCGCGGGTGGCGTTCATCGGCCGACTGGGCCGGACGGGTTGACGGTTCGTCACCCCGTAGAGTGCAACCTCGGTCCATCCGGGGGAAGTTGCTCGCCCGGGCCGGCGCGATCATCCTAATTTGGGGCCCCCGGAAGGGTGATCGACGGCCGCGCGGGCGGGCGTCAGCGGCACGGAGTGCGGATCAGTCCCCCTGCCGGGGGAGAGGGCCCAGTGCGTCTGCCACCCGTCCGCCGACCCTTCGCCCGGATCGGCCTCACCCTGGTTCTGCTGGCCGGGAGCGCCGTCCTCGCCGCCACCCCGGCGGCAGGCGGCCCACCGACCGCAGGACCACCCACTGCAGGACCACCCACTGCAGGACCACCGACCGCGGGACCACCGACCGCCGGATCTCCGGGGGCCGGCCGAACGGCCTCCGTGCTGCTCGAACTCGCCACCGAAGCGGCCGGTTCCGCCTGGCAGCGCGCCGCTGACGGGGCCCGACGGGAGCAGCGCTCCCCGGAGGCCGTCCGGCGGGAGGCCGCGCAGGCCGGCGCCGCCCAGCGGGCCCGGGCCGGGGACGCGCTGGAGCGGCTCGCCGGGGCCGTCCACCGGGCGGCTCCGGCCGCCCGCGAGCTCTACCGCACCCACACCCTGCTCACCGGGCTCGCCGTCAGCGCCCCCGCCGACCGGCTGCCCGCCCTGCGGGCGCTGCCCGGTGTCCGGGCCGTCCACCCGATCGTCAACAAGCGGCGCGACAACGCCTACTCCGTCCCGCTGACCGGCGCTCCGCAGGTGTGGTCCGGTGACGCGGCACCGGCCGGCAACACCGGCGCGGGCGTGCGGATCGGGATCGTCGACAGCGGCATCGACTACACCCACGCCGACTTCGGCGGCCCCGGCACCGAGGAGGCCTTCCGCTCGGTCGAGCGCGGCAAGCCCGCGCCGGCCGCACTGTTCCCCAACGCCAAGGTGGTCGGCGGCAAGGACCTGGTCGGCGACGACTACGACCCCGACCCGGCCTCCCCGCAGTACCAGCCGGTGCCGCACCCGGGCGACAATCCGATCGACTGCGTGCGCAACGGGCACGGCACCCACGTCGCCGGCACCGCGGCCGGGTACGGCGTCACCGCCGACGGCCGGCCGTACAGCGGTCCGTACGGTCCCGGGCTGGACCCGGCCTCGTTCAGGATCGGACCCGGCGCCGCCCCCGGAGCCCAGCTGTACGCCATCCGGGTGTTCGGCTGCGACGGCTCCACCGACCGCCTCACCCAGGCCCTCGACCTGGCCGCCGACCCGAACGGGGACGGGGACCTCGCCGACCGGCTGGACGTCGTCAACCTCTCGCTCGGCAGCCGCTTCGGCAGCGCCGACGACACCGACGCGCTGGCCGTCGACCGGCTCGCCGCGCTGGGCACCGTCGTGGTCGCGGCCGTCGGCAACGAGGGCGACGTCTACGGCATCGGCGGCAGCCCCGGCACCGCCGCCCGCGCGATCACCGTCGCCGCCTCCGTCCACGGGCACGCCGACGTGGACGGCATCACCGTGCTCGCCCCCGCCGCGCTGGCCGGCGTCGTCCCGGCGCACTGGAGCGAGCGCTACGAGGGCTGGGCCACCGCCGACGTCGGCGGCGAACTGGCCCTGCCCGCCGACCAGTCGGACGGCTGCACGGCCTTCGACGAGGCCGACCGGCAGCGGCTGGCGGGGAAGATCGCCCTGCTCGCCTGGACGACCAAGGACGCCGACCGGGCCTGCAACTCCGGCCCGCGTGCCGACCACGCCGCCGACGCGGGCGCGATCGGCGCGTTGTACGCCGCCGACACCGACCACCTCGCCGAGATCGCGGGCGACGACCGCGTCCCGGCCGCCCTGCTGGCCCGCGCCGACGGGGAGCGCCTGCGCCGGGCCGTGGCCGACGGCCCGGTGCGGGTCCGGCTCGCCGCTCCCGGCAACCCGCTGCACGGCTCCGTGGCACAGAACCAGCCGGCCCGGGTCGACACCCTGACCGACTTCACCTCCCGCGGCATCGGCGTGCCCGGGGTGGTCAAGCCCGACGTCGCCGCCCCCGGCGAGACGATCTGGTCCGCCCTGGTCGGCAGCGGCACCGGCGGCCAGCGCGAGAACGGCACCTCGATGGCCACCCCGCACGTCGCCGGGCTCGCCGCGCTGGTCCGCGCCGCCCATCCGGACTGGCCGGTCGAGCAGCTCAAGGCCGCGCTGATGAACACCACCGCCGACACCTACCTCGGCGACGACCGCAGCGGGCCGGTCTACGGGCCCGAGCGCACCGGCGCCGGGCGGGTCCGGGTCGACCTGGCGGTCCGCACCCCCGTCGTCGCCTACGCGGCGGGGCAGGGCGCCGAGGAGGGCGGCGTCGGGGTCTCGTTCGGGCCGGTCGAGGTCGGCGGGCCGACGGCGCTCGTGCGGGAGATCGAGGTCCGCAACCACGCGGACTCGCCGCTGAGTTACCGCACCGGGTACGCGGCGGCCACCGAACTGCCGGGTGCCTCCTTCGCGGTGGCCCCGGAGCGGGTCGACGTGCCGGCGGGCGGCACCGCGCGGGTGCGGGTCACGCTGTCCGTCCCCGGAAAGTCGGGCCGCGCGCCCGACCCGACCATCGACACCGTGCAGGGCGGCAAGGCGCGCAGCTACCGGGGCGAGCTCTCGGGGCGGGTGCTGCTCACGCCGGTCGCGGGCGGCGCACTGCCGCAGCTGCGGGTCCCGGTGTTCGCCGCTCCGCGGCCGGTCTCCGACCTCGCGGCGACGGCCGCCGTCCGCACCGTGCGCGACACCACCCTCGTCCCGCTCGGCGGCAGCGCCGCGCCCGGGGCGACGCCCGGACTGACCACCGCCCTCGCCCTCGGCGGCGAAGGAGCACGCTGGGCCGACTGCCCGCCCGGCAGCGGCGCCGCCGTCGGTCCGGGCGCGGGCATCCTTCCCGACGGCGCGGGGGAGGGGGCCGACCCCGGGCAGGACGTCTGCGTCGAGCACCCCGGCGAACGGTCCGCGAACCTGCGGGCGGCCGGAGCCGCCGTCGACTCCGAACTGCTCTACGTGGGAGCGCAGTTGTGGGCCCCCGCGGTCACCCCGGTCGGGCTGTACGGGGTGCGGGTCGCGCTGGACACCGACGGGGACGGCAGCACCGACGTCATCCTCAAGGCAGACCGGCAGCGCGGCAGCGACGTCCTGGTCTCCCGTGCCCTCGACGCCCGTACCGGAGCCGAGCTCGACGTCCAGCCGCTGAACGCCCGCTGGGGCGACACCGACACCGCGCTGCTGGACAGCGACGTCCTGCTCCTGCCCGTCCGGCTGAGCGCCCTGCCGGGTGTCGGCCCCGGCCACAGCACCGTCCACTACGGCGTCTGGACCGGTGTCGCCGGCCCCGGCACACCGGATCCGGCCGAGGCCTACGCCGCCATCGGCCTGCACGGCACCCGGCCGACCGTCCCGCTGGACGTCCTGCACCCGGCGCTCGCCGCCCGGGTCGGCCTCACCGGGCCCCCGGCGGTGATGGCCCCGGCCGGCCCGGGCACCGTCCTCGCCGTGCACCGCACGGCGGGCGACGGCAGCAAGCTCCTGCTGCTGCAGCACCTCAACCCGGGTGAGCGACGGGCCCAGGTGCTGACCCTGCCCTGACCCGCGCGAGCCGACGGATAGGGCGGCCCGCCGACACCGGTCGGCGGGCCGCCCTACGCGTTCCGGCCGCCCTGCGTGTCCCGGGCATCCTGCGTGACCCGGGCGTCCCGGGCGCCCCGGGCGTCGTGGGCGGCGCGCCGGTCGCGGCGCGGGGTGCGGGTGGGACGGCGGGAGAGGCGGCCGAAGACGGCCACCAGGGCGAGGACGGCGGCGGTGGCGGAGCCGAAGGTGAGGCCCTCGGTGAGCCCGGGCGGGCGGAAGGAGCAGGCGATCCGGGAGGCGCCGGGGCCGAGGGGGACACCGATCATGCCGAGGACCGGGGTGGGGGCGGCGGGGCGGCCGCCGTCCGCGGCGCAGGTCCAGCCCTCGGTGGCGGGGACGGCGAGCAGCGCGGTGCCGGTGGAGCCGGCCGGAAGCGCTGCCGCGAGGGTGTGTCCGCCGGCCTCGACGCGGGTGGCGCCACCGGCGGTGAGGCGGGCGACGGCGGCCGCCAGGGCGCCGGTCCGCAGGCAGCCGATCGGGCGGGCCGGAACCTGGCTGACGGTGTCGGAGCGCAGCGTCACCCGGACCACCCCGTCCGCCGGGACGGTGCCCAGCCGGTGGATCGGCACGGCCGTGGTGGGCTGCGCGCCGTCGCTGCGGTAGCCGGTGCCCAGGGCGCTGACCGTGCCCCGGTACCAGACGCCGTGGAAGAACGCCGTCGACCCGGGTGTGCAGGCGGCGGTGAGCACGGTGCCCTCCTCGCCGGGCGGCACCGACCAGCCGCTGGTGCCGTGCAGGGTGGGCGCCGGGCCGCCGGCCGGGACGGGCAGCGGGGCGTCGTACACCTGGCTGCCGAGCAGCGACTCCTGCCGGGACCAGACCGAGGAGGTGTCCGGGTGCGCGCCCGGCGGCAACACGGTGACCAGCGGCGGCGCGGGGGCCCGGCCAGGGGTGAAGCCGTACGGCGGCGGACCGTCGTCCAGGTGGGCGCGGACGGCGAACAGCGCCTGCCCGACCGGGTCGGTGACGCTCTCGGTCTGCCGCCCGCCGGCCGTCCAGCCCGCGCCGAGGTCGTGCAGCAGCAGGGCGGCGACGGTCGGCAGGTACCCGCTGAAGTAGCCGCCGCCCTGGCCGCCCAGCAGCAGCGGGTCGTTGGGGGTGAAGGCGTGCGGGCCGGGGTCGCTGCGGCCCCGCGGCCAGTCGTCGGCCGCGCGGACCGCGGCATGGCCGGCCCGCACGGCCGCCGGCCGGACGCTGCCGGAGGGGGCCGCGCCGGGCGCCGCGTACCCGGACCAGACGGCGTTGCCGAACACCGCGCCGCCGATCACCCAGGTGGCGACGGTGTTCGCCCGGCGGTCGGGGTGCCGGCGGTCCAGGACCCACAGCGCGGCGAGCAGGACGGTGCCGCCGACGGTCAGCAGCACCCAGGTGGCGGTGCGGACCGAGTGCAGACTCGCGGCGACCGAGGCGATCACCGCGACCACGGCGGCTCCGCCGAGCAGGGTGAGCGGGTCCGGCCGGTGCGCCAGCGACACCCAACCGGCCAGCACCAGCAGGCCGCTGAGCACGAACGCGACCCGGTACGGCCCGCCGGCCGGGATCGCCAGGCCGTGCCAGACCAGGACGGTCGGGGTCCAGACGAATCCGAGCACCACCAGCACCAGCGCCGCGCACCAGGTCGCCCGCTCGCGCGGCCGCACCTTCCGGTTGAAGGGCAGCCCGCACACCAGCAGCAGCCCGAACAGGCCGATCGCCACGTCCGGCAGCGCCCGCCCGCCGTGGGTGGCGGGCAGCAGCTGGGCGAGGTGGCCGCCCGGTCCGGACGGGCCCAGCGGCTCCACCGGGGACTCGGGCTGGGCGCCCTGCGCGGCCCGCACCGCGACGAACAGCACCGGGGAGGCGAGCAGTACCCCGGTGGTGGCCATGGTGACCGCCCGGCCGGTGGCCCGGACCCGTTGGCGGAACGGCCGTTCCGTGGCGAACAGGCGGACGGCGAAGAGGAGTCCGGCCGCCAGGGTGGCCAGCGCGGCGGTGTACAGGTTGCCCGCCCAGGCCAGCGCGACGCAGAGCGTGCCGGCCACCCAGCGCCGCTCGCCCAGGCACCAGTCGGCGGCGAGGCCGAGCAACGGCAGCGAGACCAGGCCCCAGAGCCACATCGGCGCGGCGCCGCCGACGTCCAGCACCCAGGCGCACAGCCCGTACCCGACGGCGGCGAGCGCCCGCAGCCAGTGCGGACCGGGGTGGAGGCGGCCGAGCAGACGGGTCATCAGGGCGGTGCCGAGGCCGATGGTGGCGAGGGTGACCAGCAGGACGGCGAGCTCGCCCCGGTCGCGGGGGAGGAGTGCGGTGAGCCAGGAGAACGGGTTCATCAGGTAGGCGAAGAAGTCCGCCAGGAACGGGACGCCGTACCCGCTGTTCCAGTTGAACAGGAGGTCCCCGGTGGCCTCCCCGTGCAGCAGGTCCCACAGGTGGGCGTGGTACGGCACCGCGACCTCCTCCGCCCCGGCCGGCCACCGCCCGCGCAGCCCCGCCGCCAGCGCGTACCCGCCCACCGCCAGCCCGGCCGCACCTCCGCAGACCAGCACCTCCCGCCGCCGCTCACCCCTCACCCACGCGCCCCGTTCTGCCAGTGACCCCGGACTTCGCCACCCTAAGCGCGCCCCCGGGGCGCACCACGACGCACGCGCTCCGTCGAAGGAGTGGCGTCCGGGAAGGCGTTGCCGAGTAGCCTGAGAACGCCGCCAGGATGCCCGTATGGGAGGAACCATGAGCATCGAGCCGTACCCCGACTGGCTTCGCCCGCCGGTCGGCGGATACACCGCCGACGACCTGGACCGGCTGCCTGATCTCCCGCCGCACACCGAGCTGCTCGACGGGAGCCTGATCTTCGTGAGTCCGCAGACGCGATTCCACATGCGCACCCTCCGTAGGCTGGAGCAGGCGCTGGAGGCCGCCGTGCCGGACGGGTGGGAGGTCTGCCGGGAGATGGGGGTCAAGCTCAACCGGCGCAATCGGCCCGAGCCCGATCTGATGGTCGTCGACGAGCGGGGAGACACCGGCCCGAGGCAGACCTTTTCCGTAGTGGAGGACGTGCTGCTGGCCGTCGAGGTCGTTTCCGAGGAGTCTCAGGACCGCGACCGCCAGGTGAAGCCGCGAAAGTACGCGGCTGCCGGCATCGCGCACTTCTGGCGCATCGAGAGCGACGACGAGGGACGTCCGATCGTCCACGTGTACGAGCTGGACCCGGCCACCGGCACCTACGGCCTGACCGGGATCCACCACAAGCAGTTGAAGCTCGAACGCCCGTTCCCGGTTGACATCGACCTCACCTGACGACCCGAGCCGTCCGGATGGTGGACGTCAGGTGTCAGCCCCTGGGACGGCGGAGTAGGGTCCGAGCATGTCTCGCACCATTCGTCTCGCAGTTGTCCCGGGTGACGGCATCGGCCAGGAAGTGGTGGCCGAAGGCCTCAAGGTCCTGGGCGCCGTGCTTCCCGCCGATGTGAAGCTGGAGACCACCGAGTACGACCTCGGGGCCCGGCGCTACCACCGGACGGGGGAGACGCTGCCGGACGACGTGCTGGCGGAGCTGAAGTCGCACGACGCGATCCTGCTGGGTGCCATCGGCGACCCGAGTGTGCCGTCGGGGGTGCTGGAGCGCGGGCTGCTGCTCAAGCTGCGGTTCGCCTTCGACCACCACATCAACCTGCGTCCGGGACGCCTCTTCCCCGGGGTGCGGTCCCCGCTCGCCGGCGAGCCCGACATCGACTTCGTGGTCGTCCGCGAGGGCACCGAGGGCCCGTACGTCGGCAACGGCGGCACGCTGCGCACCGGGACGCCGCAGGAGGTGGCCACCGAGGTCAGCCTGAACACGGCGTACGGCATCGAGCGCGTGGTGCGCGACGCCTACCGCCGGGCCCAGGCGCGGCCGCGCAAGAAGCTCACCCTGGTGCACAAGAACAACGTGCTGGTGCACGCCGGGCACCTGTGGACGCGGATCTTCGCCGAGGTCGGCAAGGAGTTCCCCGAGGTCACCACCGACTACCTGCACGTCGACGCGGCGACGATCTTCTTCGTCACCCAGCCCGAGCGCTTCGACGTGATCGTCACCGACAACCTGTTCGGCGACATCCTGACCGACCTCGCGGCCGCCGTCACCGGCGGGATCGGCCTGGCGGCGAGCGGCAACATCAACCCGAGTGGCGAGTTCCCGTCCATGTTCGAGCCGGTGCACGGCTCGGCGCCGGACATCGCCGGCCAGGGCAAGGCCGACCCGACCGCCACCGTGCTGTCGGTCGCGATGCTGCTGGAGCACCTCGGCTTCGCCGCCGAGGCCGCCAGGGTCGAGGCCGCCGTCGCGGCGGACCTGGCCGAGCGCTCCGGCACCCGCAGCACCTCCCAGGTCGGCGACGCGCTCGCCGGTCGAGTATCGGGCGGCTGACGAGCCGGACCGACAAGGTTTCCGGCCAGGTGGGCCGGATCGCATAACCGCAGCTTGCGGCTCTCACAGGAGCCGATGGCTGTTCGGCACGGCCCTCTGGATGCGAGTATCGACAGTGGGCCGTGCCGTTGTGCGTTCGTTCCGGCGTTCGATCGCCGAAACGTCTCTGCAGTGGTGGCGGCCCGGACCAACCCCACGGTGAAGGAAACAGCCATGAGCACGCCCACCCAGGCGCCCATCACGTTCGACCTCAAGCCCTCCGCCCACCCGCTGCCCGCAGCGGAGCGCGAGGCCCGGCTGACCAACCCCGGCTTCGGCCGCGTCTTCACCGACCACATGGTCACCGTCCGCTGGACCGAGGGCGTGGGCTGGCACGACGCCCAGCTGGCGCCGTACGCGCCGCTGGAGATCGACCCGGCGAACATGACCCTGCACTACGGCCAGGCGATCTTCGAGGGCCTGAAGGCCTACCGCCAGGCCGACGGCTCCATCGCGACCTTCCGCCCGGAGGCCAACGCCGCCCGCTTCCAGGCCTCGGCCCGCCGGCTGGCCATGCCGGAGCTGCCGGTCGAGACCTTCGTCGAGGCCGTGGAGCTGCTGGTCCAGCAGGAGCAGGAGTGGGTCCCGAACGAGCCGGAGCAGAGCCTCTACCTGCGCCCGTTCATGTTCGCCACCGAGGTCGGCCTGGGCGTCCGCCCGGCCAACTCCTACCTCTTCATGATCATCGCCTCGCCGGCCGGCGCCTACTTCCAGGGCGGCATCAAGCCGGTCTCGGTCTGGCTGTCCAAGGAGTACGTCCGGGCCGCGCCCGGCGGCACCGGCGCCGCCAAGTGCGCGGGCAACTACGCCGCCTCGCTGGTCGCCCAGGCCCAGGCCGCCGAGAAGGGCTGCGACCAGGTCGTCTGGCTCGACGCCGCCGAGCACCGGTGGGTCGAGGAGATGGGCGGCATGAACCTGTACTTCGTCTTCGGCGAGGGCAAGGACGCGAAGATCGTCACCCCGGAGCTGTCCGGCGCGCTGCTGCCCGGCATCACCCGTGACTCGCTGCTCCAGCTCGCCGCCGACCTCGGCTACGCCGTCGAGGAGCGGAAGATCTCCACCGACGAGTGGCAGCAGGCCAACGCCGACGGCACCCTCAGCGAGGTCTTCGCCTGCGGCACCGCCGCCGTCATCACCCCGGTCGGCTCGGTGAAGTCCGCCGCCGCCGACTGGACCGTGGGCACCGGCGAGCCCGGCCCGATCACCATGGAACTGCGCCAGGCGCTGCTGTCGATCCAGGGCGGCCAGACCCCCGACACCCACAACTGGCTGCACAAGATCGTCTGATTCCCGGAGCATCCGCACCGGCTCCGGCCTGCCACGTTTCGCATCGCGAGACGGGCGGGCCGGATCCCGCGGGCTGTGCCAGACTGCGGACGTGTCCTCGCTTTCGCTGATTATCGGCAGCAGGCGCGCCGGTCCGCAGTGACCGCTTCCGCAGGACCCGATGCGGAGCGACCACGAGCGTCCAGACCCGCGCGCAGACCTCTCGCACCCGCGAGGGGTCTTTTGCTTTTGGGGCACGGCCCCGTCGAGCAGCCACCCGGACCGGCCGAGAGCCCCCACGAAGGGCTCGGGGACACCGGGGCCGCGCGCGAGATCCTGGACAGTGGAGCCGGGACCAGAAATCCGGCCAGAGCAGTACGAACCTCCCCGAACGGAGAACCAGGGGTCATGACCGAGGTCAGCCGTACCGACGACAGTTTCCACGTGTTCGACACCACGCTGCGCGACGGCGCCCAGCGTGAGGGCATCAACCTGACGGTGGCGGACAAGCTGGCCATCGCCCGGCACCTGGACGAGTTCGGGGTCGGCTTCATCGAGGGCGGCTGGCCCGGGGCCAACCCGCGCGACACCGAGTTCTTCGCCCGGGCCGCCGCCGAACTGGAGCTGCGGCACGCACAGCTGGTCGCCTTCGGCGCCACCCGCAGGGCCGGCGGCCGGGCCGCGGACGACCCGCAGCTGGCCGCGCTGGTCGGCTCCGGCGCCCCCGTGATCACCCTGGTCGCCAAGTCGCACGACCGGCACGTGGAGCTGGCGCTGCGCACCACCCTGGACGAGAACCTGGAGATGATCCGGGACAGCGTCGAGTTCCTGCGCGCCCAGGGCCGCCGGGTGTTCATCGACTGCGAGCACTTCTTCGACGGCTACCGGGCGAACCGGGAGTACGCCCTCGCCGTGGTCCGCACCGCGCACGAGGCCGGCGCGGACGTGGTGGTGCTGTGCGACACCAACGGCGGGATGCTGCCCGCCGGCGTCCGGGACACCGTCGCCGACGTCCTGGCCGAAACGGGCGCCCGGCTCGGCATCCACGCCCAGGACGACACCGGCTGCGCGGTGGCCAACACCCTGGCCGCGGTGGACGCCGGCGCGACCCACGTCCAGTGCACCGCCAACGGCTACGGCGAGCGGGTCGGCAACGCCAACCTCTTCCCGGTGGTGGGCGCGCTGGAGATCAAGTACGACCGCCGGGTGCTGCCCGAGGGCCGACTGGCCGAGATGACGCGGATCTCCCACGCGATCGCCGAGCTGGTCAACCTGGCCCCCTCCACCCACCAGCCGTACGTCGGCTACTCGGCCTTCGCCCACAAGGCGGGCCTGCACGCCTCCGCGATCAAGGTCGACCCGGACCTGTACCAGCACATCGACCCCGAGCGGGTCGGCAACACCATGCGGATGCTGGTCTCCGACATGGCCGGCCGGGCCTCCGTCGAACTCAAGGGCAAGGAGCTCGGCTACGACCTGTCCACCGACCGGGACCTGGCCGGCCGGGTGGTGGCCAAGGTGAAGGAGCAGGAGAACCTCGGCTACACCTACGAGTCGGCCGACGCCTCCTTCGAGCTGCTGCTGCGCGACGAGGTGCGCGGCAGCCGGGACCGCTTCTACATCCTGGAGTCCTGGCGGACCATCAGCGAGCAGGGCCCGAAAGGCATCTCCGGCAACGAGGCGACCGTCAAGCTCTGGGCGAAGGGTGAGCGCCGGATCGCCGTCGGCGAGGGCAACGGCCCGGTGAACGCGCTGGACCAGGCGCTGCGCACGGCGCTGGAGGGGATCTACCCGCCGCTGGCCACCTTCGAGCTGGTGGACTACAAGGTCCGCATCCTGGAGGGGCAGCACGGCACCGGGTCCAAGACCCGGGTGCTGATCGAGTCCACCGACGGCACGTCCACCTGGTCCACCGTCGGCGTCGCCGACAACGTGGTCGCCGCCTCCTGGCTGGCGCTGGAGGACGCGTACACCTACGGTCTGGTCCGCGCCGGCCTGGAGCCCACCGAGTAGCCGGCCCCCGGGACGTCAGTGGCCCGCCGGACTTCGCGTGAAGTCCGGCGGGCCACCCGTGCCTGGGTCACCGCAGCCGGGCGAGCAGGGCGTGTTCGACGAGGGTGATGAGGGCGCTCTTGGCGCTGTCGCGGCGGCGGGCGTCGAGAGTGATGACGGGGGTGTCGGCGCCGAGTTGGAGTGCCTCGCGGACTTCGTCGGCGGTGTGGGGCTGGTGTCCGTCGAAGCCGTTGAGGGCGACGACGA
>NZ_JBEORY010000034.1:0-83647 GCF_040302665.1 Kitasatospora sp. NPDC097691 | reverse complement strand
CATCGCGTTGGTCCTTCCGTCGGATTCCTGGCCCCGACCGCGTCGTCGCGACGGGTCGCGGCGATGGCGGCCGGCACCTCCTTGGCCTTGCCGTATCCGACACCCACGGTGCCGTCACCGTCGCCCACCACGACCAGCGCGGTCCCTGGAACGGAGGGCCGGCGGTCGTCGGGTGCGGAGCCGTCGCGTCAGCCGCGGACGGTGGCCTCGAAGGCGTGCAGGTAGGGGTTGACCGGGCAGACCTCGGTGACGGTCAGGCCGGCCTCCTCCATCAGCCGGACCATGCTGTCCTCGGAGTGCTTGGCCCCGCCCACGTTGAGCATCAGGAGCAGGTCCATCGCGGTGGTGAAGCGCATCGACGGGCTGTTGTCGACGAGGTTCTCGACGACCACCACGCGGGCGCCGGGGCGGGCCGCCTTCACCACGTTGGCGAGGGTGCGGCGGGTACTCTCGTCATCCCACTCCAGGATGTTCTTGATGATGTAGAGGTCGGCGCGGACCGGGATGTCCACCCGGCAGTCGCCCGGCACCATGCGGGCGCGGGCGGCGAAGACGCCGCCGTCCTGCAGCCGGGGGTCGGCGCCGGCGACGACCTTGGGCAGGTCGAGCAAGGTGCCGTGCAGGGCCGGGTGCTTCTCCAGCAGACTGGCGAGCACGTGGCCCTGGCCGCCGCCGATGTCGACCACCGAGTCGACGCCGGTGAGGTCCAGGTAGTCGGCGAAGTCCTGGGCGGACTGCCGGCTGGAGGTGGTCATGGCCTTGTCGAAGACCTTGGCCGAGTCGCCGCCGTCGCTGTGCAGGTAGTCGAAGAACTCCTTGCCGAACAGCTCCGGGAAGACGTTGCGGCCGGAGCGGACCGCCTCGTCCAGCTTCGGCCAGGCCTCCCAGGTCCACGGCTCGGTGCACCAGAGGGAGATGTAGCGCAGCGAGTTGGGGGCGTCCTCGCGGAGCAGCCGGGACATCTCGGTGTGCTCGTAGCGGTCGTCGCCGGTCTCGGCGAAGATGCCGTAGCAGGTGAGCGCGCGCAGCAGGCGGCGCAGCTGGCGGGGCTCGGTGTCGAGCGAGGCGGCGAGGTCGGTGACGGTGGTCGGGGTGTCGCCGAGCGCGTCGGCGACTCCGAGCCGGGCGGCCGCCCGGACGGCGGCGGCGCAGGCGGCGCCGAAGACGAGCTCGCGCAGGCGCATCGCGGCCTGCGGGCTGGTGTGGGCGGGTGCGGTGGTCATGGGCGCTTCCTTGAGGGGTGGGCGGCGAGGGGTCGGGGTGCTCAGCAGCGGCCGGACGGCTCGGAGCGTTCGCAGGTGTTGCGGGCGAAGGTGTTGTCGGCTCCGGCGTCGCGGTCGGCGAGGTCGGCGGGGCCGTTGCCGCTCAGGCGGTTGTCGGTGACCATGGCCCGGGCGTTGGAGACGCCGACGACGCTCTTGAAGAGGACGATGCCGCCGGAGAAGTCCGAGGTGCCGGTGTTGTCGCGGACCTCGTTGTCGGTGACCCGGGTGTCCTCGGTGCCGGTGAGCACGATGCCGGCGCCCTGGATGGCGCCCAGGCGCGGGTTGGCCGGGCAGAACTTGTTGTTGGCGACGACCTTGTTGCGCCGCACGTCCAGGTCCCCGGCGCGGGGCAGGCCCTCGTCGCCGACCACGAAGACGCCGCCGCAGTTGCCGCTGATGTCGTTGTCCTGGACGGCCAGCCCGCGCAGCCGGCGGACGGTGACGCCGACCCGGTTGCCGGTCAGCTCGTTGCCCTCGACCACGGTGCCGCCGGTGTCGGGCGCGCCGCCCTCGCGGTAGGCGTAGTTGGCGAGGAAGACGCCGGACTGGCCGTTGTCGGTCGAGCGGTTGCCGACGATCGAGGCCCGGGTGGACATCTCCTGGCTGATGCCCTGCTGCGCGTTGTCGTGGACGAAGGTGTGGCTGACGGTCAGGCCCGTGGTGCCGCTGGCGTCGATGCCGTTCTTGGCGAAGCCGGTGACGGCGAGGGTCGCGATGGTGACGCCGGGGAGCGGGGTGGACTCGGTGCCCACCACGCAGATGCCGTGCCCGGCGGTGGCGCAGGCGTTCTCGGTGCCGGTGCCGGGGGTGATCACGCTGTCGGGGCCGGAGCCGAGCAGGGTGAGGCCGGGGGTGGTGATGCGGACGCTGCCCCGGTAGGTGCCCGGGAGCAGCAGGACGGTGTCGCCGGAGTGGGCGGCGTCGACGGCCTGCTGAATCGATTCGCCGGGCTGGACGAGGTGCAGCCGGCCGATGTCGACGGCGTGGGCCGCGGGCGCGGCGGCCAGGGTGGTGAGGACGGTGATCAGGGCGGTGGCGGCCGCGGTGGCCGCGGCGAGGTGGTGGACCCGTCGCGTGGGCATGAGTGGTGACCTGTCTTTCGGCGCGCGCAGTGCTCGTGGGTGGGTCGGGGTGTTCGGCCCGGTCCAGCGGCGTGGACTGACGCGCTGTGTGCGGGCGGTGACGGCCGGTGGGTGCGGCCGAGTCGACGGTACGGTCGCCCGGGTGGGGCCGCCACCAGGGCTGGGCTGCGGGACTGACGGGGCGTCGGCCGGGCGTGGGACGGCCCGGCGTGGCGCGCGCCGGGCGGACATGACGACGCGCCCGACCGCGGGTGCGGTCGGGCGCGCGGGGGTCGGACGCGGGGGGGCGCGCGCGGGGGGTGAGGGTTGCGCCGGTGTTCCCGGCGGGCCCCGGCTCAGCCCTCGGCCGGGGCCTGCGGGCCGAGGCGTACGGGCAGGGCGGCGAGGTGCCAGGCGGCCGGGTTGGGGCCGCGTTCGACGGCCTCCGGCCCGACCGCGAGGGCCAGCTGCGGGTACGTGCGCAGCAGCGCGCCGAAGGCGACCACCGCCTCCTCGTGCGCCAGCGCCGCGCCCAGGCAGCGGTGGGTGCCGTGGCCGAAGCCGAGGTGCGCGTCGTGGTGCCCGTCGCGGTCCGGGGCGCCGGCCCGGCAGATGTCCAGGCGCTCCGGCTCGGGGTAGACCCGCGGGTCGTGGTTGGCCCCGGCGAGGATCGGCATCACCGCCTCCCCCTTGCGGATCAGGGTGCCGGCCAGGGTGAGGTCCTCGGTCGCGTAGCGCGGCACCCCGCCGATGGTCGGGCCGCACCAGCGCATCAGCTCGTCGACGGCGGCGGGCAGCCGGCCCGGGTCGGTGCGGACCAGCGCCAGCTGCTCGGGGTGGGCGAGCAGGGCGGCCGTCCCGTTGCCGATCAGCGTGGCGGTGGTCTCGTGCCCGGCGACGATCAGGTTGAGGATCAGCGAGACGGTCTCGACCGGGGCGAGGGTGTCGCCCTCGGCGGCGGCCAGGCGGGAGAGCAGGTCCTCGGCCGGTTCGGCGCGGCGCCGCTCGATCAGCCCGCGGGCGGCGGCCACCATCCCGCGCAGCGCCTCGTCCAGGCCGGGCCCGGCGCCCCGGCCGAGGTAGGAGCTCCAGCGGCGCCACTGCGGGCGGTCGGCCTCGGGGATGCCGAGCAACTCGCAGATCACCGTGACGGGCAGCGGGTAGGCGAAGTGCGCGACGAGGTCGACCACGCCGTCCCGGTCGGCGTGGTCGGCGAGCCCGCGGGCGTACTCCTCGGCGAGCCGTTCGATCCGGGGTCGCAGGCGTTCGACCGCGCCGGCCGTGAAGGCGGGGTGCACCAGGCCGCGCATCCGGCGGTGCCGGGCGCCGTCCGCGTCGAAGACGCCGGCGCGCAGGTAGGCGGCGCACTCCGGCGGCATGCCGCGGGCACGCCAGACCTGCTCGGTGCGGTGGGCGGGGGCGGGCGTGCCGTTCTCGGCGGGCGCGTCGTGGACGGTGGGCGCGCTGTTCACGCCGGGCGCGTCGTGGGCGGTGGGCGCGTCGTCCAGGCCGGGCGCGCCGTGGACGGTGTGCACGTCGTTGGCGAAGCGCGGGTCGGAGAGCACGGTGCGGACGTCCCGGTAGCGGACGGCGATCCAGAACGGGTCCACGCCGGGGATGGTGGCGCGGGCGAGCGGGGCGCGTTCGCGCAGCTCGGCGAAGGCGGCGAAGGGGTCACGGACAAGGTGGTCGGCGCGCAGGTCGACGGTCTCGACGGTTTCGGCGGTGGTCACGGCTGCCTCCTCGGGGACACGGAGTCCTTGTGGTCACGGATCGTGATGGAGCCGGGTGCGCGCGGTCCGGGGTTTCCGGACGCGATTCACTCGATGGAGTACAGAGGATCGTTTCCTCAAGCCTCCGGAGACCCCGTCGCCGCGGGGCCGGAGTGACCTGCCCGCCGCCGTCGTCCGGCCGCGTGACATCCTCGGGGCCATGACCACCGTGCCCGCACCGTCCGTCGCCACCGCGACCGCCGCCACCACCACCGTCCGCAACCCGATCGGCGCCCACGTCCCGGTGGCCGGCCGGGGGTTGGCCGGGACGGGCCTGGCGTACGCGCGGCGGGTCGGTGCCGAGACGGTGCAGGTGTTCGTGGCCAATCCGCGCGGTTGGGCGACGCCCGCGGGCAACCCTGCGCAGGACGAGGAGTTCCGCACCGCCTGCGCCGACCGGGGCGTCCCGGCCTGGGTGCACGCGCCGTACCTGATCAACTTCGGCTCGGACAACCCGGCCACCCGCGAGCGTTCGGCCGAGTCGTTGCGCCACTCGCTGCTCCGCGGCCACGCCATCGGCGCGCTCGGTGTCGTGCTGCACACCGGCTCGGCGGTCGGCACGGCGCCCGGCGGCGGCTCGCGCCGGGCGGAGGCGATGGCGCAGGTCCGCGAGGACGTCCGGCCGCTGCTGGACGAGCTCGACGCGCTCGGCGAGGACGCGCCCTGGCTGCTGCTGGAGCCGACCGCCGGCCAGGGCAGCTCCCTCTGCTCACGGATGGAGGAACTGGCCGAGTACGTGGAGGCGCTGGACCGTCACCCGAAGGTGGGAGTTTGCCTGGACACCTGCCACGCCTTCGCCGCCGGACACGATCTGGCGGCACCCGGCGGGGTGACGGCCGCGCTCGACGCCCTGGCCTCCGCCGCCGGGCCTGGCCG
The DNA here is from genome assembly GCF_040302665.1 of Kitasatospora sp. NPDC097691. Lineage (NCBI taxonomy): Bacteria > Bacillati > Actinomycetota > Actinomycetes > Kitasatosporales > Streptomycetaceae > Kitasatospora > Kitasatospora sp. NPDC097691. Next base: position 78,673 of record NZ_JBEORY010000034.1, on the reverse strand, counting down.
ACTGCGGCTGATCCACGCCAACGACTCCGAGGACGCCGTCGGCGCCCGTAAGGACCGGCACGCCAACATCGGCGCCGGAATGATCGGCGCGGAGCCGTTCCGGGAACTGTTCGAGCACCCGGAGACGGCCGGCGTACCTCTGTTGGTGGAGACCCCGGACCGCAAGCACGGTGGGGACGGCACCGGCCACGCGATGGACATCGCGGTGCTGAAGGAGCTGCGGGAGCGGGCGGCCGTCCGCGTCTGAGTCCGCGCCGCAGGCCGGGTGGCCACCGGAGCTGGAGCTGCCGGATGGCGGGGCGGGTGGGAATGTGGAACTCGTCCTTGCCGCCGGCCTCCCAGGGGGTTCCTGGATGTCCCCGACCCGGAAACTCGCCGCGCTGCCGTGCGGCCGCCGCAGCAAGTGGGTCGTGCTCGCGCTGTGGCTGGTGCTGCTGGTGGCCGTCGGGCCGCTGGCCGGAAAGCTCATGGGCGCCGAGGACAACCAGGCGTCCAGCTGGCTGCCCGGCAACGCCGAGTCCACCCAGGTGCTCGACGAGCAGCGGGCCTTCCAGCCGGTGGACACCGCCCAGGCCGTCGTGGTGTACCAGCGGGCCAGTGGCATCACCCCCGCCGACCAGGCCGAAGCCACCCGTGACGCCGCCGAGTTCCGCACCGTGCCGCACGTCGTCGGGCCGGTCACCGGCCCGGTGGTCTCCGGCGACGGCCAGGCGATGCAGACCATCGTGCCGATCGACATCGGCACCAACGGCTGGAACGACCTGAAGCCCGCCGTCGAACAGCTGCGCCGGATCGCCGCCACCGGCAGCAACGGCATGACCACCCATGTGACCGGCCCCGGCGGCGTCGGCGCCGACCAGGCCGCGGCCTTCGCGGGCATCGACAGCTCACTGCTCGCCGCCACCGTCAGCGTGGTGATCATCCTGCTGCTGCTCACCTACCGCAGCCCGGTGCTGTGGATCCTGCCGCTGGTCTCGGCGGCCGGCGCGCTGACCGTCGCCGAGGCGATCATCTACCTGCTCGCCAAGCACTCCGGACTGACCGTCAACGCGCAGAGCGCCGGCATCCTGATCGTCCTGGTGCTCGGCGCCGGCACGGACTACGCGCTGCTGCTCACCGCGCGCTACCGCGAGGAACTGCGCCGCCACCAGGACCGGCACGAGGCGATGGCCTTCGCCCTGCACCGGGCCGGGCCGGCCATCCTCGCCTCCTCGGCGACCGTGATCGCCTCCATGCTCTGCCTGCTGATCGCCGAGATGAACTCCACCAGCGGCCTCGGCCCGGTGTGCGCGATCGGTGTGCTGGTCGCCCTCGTGGCCATGCTGACCCTGCTGCCCGCACTGCTGGTGATCGTCGGCCGCTGGGTGTTCTGGCCGGTCCGGCCCGGGTACGGCACGCCGGAGCCGACCAGGACCGGCCGCTGGGCGCACATCGGGACGTGGATCGGCGGGAAGCCCCGCAAGGTGTGGGTGACGACGGCGCTGGCGCTCGGTGCCTGCTGCATCGGGCTGGTCTGGCTCGACGCCAACGGCCTCAGCACGGCCGGGACCTTCACCGGCAAGCCGGACTCGGTGGTCGGCCAGCAGGTGCTGGAGCAGCACTTCCCGGGCGGTACGGGCGCGCCGCTGACGATCATCTCCACCGCCGAGGGGGCTCCCGCCGTACGGGAGGCCGCCGGGACGACGCCCGGGGTGGCGGCCACGACACCGCCGGTCGTGCACGACGGGCAGGCCCTCTTCCAGGCCACGCTCGCCGACCCGCCGGACAGTCAGGCCGCCAAGGACACCGTCGACCGGGTGCGGGACGCCGTGCACGCCGTGCCGAACGCGGACGCCAAGGTCGGCGGCAGCACCGCCGTCGTGCTGGACGCCGGGCGCGCCGCCGGGAACGACAACCGGGCGATCATCCCGCTGGTCCTCGGCGTGGTGCTGCTGATCCTGGCCCTGCTGCTGCGGGCCGTCACCGCGCCGCTGGTGCTGATCGCGACCGTGGTGCTGTCGTACGCGGCGGCGCTCGGGATCAGTGCGTTCTTCTTCGCGAACGTCTTCCACTTCCAGGGCCAGGACCAGGCGTTCCCGCTGTTCGTCTTCGTGTTCCTGGTCGCGCTGGGGATCGACTACAACATCTTCCTGATGACGCGCGTGCGGGAGGAGTCCGCCCAGCACGGCACCCGGCAGGGGGCGTTGAACGGGCTGTCCGCCACGGGTGGGGTGATCACCTCGGCCGGTCTGATCCTGGCCAGCACCTTCGCCGTCCTCGGGACCCTGCCGGTCGTGGGCTTCGCCGAGATCGGCTTCGCGGTGGCCCTCGGCGTGCTGCTCGACACCCTGGTGGTGCGCTCGGTGCTGGTCACCGCGCTCACCATGGACCTCGACCGGCACATGTGGTGGCCCGGGCGGCTGTCCCGTCCCGTTGCGGCGGCGGAGGCCGCGCCGAGCGAACCGCGGTGAGCGGATGCGGTGAGCAGGTGCGGTGAAGGGACGGCGGTGCGGGGACGGCGGTGAGCGGGCAGCAGTAGGCCCGGGTGCCGCCGCGGCGGCACCCGGGCCTGTTCACCCGTCGATCAGCAGTCGCCGATGCACTTGTCGTTGGTGTGCTCGTGCGCGTTGAGCCACTGGGCGTGCGGGCCGAACAGGCCGACACCGGCCGAACCCGACTCCAGGCTCGCCGAGGTCGACGAGTCCGACGCGTGCCAAGCGGCCATCGCCGGCACCGGCGCCGCGAGAGCGGCAGCGCCCGTCACGGCGACGATCACGGCGAGCTTGCGGATGTTTCCACGAAGCGACATCAGATGTCCTTTGGGTGGTCTCTGGCATGAAGGAGCGCCCCGGGGCCGGCCACCAGCACACCCGGCCACCCCGCGACACCGGCACAGGTTTGCACACGAACGCGCACGAACCCGCCTTCATCGCAAGCCGACTGCGGCATTCGGGTGACACAACTCCCCCTCCCGGACGAACCGGCGGCCCGGCGGCGGGTCCGGTCGAACAGGTGGGGGGAGAGCGCCCGTCACCGGGCCGGACGAGTGCCCGTCCGGCCGCCGCGCCACCGCAAGACTTGCGGTGAAGCGCCGGACGAACTGAACAAATCCCGTCGATTTGGTGCAAGGTGTCGCCTGGTTCGAGCATGAACGGTCGCTCCGCACGCTCCACGCGCTCCACCGAGCGCGCATCGGAGCACGAGCAGGACCACGAAAGGCGCACCACCTTCATGCAGACCAGTCCCGCCGCACCCCGGCAGGCGACCCGACCGAGCGGCCCGGAGACCCCGGCCCCGGTCGACCCCACTCCGTCGAAGAACGGCCGCTTCGGGCTGGCGACCGCCACCGCCCTGGTGATGGGGAACATCATCGGCGGCGGCATCTTCATGATCCCGGCCGCCGTCGCGCCCTACGGCACCGTCAGCCTGCTCTCCTTCGCGGTGCTCACCGTCGGCGCCGTCGCACTGGCGCTGGTCTTCGGGCAGTTGGCGCGCCGCAACCCGCGCACCGGCGGGCCGTACGTCTACGCCCGTGAGGCCTTCGGGGACTTCGCCGGCTTCCTGTCCGCCTGGTCGTACTGGATCACCACCTGGGTCAGCAACGCCGCGCTCGCCGTCGCCGCCGTCGGCTACCTCGACGTGCTGCTGCCCGTCGGCCACTCCACCGCGTTCAGCATCACCGCCGCCCTGACCTTCCAGTGGCTGCCCGCGCTGGCCAACCTGGCCGGGACCCGCTACGTCGGTGCCGTCCAACTCGTCTCCACCGTCCTGAAGTTCGTCCCGCTGCTGCTGGTATCGGTGGGCGGCCTGTTCTTCTTCGACCCGAAGAACCTCGGGCCCTTCGACGGGAGCGGCCAGGGCTGGGCGGGCGGCATGACCGCCGCTGCGGCGATCCTGCTGTTCAGCTACCTCGGCGTGGAATCGGCCGCGATGAGCGCGGGCAAGGTCCGCGACCCGGAACGCAACGTCGGGCGGGCCAGCGTGCTCGGCACCACCGGCGCGGCGGTGGTCTACCTGCTCGGCACGGTGGCGGTCTTCGGCAGCGTCGCGCACGAGCGGCTCGTCCACTCCACCGCGCCGTTCTCGGACGCCGTGGACGCCATGTTCGGCGGCACCTGGGGCGGCACGGCGATCGCCGTCGCCGCGCTGGTCTCGATGAGCGGCGCCCTCAACGGCTGGACGCTGCTGGCCGCCCAGGCCCCGTACGCGGCCGCCGAGGACGGCCTCTTCCCGGCCGCCTTCGCCAAGGAGCGACGCGGCGTTCCGGTCTTCGGCGTGGTGGTGAGCGTCGCCCTCGCCTCGGTGCTGACCGTCCTCGACTTCGCCAGCGGCGCGAAGGGCGCCTTCGACACCCTGGTGCTGGTCACCACCTTCACCGCCACCGTCCCGTACCTGCTCTCCACCGCCGCGCAGTTGTACTGGCTGGTCCGCGGCGCCACCGAGAAGGTCGACAACGGCCGGCTCGTCCGCGACGCCGTCCTCGGGCTGGGCGCCTTCGCCTTCTCCCTCTGGCTCCTCGCCGGCGCCGGCTACGCCGCCGTCTACCAGGGGGTGTTGTTCCTGTTCGCGGGGATCCTGGTCTACGTCTGGATGGCGGGGCGGCGGCGCGGCTGAGCCGGGCCGAGCAGGACTGAGCCGGGCTCGGCCGGGCCGGCGCGGGAGGTCGCGGCCGAGCCGTCGACGCGGGAGGTCGCGACTGGTCGTGACCTCCCGGTGGCGGCCTTCCCGCGACGGCCTCCGGGTGACCTCATCGCGGCGGCCGGAGGTCGTGAACACCCGTACAGGATGCCGGACTTGTCCGGTAGTCAGCCGGTAACGGCCCGATATCCACGAGGATTTCACCTCCGGGGTCTACCCGCGTAGCTCCGAACTCGCCACACTGGCGCACGCAACTCAGCATCTTTTCCGATCTGATGATGGAGCGTTCGCCATGGCCCCCGCCGCGTCCATACGCCGGTTCCTGTCCTGCATACCGGCCGCCGCCGTCCTCGCCGCAGCCACCGTGCTCGCGGCTGGCACGCCCGCCCAGGCCGCCCTGCCGACCCCGATCTCCGCCGCCACCGCCCGGGCCTACCTCGCCGCGATGCCCGCCACCGCCGAGACCCACGGGGACACCTACGACCGGACGCTGTTCCACATCTGGATCACCATCAGCGGCACCTGCGACACCCGCGAGTGGGTCGTCAAGCGGGACGGCAGCAACGTCGCCACCGACACCTCCTGCAAGTCCACCAGCGGCAGTTGGACCTCGCCGTACGACAACGCGACCACCACCAACGCCTCCTCCTTCGACGTCGACCACCTGGTGCCGCTCGCCGAGGCCTGGGCCTCCGGCGCCTGGGCGTGGACCGACGCCCAGCGCCAGGCCTTCGCCAACGACGTCACCCGCCCCCAGCTGCTCCTGGTCTCCGCCAGCAGCAACCGCTCCAAGGGCGACCGCGACCCCGCCGAGTGGCTCCCCCAGGCCTCCTACCGCTGCACCTACGCCCGCGCCTGGGTGCAGGTCAAGCAGTACTACGGCCTCGGCGTCGACAGCGCCGAGAAGACCGCGCTCACCGGGATCCTCAACGGCTGCTGACCGCAACCCGCACGGCGGCGCCCCGCTCCGACCCCACCCGGTCCGGCGCGGGGCGCCGCCGCGTCCGATGACGAACCGTCAGTCGGGACAGGGGACTCGGAGCGGACCGCCCGCCCCCACACCTGCGCCCGGTACCGCCCACCGACGGACGGCGGACCCACCTGCCGGACGAACGAGGTGACAGCCCGGCCACCCGAACGCCACTCCCCGCGCGCCCCGCGGCGCCCCCGCGCCTACGGTGCGGCCAGGGGGGTCATCCGAGCGGAAGGCTGTTACTGGCATGGCGGGTAGATTCGAGCTGTACGTGGACGAGAGCGGGATGCACCGGTTCCGGCTCAAGGCCAGCAACGGGTCGGTCGTGGTGACCGGGGACCCGGAGGAGAGCAAGGACGACTGCCTGAAGAGCATCGAGTCGATCCGCAAACTCGCGCCGTACGCGGAGCTCAAGGAGGCTGCCGGGTCGATGTGAGGCCGGGGTGGCAGCAGGCAGAAGGGAACGCGGGCCGGCGGTACAAATCGCCGACCCGCGTTCGCTTGTACGACAGATCCCTTTGGCCCGGAGCATGCCGGGTGCGGACAGAACACTGGCATGCGTGTCGTCATCGTCACCGAATCCTTCCCGCCCGAGGTCAACGGGGTCGCCCACAGCGTGCTGCGGACGGCCGAGCATCTGGTCCGCCGGGGTCATCAGCCCCTCGTCGTCACTCCCGCGCCGACACGGGGGGCGGAGTGCCCGCCGGGGACCTTCGGGAGTGCCGAGGCGGCCGCGATCCCCGTGGTGCACATCCCCTCGATGCCGCTGCCGGGGTACCCGCAGGTGCGGATCGCCCTGCCGAGCCGGCAGCTGGCGGCCGCGATCGCCGGACACCGGCCGGACATCGTCCACCTGGCCAGTCCGTTCGTCCTCGGGGCGCGCGGCGGGCAGGTGGCCGCGCGGCTCGGGGTGCCCGCCGTCGCCGTCTACCAGACCGACCTCGCCGGGTACGCGCACGCCTACCGGGCCGGGCGCGGGCTCGGGGAGGCCGCCGCGTGGCGGCGGATCCGGGCCGTGCACCGGGCGGCCGCCCGTACCCTGGCGCCGTCCACCCCGGCCGCACAGGACCTCACGGCGCACGGGGTGCCGCGGGTGCAGCTGTGGCCGCGCGGGGTGGACTCGGTGCGGTTCCACCCCCGGCACCGGGACGAGGCGCTGCACCGGGCGCTCGCGCCGGGCGGGGAGGTGCTGGTCGGCTACGTCGGGCGGCTCGCACCGGAGAAGCGGGTCGACCTGCTGGCGGCGGCCTCGGCGCTGCCCGGGGTACGGGTGGTGATCGTCGGGGACGGGCCGTCCGCGCCCGGGCTGAAGGCCTCGATGCCCGGCGCGGTGTTCCTGGGCCGCCGGACGGGTGAGGAACTGGCACGCTGCTTCGCGACGCTGGACGTGTTCGTGCACACCGGCCCGCTGGAGACCTTCTGTCAGACCATCCAGGAGGCGATGGCGAGCGGGGTGCCGGTGATCGGCCCGGCGGCGGGCGGCCCGCTGGACCTGGTCGCGCACCACCGCACCGGCCTGCTGGTGCCGCCCCGGGACGGTGCGGCGGTGGCCCGGGCGGTCGCCGAGCTGGCCGGCGACCCGGCGCGGCGGGCCGCGTACGGGCAGGCGGGACGGGCGGAGGTGACCGCGCGCACCTGGGAGGCGGTCGGGGACCTGCTGCTGCGGCACTACGCCGAGGTGCTGGCGGAGCACCGGGGGGTGCCGGGGCCGGTGACGGCCGGGCTGCCGGCGGCGGGACCGGTCGTGTTGGCGTCGGACGCGGCGGGGCCGGTGGCGGCGGGGCTGCTGACGGCGGGGCCGGGTGTGTCGGGGGCGGGCGTGTCCGGGGCGGGCGTGTCGGCTTTCGCGACGCCCGGGCCGGTGACGGCGGGGCCGGCGACGGCGGGCGCGGAGGACCCCGCGGCCGCGGACGGCATGCCGGAGGAGTTGCCGGCATGACCTCCACCCGGAACGGCGAGGCCCTGACGATCGTGCGGCTCGCCAACTTCGTCACCCCGGTCTCCGGCGGCCTGCGCACCGCGCTGCGGCACCTGGGCAGCGGGTACCGGGCAGCCGGGCACCGGCCGGTGCTGCTCGTGCCCGGGGCACGGCGCACCGAGGAGGAGACCGAGCAGGGCCTGGTGGTCACCCTGCCGGGGCCGGTGCTGCCGGCCAGCGGCGGGTACCGGTTGCTCACCGACCGCCGGGCGGTGGCCGCAGAGCTGACCCGGCTCTCCCCCGACCGGCTGGAGGTGTCCGACCGCACCACGCTGCGCTGGACCGGCGCCTGGGCACGCCGGCACGGGGTGCGCTCGGTGATGGTGTCGCACGAGAGCGCCGCCGGCGTGCTGCGCACCCGGGGAGTGCCCGGACCGCTGGCGAACGCCGCCGCCGACCGGCTCAACGCGGCCACCGCCCGCGCATACGACTCGGTGGTGTGCACCACCGACTGGGCGGCGGCGGAGTTCCGGCGGATCGGCACGCCGAACCTGGCCCGGGCACCGCTCGGGGTGGACCTGGAGGAGATGCGGCCGCTGCCACCCGCCGACCGGGCGGCGGAGCGGGCCCGGTACGCCGCCCCGGAGGAGGTGCTGCTGGTGCTCTGCTCGCGGCTCTCGGCGGAGAAGCGGCCCGAGCGGGCGATCGAGGCCCTGGCCGCACTACGGGCGCGACGGGTGCCCGCCGTCCTGGTGGTGACCGGGACCGGCCCGCTGCGGCGACGGCTGGCGGACCGGGCCGCGCGGCTGGGACTCCCGGTGCGCTTCCTCGGGCACCTGAGCGGGCGCGCGGCACTGGCCCGACTACTGGGCTGCGCCGACGTGGTGCTCGCGCCCGGGCCGGTGGAGACCTTCGGGCTGGCCGCGATGGAGGCGTTGGCCTGCGGGACGCCGGTCGTGGTGAGCCGATCCTCCGCACTGCCCGGCCTGATCGGGCTCGCCGGGGTCGCGGCCGCCGACACCGGAGGTGGATTCGCCACCGCGGTCGGCCAGTTGCTGGACCGGCCGGAGGGCGTCCGGCGGGCGTCCGCCCGCACGCAGGCGGAGCGGTACGGCTGGCCGGCGGCGGTGGCCGCGTTCCTCGCGGCGCACGGCGTACGGAACGGCGGGACGAGGGAAGGGGGTCGGGATGAGCATGCTCGGCACCGGTCCTGACCGGCTGGAGAAAGACCGGTCACCCGCCGGTGAGTTGACGCGGTTCGTCGCACTCGGGGACTCGCTGACCGAAGGGGTCGGGGACGCGGTGGGCGAGGAGTGGCGAGGCTGGGCGGCCGTCCTGGCACACTCCCTGGCGCCCGAGGGACGGGACTTCGAGTTCACCAACCTGGCGTACAGCGGGGCACTGAGCAGTGAATTGACGATGCGTCAGCTACCGGCAGCGCTGGCCCTGCGGCCGCAGGTGGCGGCCGTGGTGGTCGGCGGGAACGACACCCTGCGGGCCGCCTTCGACATCCGGCGCACCACCCTGGAACTGGATGCGACACTGGGTGAACTGTCCGGCCACGGCGCCGTGTTGCTGACCGCATGCCTGCCCGACCCGGGCACCCTGCTCCGCCTCCCGGCCCCGCTCGCCCGCCCGCTGGCACGGCGGATGCGGGCCGTCAACACGGTGGTGCACGCCCTCACCGTCCGCCACCGGGCGATACACCTGCACCTCGCCGAGCTGCCGTGGCTGGAGGAACGGCGACTGCTCAGCGTGGACCGCCTGCACCCCAGCGCCGAGGGCCACCACCTGATCGCCCGCCGTTTCCACGCATTGCTCGCCGAAGCGGGGCACCCCCTCGGCCCGCCACCCGCCGCCGCACCGGCCGAGCCCCCGCCCGGGCTGGCCGCCGACCTGTGGTGGATGGCCACCCAGGGCACCCGCTGGGTCGTCGCCCGCAGCACCGACCTGCTGCCCGGCCTGCTGGCGCTCGCCGCAGCCGAAACGGCCGCCCGCCTGCGCGGCGCGAGCGGCCGGCACGACGAGCAGATGGCACGCGCCGCGGCACAGGCGCTGGCCTCCCTGGGGTGACGGTGCGGCAGGGCACCCGGTCGGAGCCGCGCGGGCGGGGCGGCCGGGGCGGTCAGGGCGGTCAGGGTCGCGGCCGCGCGTGAGTGCGGGCGGTCAGAGGCGGCGGGCGTCCAGGGGACCACGTGTGCCGCCGGTGCGGGACGGGGGAACCATGGAGGTGGCCCGGAGTGTCGTGACCGGGGAAGAGTGCGGCGAAGGGAGCCGGGGTGGAGGCAGTCGGGGTGGCGAGCGCGGGCATGGATGGTCGGGGGATCCTGGCGGCGGCCGGGGTGCTGTTCCCTGATCGGGACGGGCGGCTGCTGGTGGTGCGGCTGCCGTACGACCGGAAGCACCCGGTGGCGATTCCCGGTGGCGGGTGGGAGCCGACGGACCGGTCGCCTCGGGAGACCGCGCTGCGCGAGATCGCCGAGGAGCTCGGGTTCACGCCCCGGCTGGGGCCGCTGGCCTGCGTCGACTGGGCGCTCAACCCCGTCCGCCCGCCGATCGTGGCGTACCTGTACTGGGCCGACCCGCTGACGGAGCAGCAGGCCGCGGCCATCCGGCCGGATGCGGCCGAGGTCGGCGGGTGGACGTGGCTGACCGCGGAGCAGGCGGGCCACGCGCTGCCGCCCCTGCTGTCGCGCCGGGTGACGGCCTGTCTGCGGGCGCCGCGGACGGCCGGACCGCTGGAGCTGGAGGGCAGCCGCCCGGCCGGGCACACCCTGCGGGAGCTGCCCGCCGAAGGCCCGGTGCCCGAGTACCTCGGACTGGCCGCCGCCCCGGAGCTGAACCCCGCGACCGCGCAGCGGCCGGAGCCGCCGCTGGACCCGGACACCTTCTACGCCACCCGGCCGCGGATCCGGGCCAAGGCACGGGCGCTGTTCACCGACGCCGCCGGGCGGGTGCTGCTGGTACGGCTGCGGCCGTGGGACGGGCCGCGCGGGCAGGTCCCGTACTGGACGCTGCCGGGCGGCGGGGTCGAGGCGGACCGGGAGACGCCCCGTACGGCGGCCCGCCGGGAGATCCGCGAGGAACTGGGCCTGGAGGTCGAACCCGGGCCGCTGCTCGCACTGGACTGGCAGCCGGGAGCGGCGGCCGATCCCGGGGCGGACCCGGCGACCGGGCGGGACACGGCCGTGCTGGTGTACGTGTACGACGGGGGCACGGTGACGGACGGGACGCTCGACGCGATCGTGCTGCAGGAGGCGGAGCTGGTGGAGTGGCGGCTCTGCGACCCGGCCGAGGCGCGCTCGCTGCTGAGCGGGCCGTCCTGGGACCGTACGGCCGCCGCGTTGGCGGCCCGGGAGGGAACGGGCGGGCCGGTCGAGCTGGTGCGCGGTCGGGCGGCGGGGTAGCGGTCGGGCGGCGGGGTAGCGGCCGGGCGGCGGGGTAGCGGGAGGCGGGGTAGCGGGAGGCGGACCGGCGGCCTGGCCGGGGTCGGCCGGGGTCGGCCGGACCGGTGGGTACACCGGGGGCCGGTTGGGACAGACTGGAGGCATGCAGAACGCGATCACGGAGGTGCTGGCCGGCCGTCGGGTCGAGTCGGTCAGCGGGGGCGGGCGGCTGGACCTGCTCCTGGACGGCGAGGTGACCGTCCGGGTGGCGCACGAGTTCCGTTTCGCGGCACCGTCGTTCGCCGCGGCGGAGGAGGTCGGGCACTTCTTCCCGGCACTGACCTTCCAGCCGAGCGCCACGCTCCTGGCGCTGGTCGGGCGGACCGTGGCCACCGCCCGGATCACCCTGGCCGGCGGACTGGAGCTGGGCTTCGCCGGCGGCGGTGCGCTGTCCGTCCCGCCGCACGCGCTGCTGGCGCCGTGGAGCGTGCTGACCGCCGGGGACGTGGCGTGCGCGGGGTTGCCCGGCGGCGAGGTCCGGTGGGCGGGGCCGTGCGGGACGTCGGGGGAAGAGCCCGGCGGGGCCTGAGCCACCGCCGGGGACTCCTCCGGTGCCCGGGGCCGTCAGACCTCCAGGTCGGCCTCGATCTTGAGGAGCTGGTGGCGGGCCATGGCCAGGTTGGCGCGGCCCTTGTCCAGCGCGAGGTAGAGGAACAGGCCCTTGCCGGTGCGGCTGGTGAGCGGGCGGATCAGGTGGTACTGGCTGGACAGGGTGATCAGGATGTCCTCGATTCCGTCCCCCAGGCCGAGCATGTCCATCGTGCGCATCTTGGCGCGGACCACGTCGGTGTTCCCGGCCGCGGCCACGTTGAGGTCCAGGCCGCCGGGGCCGTCGAGGGTGGCGAGCGCCATCCCGCTGTTGTAGTCGACCAGGGCGGCGCCGATGGCGCCCTCGATGCTGGTCATGGCCTGCTTGAGTGCGCCGGGTGCGTCGGTCATCTCGGTAACTCCCTTTCGGTGGTTGGGTTGTAGGTGGTGATGTGGTGACGTGTCGACGTGGTGATTTGATGAGGTAGTGAGGTAGTGAGGTAGGGGGCGGGTGGCTCGGGTCAGCCCACGTCGCGCGGGTCCTTGGGCAGGAGGGCGTCGTTGAGCAGATCGGCGATGCGTTGGGCGCTGCGACGGGCCTCCAGGTGGAGGCGGCCGACGTTGACGTCCGGGTGCGCCAGCAGGGTCAGCACGCAGCTGCCACCGGCCGCGTAGGTGGCGACGTAGCCGTGCTCACCGCGCACCAGCGACTCCCGGAACTCACCCTGGCCGGTGGTGTCGGCGAGCCGTTGGGCCAGCGAGAGCGAGGCCGCCGTCATCGCGGCCAGGCCGGAGGGCTCCGCCCCATGGGTGTCATGCGCGACCAGCAAGCCGTCCACGCTGGCCACCAGGCCGCCCGCGAGGTGCGGGACGCGGTGCTTGCAGGCACGCAGTTCGGCGAGCAGCTCGGTCTCCAAGGCGATCAGTTGTCTCCTTCCGACACGCTGCTTGAGCGCCCGCCTCATGGCCGGAACGGCGGGGTCGCGGGCGGGGAGTGGGTCAAAGTCGGGCCTCCAGAAGGTCTCGGACCCGGGTCAGCAGCGCGATGTCCGGGTCGGGGACGGTCAGCGGGTGGGCCGCTGCCGGGGTGGGCCGGCAGTCGGGGCGGGCGGGGGTTCCGGCGTCGGCCTGCGCGGCGTACTCCGCCGGGGGTCGGGCGGCCGCGGCGGAGTACGCCGCGACCGGGGTACCGACCTGTACGGCGCCGACGACGACGGCACCGCTCCTGGTGACACCGCGCAGGGTGGCACCGGGGATCCGGCGGTGCAGGCCACCGGACGGTCTCCCGCTCGCGACGGGGGCGACGGCCGGCGGCGCGGTCTCCGACCGGTCGGTGCCCGGTGCCGTGGCGTACGGTGCGGTCGGTTGCGGCGCGCCACTGTGCGGCGCACCGACGTGCAGCGCACCGACGTGCAGCGCACCGGGTTGCGGCGCAGTGGGCTGGTGTCCCGGCGCGGCGGGCCCAGGCGAAGCGGGCCCCGGCGCGTCGAGCAGTCCGGCGGCGGCCAGACGGCGGACGTCCGCCGTGACACCGAAGCCGGAGCGGCCGAGCAGGCGCGCCAGGTCCGCCGGGGTTCTTCGGCCGTCGGCCTGGTCGATCAGCTCCCGACGGCGCCGACCGGGCGGACGGTGGGACGGCCGACGGCTGTGCTCCACCGGGCGGACCGGGGCGGTGTCGAGCTGCGCCCAGGGCCAGATCCGGTCGAGCAGTCGGCCTCGGCGGTCCACCTCCCGGCGGAGCCGGTCCGGGTCGACCGTCGCAACCGGTCCGAGCCAGTGCCGGACGTCGGACTCGAACCGCCACAGGCCGCCGCCCGGATCGGCGAGGACGAAGAAGGCGGCGTCGAACAGGGTTCCCAGGTGGCCGAGTTCGAGCTCTCCCCGGGTCAGCAGCCGCCGTTCGACCAGGACGTCGCCGACCCGCGCCCGCGGGCCGTGGACGTGGACGAGTTCCGCCCAGTCCTCGGGAGTGATCCGGCCGCAGCCGATGAGCAGGTCGGCCAGGCCCGGTGCGCGCGGGGACTCGGCGCCGGCCACCGCGCCGTCGGCCAGGTGGAGGGTGCCGAGCGGACCGTGCAGTGCGCCGGTGGCTCGACGGTCGGCGAGCAGGGCGAGCGCCTCGCCCGGCGTCTTCGGTGCGGCGTACTCCGTCAGGGGCGGGACGGTGCCGATGGCGGAGGTCACGCCGGCCACCGCCGGACAGCGGCTTCGGAGGCGGGTCCCGGCGCGGATTCGCAGGCGGATCGGGGTGCGGATCCCGGTGCGGATTCGCAGGCGACGACAGGACGCGTCGGCGGCCGAAATGCGACGGGCGGCCGGAGCGATTCGGTGGTCACGGACGTCGGGTTCACCCCAGCACCAGTTCCTCGGCCAGCGCCTGGAGGCGGAAGCGGGCGACGGCGAGGTTGCCCTCGGTACGGTCCAGCCAGAGGTGCAGGACGAGCCGACTGTCGAAGACCGTGTCGATGAAGCGGATCAGGTGGTAACTGCGGCCGGCAGTGACGATGATGTCCTCCAGCGGGGATCGCCGGTTCTCCGCCGCCGTGAAGGTCTGACTCTCAACGGCCGCTCGGACCAGGTCCGTTGCCTCGGCGGCGGAGGTCTCGTGCTCGCCCGTCGGGCTCTCTCCGAGGCTGCCGAGGGCGAGCCCGCTACTCCAGTCGACCAGGCTCGCGGCGCGGGCTCCGGCGATTCCCATCGCTCCGGAGAGGCATTCGTCGATACCCGGCACACCGGCTCCTTCGCGGGGTCTGGGCGGCCGGGCGCTGTGCGGCACCGACCGGATCGCCACCAGCAGTGGCAGGTTCGACACGGAAGGCTACTGCCGGGGTTCCGTCTGGCGAACGTTCCAATGGCATATTCACATCATTAGCGGTGTGTTCCAGCCAAGGTATGACGATTCGTCAGACCGTCCCGGGTGGGAAAACCCGCTGGCCTGTCCACCGTTCGGGAACGGTGTTCCTCGGCCACCTGGCACGGGACCTTGGCCGATACCGGGCTGACGGGGAGGGTTTCAGGTCGCAGAATGCGATAAAGGGATGCACGAGCGAGAGGCGAACACCTGAGCTCGGCCATGAGGGGCGCTCATGACGAACGCGACGAGGGGGGCTCATGGCGGCCGTCATGAGGAACGCTCACGCCGGGGCCATGAGGGGCACTCATGGGCGAGGGCCATGAGGAACGCTCATGGCCCTCGCCCATGAGCAACACGCATGACGAAGGGGCCCGTTCCGCTGGACGGAACGAGCCCCTTCGGGTGGAGCGCCAGGCCCGGGTCGCACGGACTCTTCCTACTGAAAGTAGGACGTGCTCTGGTAGCACCGCTGACGCCTGTTCGAGAGATTCGCTCTCCGGAAGATCACTTCCTCTCGACGGACAGAACATTAGCAGGTCATCACGCCAGGCCAGAAATCGTGCCGGGCAGATCGCGGGTGGTCGGCCCGGCACCGCCCGAGGGTGCCCGCCGGCTCAGGCCTGACCGACCGCCTCGGCGAGCAGGCGGTAGGAGTCGAGCAGCGCGGCGCGGTCGTAGGTGCTGGTGGTGACCAGGAACTCGTCCGCGCCGCTACGCTCCACCAGCGCGGCCAGCTCGGCGGCGGCCTGGTCCGGGGTGCCCGCGATGTGGCCCTTGAGTGACTGCTCGTACGCGGCCCGTTCCCGCGCCGTCATCGACCGTGCCCGGATCTCGGCGGCCGGGGCCAGCGGCGGGAACTCCCCGTGCGTGCGGGAGTACGCGCCGGACCAGGCCTCCGGGACGAGGAGCTCGTCGGCCCGCTCGGCGGTTTCGGCGACCGCGACCGTCCCCGAGACCACCACGTACGGCTCGGCGGCCTGCGCGGAGGGGCGGAACCGGGCGCGGTAGCGGTCGATCGCCGCGAGCATCCGGTCCTCCCCATGCGCGGCGGCGATGACCAGCGGCAGCCCGGCGTCGGCGGCCAGGTCGGCGCCGGCACCGGTGGCCAGCACGAAGGCCGGGACGTGCAGGCCCTCCGCGGGCCGGGCGTGGACACCGCGGTGCACCTGCTGCGAACCGTCGAAGTAGCCGAGCAACTCGACCAGCTGGGCGCCGAAGTCGTCCGCCGCGTCCTTCTCCCGACCGAGCGCCCGGCGGACACCGTCGGTGAAGCCCACCGAGCGGCCGAGGCCCATGTCGATCCGGCCGGGGAACAGGGCA
The DNA here is from genome assembly GCF_040302665.1 of Kitasatospora sp. NPDC097691. Taxonomy (NCBI): domain Bacteria; kingdom Bacillati; phylum Actinomycetota; class Actinomycetes; order Kitasatosporales; family Streptomycetaceae; genus Kitasatospora; species Kitasatospora sp. NPDC097691. Next base: position 63,017 of record NZ_JBEORY010000034.1, on the reverse strand, counting down.
GCGAGCACGCCGAACTGCTCGGCCACCACCATGGGTTGGTGGTTGGGCAACATCACCCCGCCGGTGCCGACCCTGATCCGTGAGGTGGCTGCCGCCACCGCGGCGGCGAGCACGGTGGGCGCCGAACCGGCCACCCCCGGCACCCCGTGGTGCTCGGAGACCCAGAAGCGGTGGTACCCGAGCCCCTCGGCCTCGCGGGCGAAGTCCACCGTGTCCCGCAGCGCCCGGGCCGGGTCCTCGCCCTGGCGGGTGCGGGAACGGTCGAGCACGGAGAGCCTGGTGGTGGGCGCGGTGCTGGTCACGTGGGTGGACAACGCCTCCCGCCGGGTGGGCATTCCCCTTCCTCCGGCGCCCTGCCGAGGTGCCGCGCCTCAGGAACCCGCCTGCGGTATTCGGCCCGGACGCGCACCCCCCGCCGTGCGGCGGCGGCCCCAGGGCTTGTACACCGAGAGGACCACGTTGAACAGGTAGAGCGACAGGGCGACCGCCGGGACGATCACCGTGGTGTAGCGGACGGAGCCGAGCTCCGCCGCCGGGATCGGGCCGGCCGGATGCGCGTCCACCGCACGCACCGCGTCGTGCAGCCGGGCGGTGAGGGCGAAGATCGAGGCCGTCATCGCCGCGAGCGTCAGCCAGAACTTGGTGCTGACCCAGTAGTACCGGAACAGGCCCCAGGACGTACCGAGCCCGAGCGCCACCCCGCTCAGGAAGGTGAGCAGGCTGAGCGGCAGCACCAGGGCGTCGCCGAGCAGGCCCATCGCCCGGTAGGAGGTGCGCAGCCGGTCGGCGTCCCCGGTCGTCAGTGCCGTCACGGCCAGGGTGAGCAGGCAGAGCATCAGCGCCAGCCAGCTCACCGAGGCGACGACGTGCAGGACGACCAGGGGCTTGCGCGCCCTCGGTGGCAGGCGACGATCCGGCGAGCGCCGCCTGCCACCGAGGGCCGTTTCGGGCGTCGCGACGGCTCCCCCGGCCGCGTCGGCCGCAGGGGACCCGCCGGCTGCAGTGGCCCCGCCGACTGTGGTGGTTCCGTCGACCCCGCCGGCTCCGGTGGACGAGCGCACGGGTACCTCCTTCGAGTCGTGGCCACGGACACGGCCCCAGACTCTCCCGCTCGCCCCTCATCGGGCATCTGCCGGCAGAAGTAACCTCGGCTACTCCCGGGCGAGTACGCGCCCCCGGTCCGGACGCGCCGACACACCTCCCCCGGGAGTACCCGAGCCACTCCCCCGAGCCCCGCGCCGCTCAGTCGGTCACCGAGAAGCCCCGCGCCGCGCCGAGCCGGTGCAGCGTGGCCTGCCCCGGGATACCGTCCGCCGCACCCCCCTCGTACCCGCAGCGCCGCTGCCAGGCCGCGTACGCGGCGACCGTGCGGGTGCCGAACGAGCCGTCCGCCCAGCGCTGTTCGAGCAGCCCCTCGTCCACCAGCGCCTGCTCCACGATCGCCACCTCGGACCCGTACGTGCGGTGGCCCTGCTCGGCGCCCGGGTCGGTGCGCGCGGCGGAGACCACGTGGGCGACCGACACCGCCCGCTGCCCGGGGATGTAGCCGAGCAGCCGGTTCAGCGAGCCCTCGCCGGGGACGCCGTCCGCCGCCTGCCCCGAGTAGCCCAGACTTCCCTGGTAGTCCGCGTAGTTCTCGGTGTCCGCGTCCGTCCAGGTCGGCCCGGGGCCGGAGTGGTAGTGGGCGCCGAAGCCGCGCGAGACGAGCGCCCGCCCGACCGCCGTGACCTGGTAGCCCTGGGCGCCGTAGCCGTACGCCAGGCCGTTGATGGAGACCTGGTAGCGGGCGGGCGCCGGGTCCTGCGGAGGCACCGGGTGCTGCTGCGAGGGCGGGGAGTCCGGCGTTCCGGAGCCGGCCGTGAAGTCGGGCCAGGAGCCGGGGTCGGTGTGGTCGTTGAACGGCACGTGGGCGTGCGCGTACCAGCCGCCGCGGGTCTCCCACACCTGCTCGTCGCGGTGGCCGGAGAAGTCGGCGGGCCGGCCCATCGGCCACACGTCGGGGACGCCCCAGGAGGCGATCCAGGCGTGGATCCGGCCCCAGCCCGCGCACGGGGTGTCGACCAGCCGCGGGTAGACCCGGCCCTGGTAGCGGCAGTAGGGGAAGAACACCGCCTCGATCTGGATCACCACCCGTCCGGCCCGGTTGGTGCGGGTCGGGCTCTCGGTCGGGCTGAGCAGGCTCTTCGAGCGGGAGTCGGCCGGGAACAGCTGCGCCGTCCGGCCGCTGAACGGGTCCCAGACCAGGTGCGGCGCGTCGCCGGCGCCGCTGCCGGTGAAGTAGTTCACCAGGTCCTCGTAGGTGCACCAGTCCTGCGGTGCGGCGGCGGTCGCGTTGCGGTCCCAGGTGATGTGGGCGATGGCCTTCGGCGGGTACTGCTGATCGGTCGGCGCATGGTCGCCGAGGTCGTGGATCTCGGCACCGGGAAGCCACAGGTCGGGCATTGCGGTCTCCTCCGAACGACGTGAGGGCGTCGTATCCGGTATCGGCAGGTCCGCGGTCCGGATTGACCCCGACGGCGCAATGCGCGGCACTGAACCCGCCACGCTCGACCGGCCGTTCGACTGCACGAGGGGGGATCGCCCTCGTGTGCGATTCGGACCCCCTGAGTCGCGCGTCAGGCGCCGGGTCGGGCCGCACCGCGCCTCGGCCCGCCGCGCCGGGCCGGGCCGAGCCGGGCCGGGCCGAGCCGGGGCACGCCACGCCGGGTCGGTCGCCCGAAGGAGGGGCACATGTTTGCCCCGTCGGACCGTGCTGTCAATCGTTGACATCACAAATGGTCTAGTCCACGGTAGTCCAGCGGACCGACCGGAGCCCTCTCCCGGGCATCCGCGCGCATCCAACTGGCCCACATGGCAATGAATCTGACGATCCGACGGAGAATGCCCAGCCATGCAGAGAGTCTGCCTCGCCCTGCCCACCATGCGGCCCTGCGCCACCACCATCGCGGACCTCGCGGAGGAGGCGGCCTACGCCGTCGCGAACTTCGACGTCGAGGTGCACCTGCTCGTCCTCGACACCACCGACGCCGCCGGATTCGCGGAGAACGCGGGCGCCGTGGCCGCACTGGCCCCCACCCCCGGTGTGGTCGTCCACCACCTCGGCGAGGCGCGGCAGCGGGAGTTCCTGGGCCGGGTCGCCGAGCGCTCCGGCGCCGCCGACCCGGCCCTGCTGCTCGACCTGATGCTCCCGCAGGCCGTCGCGTACGGCGCCTGCACGAACCGGCTCTTCTTGGCCGCGGCCGCCCTCGGCTGCACCTCGGTGCACCAGCGCAACGACGACGCCGACTTCCAGACCCTCGACGGCCGCAAGGTCTTCCCGATCCACCACGAGCTGCTCTCGCTCGGCCGGCCCGCGGGCGAGGCGGCGGCCGGGGTCACCCGGTCCGAGCTGGACCCGGCCGACGCCGACAAGCCGGTGGTGCTGGTCGGTGGCTCCTTCATCGGCGAACTGTCCGTGGACGTGAGCGAGATCCGCGAGCTGGACCCGGCCGTCTACCACGACGTGGTGAGCCTGTGGGCCCCGCCGCTGTGGTCGGAGGAGGAGCGGAACGCGGTGGTGGAGGCCTCGTTCACCGGCGCCGGCACCGAGCCGTTCACCGCCGACGACTCCGTCCTCGGCGTGCCCGACATCTGGCACGTCGACATGTGCAACATCGCCCTGGACCACCGGGTCTACGAACTGCTGCCGCTGCTGCCGTCGACCGAGACCATCGGCAGCGACTACTTCCTGTCGCACGTCGTGCTCGACTCCGGCCTGCCCGGCGTCGTCCACAACCGCCACATCGTCAACTACTACACGCCCGAGCGGCGCACCGGCCCCGGCTTCGTCGCCTACCAGCTGCGGTTCGTCAAGTTCCTGCTCTCGATGCTGTACCTGTACCCGGTCTACGGCGAGATGATGGACCTGGGCGGCGACCTGCTCGACGACCGTCACGGGCTGCGGGTCGAGCCGATCCTCGACTCGGTGCGGCGCAGCACCCACTGGGACCGGTCCCGCAACGAGCACTGCCTGGACGTCCTGGACCGCTCCTACCGCAAGCTGGGCGGCAAGTACGCCGAGCTCGCGGACGTAGTGGCCGGCCGGCGGCAGCAGCTCCTGGACGAGGCGCAGCAGGACGTCGAGCGGTGGGCGGTGCTGATCGAGGCCTGGGCGGCGCTGGTGGCCGCAGCCCGCGCGGAGGGGTTGGCCGCGGGTGGGGAGACAGCGCGGTGAGCGACGGCCTCCGGATCCGGCGGCTGGTCGACGGGGACTGGGACGCGGTGGTCGAGCTGGAGCACGCCGCCTACGCGGCCGACGGCCTGTCCGAGGGCCGGGAGGCGCTGCAGTCCCGCGCCCGCAGCTCGCCCGCCACCTGCTTCGTGCTGGAGGAGCGCGGCCTCGTGCGCGGCTACCTGCTGAGCCTGCCGTACCCGCCACTGCACTGCCCGGACCTCGGCCGGCCGGAGGAGACGGCCCACGTGTCGCGCAACCTGCATGTGCACGACCTGGTGATCGCCGAGGAGCTGCGCGGGCGGGAGGTCGCGCTGGGCTTCATGCGGCACTTCCGGGAGCAGGCGACCGGGCAGGGGTACGAGCGGATCTCGATGGTCGCGGTGCGCGGGGCGGACATCCTGCTGCGGCTGCTCGGCTACCGGGCGCACCGGGAGGTGGCGGTGCCGGAGTGCTACGGGCGGCGGGCGGTGTACATGTCGATGCCGGTGGCCTGAGGTCCGTCGCCCGGACCGGCCCCGCCCGGACCGGCCCGATCCCGTCCGGTCCTGCCCGGCCCGGCCCGGCCTGCCCCGGCCCGGTTCGGGAAAACCGGCGGCGGGCCCGGCCGGCGCGCGGGCACAATGCCCGGATGCCGGAGCTCCTGTACGCCGTCGCCCTCAACCCCGCGCTGCCGGGCGACCTCCTCGACCGTCTGGTCCTCGCCGCCGACGCCGACGAGGAGCTGGCCCTGGCCCTCGCGGACCGGCCGGACCTCGGGCCGGAGCAGGTCCGACGGCTCGCCGCACGCGACGAGGAGACCGCCGCCCGGCTCGCGTGGGGCGGTCTGCTGCGCGCGGAGGACGTCGATCCGGTCGCCCGGCCCCTCGTCGCGCTCGCCCTGCTGGACGAGGGACGCGGGGACCCGGCCTGGACGCGGCAGCTGGCCCGGGATCCGGATCCGTACGTCCGGATGCGGCTCGGATCGTGCCCCGGTCTGCCGGACGAGGCCGCGGACCTCCTCGCGGTGGACGAGGACACCGACGTGCTGGGTGAGCTCGGCCTCCACACCGGCCGGTCGGACCTGTTGGCCCGGCTCGCCGGCCACCCGGAGGCCGAGGTGCGGCGGTGGGTCGCGGCGAACCCGGCCGCGCCGCCGGAGCTGCTGACGGCGCTGCTGGCCGACGAAGTCCGGGTCCGCCGCCAGGCGGCGGGCAACCCCGCGACCCCGGGCGCGGCGGCCGCCCGGCACCTCGACGACCACCTGCCGGTCCGGCAGCAGCTCTCCGAGCACCCCGGACTGCCCGCCGAGGCCTACCACCGGCTCGCGGAGGACCCCACCCCCTGGGTCCGGGGCAACCTCGCCGAGAACCCCGGGATCGACCTGCCGCTGATGCACCGGCTCGCCGACGACGACGGGTACGACGTACGACGCCGGCTCGCGCACCATCCGGCGGTCCCGCTCGACCTGCTCGACCGCCTGGCCGTCGCTGTCCGGATCGGGCCGGCCCTGCTCCCCCGGATCGCCGGCGCGGAGCCGGCCGAACTCGCCCGGCTGGCCGGCTCGGCGGAGCCCAGGGTGCGCATGCTCGTCGCCTTGCACCGGAGCCTGCCCGCCCCCGTACGGGATGCGCTCGCCGCCGACCCGGACGCCGCGGTGGCGAAGTCGGTCGCCCCGCACCCCGGCCTCACGACCGCGCAACTCACCGCGCTGATCGACCGGTTCGGCAGCAAGGTCGCCACCGCGGTGGCCGCCAACCCGGACGCCCCGACCGCGCTGCTCGACCGCATCGCCGGCACCGAGCCGGTGCCCGCCAAGGCGCTGCGCGCCATCGCGGCCCACCCGCACGCCGGCCCGGAGGCCCTGGCCCGTTGCCTCGCCTCCGCGGACCGGCGCACCGCCGAGGCTGCCGCGGGCAATCCGGCACTGCCGCCGGAGGTCATCGCCGCACTGGCCGGGGAGGTCTGGTCCGCCGGCGCCGCGGGGAGCGGGAGCGAGCAGCAGGCGGAGCCCGGCCGGTAGCCGGGCCTCGGAGGCCCGGAAACCCTGTGACCCGCGGGGCAGCGCCTGGCCTGCTCCGGCGGCACGCACACCTCGAACGCCGCTCCGGTCCTGCGAACGCCCGGCCGGGGCATCGCCCCGCCTGCCTCACCCGTACCGGCTACGTCCGGGAGTGGTTGCAGTTGCGTCTCCGTTCCGTCTCGGCGGGGGTACGAAGTACCGGACGGTCCGGGATCGTGGAGGCAACGACTGGTCCGGCAAGGGGAGTTGCCATGGGGGACGGCCGCGGGATGGTACCCGACGTCGTGGAGGCGCTGCTGGTCGACGGGCCGCACCGGGCGGTGGCGGACGTGGTGCGGGCGCGGCTGCGGATGGTGCCGGAGGGGGCGCGGGCACTGGACTCGGCGAAGGCGAGCCCGAAGGACGGGCCGGCGCGCGCGCAGCTGACCGCCGCGGTCGCCCATCTGCTCGCCTCCGACGAGGCGTTCGCCCAGTACCTGGCGACGACCGGGCTGGGACGGCCCGCCGATCCGCCGACCGTCCACCTGCGGACGGACCCCGGCACCGTGCAGCTGCGGACCGGTTCCCTGCCACCCCCGGCGAGCCCGACGACCGTCCAACTTCGGGCCGGCGCCGCGTCACCGCCGGCCGGCCCGACCACCGTCCAGCTGCGGGTCGATCCCGTGGACGCCCGGGCCAGTGCCCTCGCCGCACGACGGAGCAACATCGGGATCGTGGTGGCGCTCGTGCTGGTCCTGATCGCCGCCGTGGTCGCGATCGGGATCCACCTGGGCTCCCGCCCGCTGCTGAGACCGGGCGGGCCCGGTCTGGCGCACGCCGCGCAGCCGTTGCGCGATCCGGCGCTGGTGCAGGGCGTGCTGCCGGACGCGCGGGCGGTGCCCGGCGGCTGGCAGGTGCGCAGCGGGCCGCAGTCGGGGACGGGCACGGGCGGCGCCGTGCCGTGCCTGCTGCCGGACTCCTGCGACCGGCAACTCGCCTACGCCACCGTGACCTTCGCCGCGGCCGTCCAGAGCGTGGCGCTCAGCGTCGTCACCTTCGACTCCCCCGAGACGGCCGCCCGGGCCTTCGACACCACGCTCGACCGCACCGCCGGCGAGGACTCGGGGGCGGTGACCCTCCCCCGGATCGGCGACCAGAGCGCGACCCGCACCCGCGGTTCCTCGTCGGCGGTGGCACTGGTCCGGGTCGACGGCGTGGTGCTCCTCGTGCACGACGACGGGATCGGCGCCGCGGCCACCGCGCCCGTGCTCACGGTGTTCGCCCGGCTGCTCGCCGACCGCGCCCGGCAGGCCCAGGACGGCCGGACCCCGGACGCCGTCGCCCGGGACACGACCGGCTGACTCAGGGCTTGTTGAGGTAGGCGAGGACCGCGAGCACCCGCCGGTTGCCGTTCTCGTCGTCGGTGAGGCCGAGCTTGCCGAACATCGAGGTGGTGTACTTGCCGATCGCGCTGTCGCTGAGGAACAGTCGTTGCGCGATGGCCTGGTTGGACAGCCCCTCGGCCATCAGGCCGAGCACCTCCAGCTCGCGCGCGGTGAGCCGGTCGAGCCGTCGGTTGGAGGGGGCGGAGGAGACCAGCGCGGCGATCACCGCCGGGTCCATGGCCGTCCCGCCCCCGGCCACCCGCTCCAGGGCGTCGATGAACTGCTCGCCGTCGAACACGCTCTCCTTGAGGAAGTAACCGATGCCGCCCGCACCGTCGGCCAGCAACTCGCGGGCGTACAGCTGCTCCACGTGCTGGGAGAGGATCAGCACCGGCAGCCCGGGCACCTCGCGGCGGGCGGCGAGGGCCGCCTGCAGTCCCTCGTCCGACTGGGTCGGTGGCATCCGGACGTCGACGACGGCGGCGTCCGGACGGTGGGTCAGCAGGGCGTCCAGGGTCTCGGGCCCGGTGGCGGCTGTGGCGACCACCTGGTGTCCGTAGGCCTCCAGGAGGTGGACCATTCCGTCCCGGAGCAGGTAGAGGTCCTCGGCTACGACGATTCGCATGGCACCATCATCGTCGCTCGGGTCGGCCCGCCCTCGGGGCCGGTGATCTCCAGGGTGCCGTCGAACACCGCGAGTCGGCGGCGCAGCCCGGCGAGTCCGCCGTCCTCGCGCACCACCACGCCGCCGCGGCCGTCGTCCTCGACGTCCACGACGATGCCGGTCTCGCTGTGGGCGACGGCGATCCGCACGGTCGTCGCCCGGGCGTGCCTGGTGGCGTTGGTGAGCAGTTCGGCGATCCCGAAGTACACGGCGGACTCGATCGGCGGCTCCAGCCGGAACCGCCGTTCCGCGGTGACGGTCACCGCCAGCGGGCTGTTCAGGGCGAGCGCGTGGACGGCGTCGACCAGGCCGCGCTCGGTCAGCACCGGCGGGTTGATCCCCCGTACCAGGTCCCGCAGTTCGGCCAGCGAGCTCGCCGCGCCGGCCCGTGCCGACCGCATCAGCGCCCTGGCCCGCTCGGGGTCGGTCTCCATCAGCTTCTCGGCGGTGGCCAGCGAGAGCCCGAGCGCGACCAGGCCCGCCTGCGCGCCGTCGTGCAGGTCGCGTTCGATCCGGCGGATCTCGGCGGCCTGGGCGACCGTCACGTCGGCCCGCTGGGCGGTCAGTTCGTCCACCCGCTCGGCCAGCTGCATCGCGGCGGAGGGGCCGAGGAAGCGGACCGCGACCGGCTCGACCGGCCGCCAGGCGTACGGGGCGCAGGCCACGGCCGCGACCGCGGCGAGTGCCCCGACCAGCCGGGCGACGGGCTCCGGCCGGGCCAGTCCGAGGACCGCCACCGCAGCCGCGGCCGGCGGGACGGCCGCCGCCAGGCCCGCCGTGAACGGCGCGATCCCGGTGAACCGAAGGTCCCGCCAGGTGGCCGGGTCGCCCCACCAGGTCCGCCACGACTGGTCCAGCACGGCGTCCCGGCGGCTGCGCTCGTAGGAGTGGCCGTTCCACCAGTAGCCGGTGGACATCCGGGTGACCGGCCCGGGCTCCCGGTACCCGGCGGGGACGACCGTGCCGGTCCACCGCTCGACGAGGTGGCGCACGGCCCGGCAGACGGGTCGGGCCAGGGCGAGCGTGCCGGTGCACACCAGCACCACCGGCAGCAGCCACGACCACGGGTTCGCCGGGCCCCACGCGATCCCCAGCGCCACGGCGGCGGCCCACACCGCCGGGATCGACAGGGTGACGACCGCCACCGCGCACGCCCGGACGAAGCCCGCCCCGGCGCGTACCCCCCACGAAGCCAGTTGTCTGATCATTCCCGCCCCTCGGCCCTCCGTTCGATGCCCCCACTCTGCACCAAACGGAGCCCGCCGAGGCGCTGGTCGGCGCGGAAGTGGGGCTGGCCCCACCCCTCCGTGTGCCCAGACCCCCGGCTCTCCGTGCGCCAAGGCCCCACCCGCCCGTGCGCCCGGGGCCGGCGCCGCCGCCGGGGACGCCCCACCCCGCCACCGGGCCCGTCGCCCGTCGCCCGTCGCCCGTCGCCCGTCGCCCGTCGCCCGTCGCCCGAATGCATGTATCGCTCTCTTGACTGGCGTCACCGACGCGCCATACTGGCCTCACTCCCGCTCGCACAACGAGGTGCCCGCCCATGGAGCTCTCCCCCTCAGCGCACGTGGACACATACTGTCGAGACCACCTCCCGCCCTTCGAGCAGTGGCCGGAACTCCTCTTCGAACTACCGGAGTTGGCCTACCCGGACCGCCTGAACTGCGCCGCCGCCCTGCTCGACGACACCATCGACCGCCTCGGACCCGACCGCCGCTGCCTGCTCACCCCCACCGAGCAGTGGTCCTACGGCGAACTGCGCGACCACGCCGACCGGATCGCCCGCCTGCTGACCGAGGACCTCGGCCTCGCCACCGGCAACCGGGTGCTGCTACGCGGCCCCAACACCCCCTGGCTGGCGGCCTGTTGGCTCGGCGTGCTGAAGGCCGGCGGGGTGGTCGTCACCACCATGCCGCTGCTGCGCGCCACCGAGCTCACCGAGCTCGCCGGCACCGCCAAGCCCGTGCTCGCCCTCTGTGACCACCGCTTCCTGGCCGAGCTGCGGCAAGCGCAGGCCCCCGGCCTGCGGATTCTCGCCTACGGCGGCAGCGATCCGGAGGACCTCACCGCCCGCTGCGCCGCCAAGCCGCCCGGCTTCACCGCCGTGCCGACCGCCGCCGACGACGTCGCCCTGATCGCCTTCACCTCCGGCACCACCGGCCGCCCCAAGGCCACCCTGCACTTCCACCGCGACGTCCTCGCCAACGCCGACACCTTCTCCCGCCACCTGCTGCGCCCCACCCCCGACGACCTCTTCGCCGGCACCCCGCCGCTCGGCTTCACCTTCGGCCTCGGCGGCCTGCTGGTCTTCCCGCTGCGGGCCGGCTCCGCCAGCCTGCTGCTGGAGCAGGCCACGCCCGAGCAGCTGGCCGAGCAGGTCCGGCAGCACCGGGTCAGCGTGCTGTTCACCGCGCCGACCGCCTACCGGGCGATCCTGGCCGCCGGGCTGGCCGACCGGCTGGCCGGGGTGCGGCGCTGCGTCTCGGCGGGCGAGCCGCTGCCCGCCGCCGTCTGGCAGGCCTTCCACGCGGCCACCGGGCAGCGGCTGATCGACGGCATCGGCGCCACCGAGCTGCTGCACGTGTTCATCTCGGCCGCCGACGAGGCCATCCGCCCCGGCTCCACCGGCCGACCCGTCCCCGGCTACCGCGCCGCGATACTGGACGACCGGGGCCGCCCGGTGCCGGACGGCGAACCCGGGCTGCTCGCCGTCAAGGGCCCGACCGGCTGCCGCTACCTGGACGACGAGCGCCAGCTGAGCTACGTCCGGGACGGCTGGAACCTCACCGGTGACACCTACGTCCGCGACCGGGACGGCTACTTCTGGTACCAGGCCCGCAACGACGACATGATCGTCTCGGCCGGCTACAACATCGCCGGCCCGGAGGTCGAGCAGGCGCTCGCCGCCCACCCCGACGTGGCCGACTGCGCGGTGGTCGGCACGCCGGACGAGCGGCGCGGCAGCCTCGTCACGGCGTACGTGGTGCTGCGCACGGGCGTCCCGGCCGGTCCGGACACCGTGCGCGACCTCCAGGAGCACGTCAAGCGCACCATCGCCCCGTACAAGTACCCGCGGGCGGTCGAGTTCGTCGCCGAGCTGCCGCGCACCGCGACCGGCAAGCTGCACCGCGCCGAACTGCGGCGGCGGGCCTCGCTCACCCCGGCCAGCGTCACGATCGAGCGCCGGGTCGAGTGGTCCGACACCGACGCGGCCGGGCACTACCACTTCTCCGCCGTGCAGCGCTGGGCCGAGGCGGCGGAGGCCGCGCTGCTGCGCCGCCTCGGCCTGGCGGAGCTGTTCGGGCGGATCCCCCGGGTGCACTTCGAGGCCGACTACCGCGAGCGGCTCTGGTTCGGGGACGTGGTCCGCACCGAACTGCGGGTCGTCCGGGTCGGCGGCTCCTCGCTGCACTACGCCTTCGAGGTGCACGGCCCGCAGGGCCTGGCCGCGAGCGGACGGATGTCGGTGGTGCACGCCGCGCCGCACACCAAGGGCGCCGAGCCGTGGCCCGTACCGGTGCGCCGGGCCCTGACCGAGGCCGGTCCGCAGCAGCCGGAGGTCGTCGCATGAGCGGCACCCCGCACCACCCGGCGACCGCCGGCGCCCACCGCATCGCGGTGATCGGCGCCGGCCCCGGCGGGCTGTACTTCGCCGCCCTGGCCAAGCAGCTGGCGCCCGACCGGGAGATCACCGTCTTCGAACGGGACGGCCGGGAGGACGAGTTCGGCTTCGGCGTGGTCTTCTCCGACGAGACCCTGGACGGCATCGCCCAGGCCGATCCGCGGGTCTTCGCCGCGATCAGCGCCGAGTTCGCCCGCTGGAGCGACATCGACATCCGCTACGGGGGCGAGGTCCGCACCAGCGGCGGGCACGGCTTCGCCGCCCTGGACCGCAACCGGCTGCGCGCCATCCTGCAGCAGCGCTGCGCCGAGCTGGCGGTGGACGTCCGCTACCGCACGCCCGCCCCGCCCGTCGAACGCCTCGCCGCCGAGTACGACCTGGTGGTGGCCGCCGACGGCATCCACTCCGGCACCCGGGCGGCGTACCCGGAGGCCTTCCGCCCCGAACTCGACGAGCGGCACTGCCGCTACATCTGGCTCGCCACCGACAAGGTCTTCGAGGCCTTCACCTTCATCGTCGAACAGTACGACTTCGGCGTGCTGCAGGTGCACGCCTACCCGTACAGCGCCACCCGCTCCACCTTCATCGTCGAGATCGCCGAGGACGCCTGGCGCCGCGCCGGTTTCGAGGCCCTCGCCGCACGGGAGTTCGCGCGCGGCGAGAGCGACACGCAGAGCGTGCGGCGCTGCGCGGAACTGCTCGCCGACCACCTCGACGGCCACCGGCTGATCCCCAACGCCTCCCGCTGGATCCGCTTCACCACGGTGCGCAACGCGAGTTGGCGCCACCGCAACGTGGTGCTGCTCGGCGACGCCGCACACTCCGCGCACTTCTCGATCGGCTCGGGCACCAAGCTGGCCCTGGAGGACGCCCTCGCCCTGGCCGCCGCGCTCAGCGAACAGCCCACCCCGGACGAGGCGTCGGCCGCCTACGAGGCCGAACGGCGTCCGGTGGTGGAATCCACCCAGCGCGCCGCGCAGGCCAGCCTGGAGTGGTTCGAGACCGTCGGGCGGCGCACCGGACAGGACGTCGACCGGTTCGCCTTCAACCTGCTCACCCGCAGCCGTCGGGTCACCTACGGCAACCTCCGGGCCCGCGACCCCGCCTTCGTGGACGCCGTGGACACCGCCTTCGGCGGATCGCCCGGGGTGCCGCCGATGTTCCGGCCGCTGAAGCTCGGCGCGCTGGAGCTGTGCAACCGCGTCGTGGTCCCGCCGCTCGCGACCTTCACCTCCCCCGACACCCTGCCCAGTGCCTTCGACCGGGCCCAGCTGACCGGGCACGCGCTCGGCGGCGCGGGGCTGGTCCTCGCCGGGATGGCCGCGGTCAGCCCCGAGGGCCGGGCCACCGACCGGTGCCCGGGCCTGTGGAGCGACCGCCAGGAGGCGGCCTGGCGCGAACTCGTCCGGGCCGTGCGGGCGGTCAGCGACACCCCTCTCGGCATCCAGCTGACCCACGCCGGACGACGGGGCGCCACCGCCGTGCCCGGGCCGGACGGCATCGGGCGCCCGCTTGCCGAGGGCTGGCCGCTGCTGTCCGCCTCACCGATCCCCTGGGACGCCGACAGCCAGGTGCCGCACGAGGCGAACGAGGTCCACCTGGCCGCCGTCACGGCGGACTTCGCCGCGGCCGCCGAGCGCGCGGCACGCGCCGGGTTCGACGTGCTGGAGCTGCAGTTCGGCCACGGGCACCTCGCCTCCTCCTTCCTCTCCCCGCTCACCAACCACCGCACCGACCACTACGGCGGCGCGCTCGCCCGGCGGCTGCGGCTGCCGCTGGAGGTCCTGGCCGCCGTGCGCGCCGCCTGGCCCGCCGGACAGCCGCTGCTGGTCCGGATCTCGGCGAGCGACTGGGCGCCCGGCGGCACCACCGAGGCCGAGGCCGTGGCGATCTGCCGCGCGCTGGCCGAGGCCGGGGCGGACGCCCTGGACGTCTCCACCGGCGAGGTCGTGGCGCACCAGCGCCCGCCGTACGGGCGCGGCTACCAGACGCCGTTCGCCGAGCTGATCCGCGCCGCCACCGGCCTGCCGACCATCGCGGTCGGCGCGATCTCCGGGCCCGACGACGCCGACTCCGTCCTGCTGGCCGGGCGGGCCGACCTGGTCGCCGTCGGCCGGGCCCAGCTGTACGACCCGCTCTGGACCCTGCACGCCGCCGCGGACCAGGGCTACACCGGGCCGGGCGCCCGCTGGCCCGGGCCCTGGCGGGCGGGCAGCCGCAAGCCGCCCGGCCCGGGAGCCGACCGGGTCGCCCCGCGGCTGCACCTGCTGCGCGAGCCGCCCGCCCCCGTCCACCGCCGTTGGCTGCCGACCCCGCCCGAGGAGTGAGGAGGACCCGTGCTCCGCCTGCCCCGCTTCACCGCCGCCGCCGTCCAGGCCGCCCCCGTCTACCTGGACCCGGCCGCCACCGTCGACAAGGCCGTCGCGCTGATCCAGGAGGCGGCCGGCCGCGGCGCCGAACTGGTCGTCTTCCCCGAGGTCTTCGTGGCCGGCTACCCGTACTGGAACTGGACGATGACCCCGGTGCAGGGCTCGCCCTGGTACGAGCGCCTGTACCGCGCCGCCGTGGACGTCCCCGGCCCGTACGTCGACACCCTGCGCGCCGCCGCCCGACAGGCCGGCGTGGTGCTGGTGATCGGCGTCAACGAGCGCGGCCGGCACAGCCTCGGCGTGCTGTACAACACCCTGCTGATCATCGACTCGGACGGCGAACTGCTCAGCGTCCACCGCAAGTTGGTACCGACCTGGGCCGAGAAGCTGACCTGGACCCAGGGCGACGGCAGCACCCTGAAGGTGCACCGCACCGCCGTCGGCCCGCTCGGCGCGCTCGCCTGCGGCGAGAACACCAACATCCTGGCCCGCTTCACCCTGCTGGCCCAGGGCGAACTCGTCCACGCCGCCAGCTACATCGCCCTGCCGGTCGCCCCCGAGGACTACGACATGGCGGAGGCGATCGCGGTGCGCGCCGCGGCGCACTGCTTCGAGGGCAAGCTGTTCACCGTGGTCTCCTGTTCCACCGTCTCCCCCGAGATCGTGGACCTGATCGCCGGCGAGGACCAGCAGGTCCGCAAGCAACTCGCCCGCCCGCGCAGCGCGCTGTCCGGGATCTTCGGCCCCGACGGGCGCGCGGTCACCGAACCGCTGGTGGACGACGAGGGCATCGTCTACGCCGAGATCGACCTCGGCCGCTGCATCCAGCCCAAGCAGATGCACGACATCGTCGGCCACTACAACCGCTTCGACGTGTTCCGACTGCACGTGAACGACCGCCCGCTGCGGCCCCTGGTGTTCCCCGAGGAGGAGGAGTCATGACCGGTCAGGACGACCTTGCCCGCGGCGAGAGCCGCGACAACAGCCGTGACGACAGCCCTGCGCGCGACGACCGCGGCGGCCCCAGCGACGACCGCGGCGGCCTCAGCGACGACCGGATCGGCCGGGCTCGTGTCACCGACAGCCCCGAACTCCTCGCCTACTACGAGGAGTTGGCCAAGCACGAGGCCGGTGCGCTGTGGACGGTGGCGAACGAGATCGAGCCCTGGTACCCGCAACCGAAGTCCGTCCCGGTGCTCTGGCGCTACGCGGACCTGCGCCCGCTGGTCCGCAAGGCGCTCCCCCTGGTCAAGGCCGACGACGCCGGCCGCCGGGTGGTGATGCTGGTGAACCCCGGCCGCCGCGAACTGAGCGCCGCCGTCGGCCTGTTGTACACCGGCCTGCAGATCATGGGCCCCGGCGAGGCGATGACCGCACACCGCCACCAGGCCTCCGCACTGCGCTTCGTCCACGAGGGCACCGGCGCCTGGACGATCGTGGACGGCCAGAAGCTCAAGGTCGGCCCGCGCGACTTCGCGATCACCCCCAACAACACCTGGCACGAGCACGGCAACGAGGCCGACGACGCCCCGGTGATCTGGCAGGACGGCCTGGACATCCCGCTGGTCAACACCCTCGACGCCAACTTCTACGAGGTCCACCCGGAGCTGTACCAGCGCCCCGGCCCGGTGGTGAACTCCTCGCTGCTGAGCTACGGCGCCAACCTGCTGCCGTACGGCGTCGAGAAGTGGACCCGGCCGTACTCGCCGCTGCTCGGCTGGCCCTGGGAGCCCAGCTACCACGCGCTGTGCCAACTCGCCCGCGCCACGGAGGGATCGCCGTACGACGGCGTCATCATGGAGTACACCAACCCCGCCACCGGCGGCTCGGTGATGCCGACCATGGCCGCCCACCTGCAGCTGCTGCGCCCGGGCCAGGCCACCCGCGCCCACCGCCACACCGGCTCGGTGGTCTACACGGCCGCCAAGGGGCACGGCGTCTCGGTGATCGCCGGGCAGCGCTTCGAGTGGCAGCAGGGGGACATCTTCGTCGTCCCGTCCTGGGCCTGGCACGAGCACACGAACCTCGACCAGGGCGAGGACGCCTGCCTGTTCTCCTTCAACGACTTCCCGGTGATGCACTCGCTCGGCCTGTACCGCGAGGAGGCCTACCCGGAGCACGACGGGCACCAGCCCACCACGACCGCCGCCTGACCAGGAGACCCGCCACCATGCACCTGTTGACCTACCTCGCGGACGGCGACGACACCCCGCGCCTCGGCGCGCTGCTCGCCGGGGACCGGGTCGCCGACCTCACCGCCCTCGCCGACGCCGCCGGCGCGCAACTGCCGGACAGCCTCCTCGGGTTGATCAGCGCCGGGGATCCGGCCCTCGCCACCGCACGCCGGCTGGTCGCCGGGTCGCCCGACACCCGGCCGCTCGCCGAGGTGTCACTGCGGGCGCCGCTGCGCCCCGGCAAGATCGTCGGGGTCGGCCTCAACTACGTGGAGCACGTGGCCGAGTCCCACCGCACCCTGGACACCGACCGCGAACTGCCCGACCGCCCGGTGCTGTTCGGCAAGCCGTCGACCGCCGTCACCGGGCCCGGCCAGCCGATCCGGCACAACGCGAACCTCACCAAGCAGCTCGACTGGGAGTGCGAACTCGCCGTGGTGATCGGCGAACCCGCCTTCCAGGTCGCCGAACGGGACGCGCTGCGGCACGTGTTCGGCTACAGCATCGTCAACGACATCAGCGCCCGCGACCAACGCCGCTCCGGGCAGTGGTTCTTCTCCAAGGGCCAGGACAGCTACGCGCCCTTCGGCCCGGTGGTGGTGACCGCCGACGAGATCCCCGACCCGCAGCGGCTCGACCTCTCGCTGAAGGTCAACGGCGAGCTGCGGCAGGACTCCAACACCCGCCACATGCTCTTCGGCATCGCCCGGCTGATCGCCGACATCTCCTCCGGCGTCACCCTGGAACCGGGCGACGTGATCGCCACCGGTTCCCCCTCGGGCGTCGGCGCCGGCATGGTCCCGCCCCAGTTCCTGCAGCCCGGCGACCTGGTCGAGGCAACCATCGAACGGATCGGCACGCTCGCCAACCCCGTGATCGACGCCCGCTGAGCCCACGCCCCGGGCGCAGCCCCGCCCGCCGAGCCCGTACCCCCGCGCAGCCCCGTCGCCGAGCCCGTACCCCCGCGCAGCCCCGTCGCCCGAAAGGACCCTTCCCGCGATGTCGACGTACCGGATCGGCCAGATCGTCCCGAGCTCCAACGTCACCATGGAGACCGAGGTCCCCGCCCTGCTGCGGGCCCGCGAGGCGGTCGCGCCCGAACGGTTCACCTTCCACTCCAGCCGGATGCGGATGACCAGGGTCACCCCCGAGCAACTGCGCGCCATGGACGGCGAGTCCGACCGCTGCGCCGCCGAACTCTCGGACGCCCGGGTGGACGTGATCGGCTACGCCTGCCTGGTCGCCGTGATGGCCACCGGCCCCGGCTACCACCGCGAGGCCGAACAGCGGCTGCACCGGCGCACCGTGGAGAACGGCGCGCCCGCACCCGTCGTCACCAGCGCCGGAGCCCTGGTCGCCGGGCTGCGGACGCTCGGCGCCGAGAAGGTCGCGATGGTCACCCCGTACCCGCGGCCGCTGGCCCGGACGGTGGTCGACTACCTCGCAGAGGAGGGCGTCGAGGTGCTCGACCACGCCGCCCTGGAGATCACCGACAACCTCGACGTGGCCGCCCACGACCCGGCCCGGCTGCCCGCGATCGCCCGCGGCCTCGCCCACGCCGGGGCGGACGCCGTGGTGCTCTCCGCATGCGTGCAGATGCCCTCGCTGTCCGCCGTCGAGGAGGCCGAACAGCAGCTGGGCAAACCGGTGGTGTCGGCCGCGATCTGCACCGCCCACCAGCTGCTCCGCGCCCTCGGCCTGCCCGCCTTCGCCCCCGGGGCCGGGCACCTGCTCTCCGGCGCCTACGCGGAGGCCTGAACCGGCGGGACCGACGCTATGATCACCACCGGTCACCGGGGCGCCACCGGTGGCCCGGTCACCGCCGATCGCCGGGGAGGAGCGCCCACGCATGTCGGAGACCACGCCCCGGCCGAGTTCCCTGATCCACACCGTCTACGGCGAGTTCGTCCGCCGCCTCGGCGGCTGGATATCCATCGCCGACCTGATCGCGCTGATGGCCGAGCTGGACGTCGACGGGCCGGCGGTCCGCTCGGCGACGTCCCGGCTGAAGAAGGCCGGCACCCTCCACCAGGAGCGCCGCGCAGGCACCGGCTACCGGCTCGCCCCCGCGATGGAGCCGGTGTTCGAGGAGGGCGACCGCCGGATCTTCCACAGCCTGGAGCCCGCCGAACTCGCCGACGGCTGGGTGGTGGCGGTCTTCTCGGTGCCCGAGTCCGAACGCGCCCACCGCCACCAGCTGCGCTCCCGGCTGAGCTGGCTCGGATTCGGCAACGCCGCCCCCGGCGTCTGGCTGGCCCCCGCCCGGCTGCTGCCGGACGCCCGCCGCCTGCTGGAGCGCCTCGGGCTGAGCGCCTACGTCCACCTCTTCCTCTCCGCCGAGTACGCCGGTTTCGCCGATCTCCGGACGGCGGTGGCGAGTTGGTGGGACCTGCCGGCGATCGAGGCGCAGTACGCGGCCTTCACCGACGCCTGGCGACCGGTGGCCGAGGAACTGCGCGGGCCGGGCAGCCGACCTGAACCGGAGGCGTTCCGCGCCTACGTCCCGATGCTCACCCAGTGGCGCCGCCTGCCCTACCTCGACCCCGGGCTGCCCGCGCAACTGCTGCCCGCCGACTGGAACGCCGTCCCGGCCCGAGCGGTCTTCGCCGAGTTGCACGGGCTGCTCGCCGGGCCCAGCCTGCGCTACGTCGAGAAGGTCACCGGTCTGTCCCACCCCCAGGAGCCGTCATGACCCCCCAACCCCCCGCCGACCTGCTGATCCGTGCCGCCGCCGTGCACACCCTCGTCCCCGGCGAGCCGCCCCGGCGCGCGATCGCCGTGACCGACGGACGGATCACCGCCCTCTCCCCGGTGCCCGACGGCCTGGACGCCCTGATCGGGCCGGCCACCGAGGTCGTCGACGCGCCGGGCTCGACCGTGCTGCCCGCCTTCGACGACACCCACACCCATCTGATCCTGGCCGCCCGGAGCGTCCACGGCGTGCCCGTGCACCGGGCCCGTGACCTGGCCGGCTTCCTCGACCTGATCCGCGAGCGCGCCGCCCGCACCCCCGCCGGGGAGTGGATCCACACCACGGTCAACTGGCAGGAGGTGCTGCTGACCGAGCAACGGATGCCCACCACCGGCGAGTTGGACGGCGCGACCACCGACCACCCGGTGCTGGTGCGCCGCGGCGCGTACAACATGGTGCTCAACTCGGCCGCGCTGCGGCTGGCCGGGATCACCGAGGCCACCGAGGCCCCGCCCGGCGGCGTGATCGAGCGGGACGAGCAGGGGCGGCTCACCGGTCGGCTGATCAACCGGGCGATCGAGCTGGTCGAGCCGGTGCTGCCGAGCCCCACGCTCGCCGAGCGGATCGACGGCCTGCGCGCGGCCTCGGCGGACTATGCCGCGACCGGGATCGGCACCGTGCGCGACTGCCTCGTCCCGGTCGAGGACCTCGACGTACTGGACGCGGCCCGGGCCGGGGGCGCCCTCGCCGTCCGGGTCCGGGCCCTGGTCTCCGGCTTCGCCGCCCGGACGCCCGAGCAGGTCGACGCCCTGCTGGACCGGATGGACGCCTGGCGCGCGGACGGCCGCGACGACGACCGACTCCGGCTGTGGGGCGTCAAGTTCGGCATCGACGGCGGCTTCGAGGCCGGCGCGATGGAGGAGCCGTACCAGGGGCAGCCCTGCTACCACGGCCGACTGCTCTGGGAGCCGGCCGAGCTGCTCGCGGCGGTGGACCGGGTCGTCGAGCGCGACTGGCGGGTCGGCGTGCACGCCTGGGGCGACCGCGGTCTGCGCGTGCTGCTGGACGTCTTCGAGCAGGTGCTCAAGCGCCGCCCCGGCCTGCCGCCCGGCACGCTCGTGGTCGAGCACGGCGGCCTGGCCCGCCCCGACCAGCGGGCCCGGGCGATCGCGCTCGGCATTCCGGTGACCGTCCAGCACCCGCTGCTGCACGACGGCGCGCTCACCCAGCAGCGGGCCTGGGGCGAGGAGCGCACGGCCGCGCTCTTCCCGCTGCGCGAGTGGCTGGACGAGGGCGCGCTGCTCACCGGCGGCTCGGACTTCCCGGTCGGCCCGTACGGCGCGATGGTCTCGGTGTGGGGCATGACGACCCGGGGCACCACGGCCGGCGTCGTCGGCCCGGAGCACGCGATCGAGCGGTCCGAGGCGGTCGCGCTGCACACCGTGAACGCCGCCCGACTGACCGGCGAGAGCGCCGTACGCGGCAGCCTGCGACCGGGGACGTTCGCCGACCTCACGGTGTGGCCGCTCGACCCGCTGGACTGCCCGGTGGACGCGCTGCACGACCTGCGCCCGTCCCGCACCGTGGTCAACGGGCTGGCGGTACACGCTTCCTGACGGTGCATAGTGCCTGACGACTCGTCAGGCGGCGACCAGCTCCCGCAGGTCGATGCCGCGGTGCAGCGCGCGCAGGTCCTCGTGCAGCGTGGACGGCGGGACGACGAGCACGCCGCAGCGCGCCTGCTCCAGGCAGTGGCGGGCAACCGAGCGACCCGTCATCCGGCGCAGCCGGGCCCGCAGGCCGTCCTGCTCGCCGGTGCTGATCACCAGGAGGTCGCCCGGACGGTCGGCCAGCTCGGTCAGCACCGCCCCGGCCTCACCGCGCACGACCAGCGGCCGCACCGGCACCCCGATCGGGAGCCCGCCGAAGGCCTGCTCCAGCACGCCCGCCATCCGGGTGTCGGCGAGGTCCTGCCAGGCGCGCAGCAGCGGCGGGCACGGCCGCGCGCGGTAGTTGCGCTCGCCGCCGACCGGCGTCCAGGCGTGCACCGGAACCAGGGCGGCCTGCCGGATCCGGGCCTCCTCCGCCGCCCGGTGCAGGGCGGTCAGGCTGTGCAGTGAGCCGCTGACTCCGACGATGACGCGGGCGCCGTCCGACATGATCCTTCACTTTCCGATGTCAAGCCTCAACAGTGTCTGCGATTATGCTGCCACGATTCCACAGGCACCTGCAAATCGAAGGCATTAACTGAATGTCGCCTTGCATCACTCGGAAGGCTCGGCAAACTCTGCGGCCTCGCCGGCCCCGCCGGCTTCTGCGGCCCCGGCGGGTCCACCACCCTCCCGCCGGACCTCCTGCAGCAGCCCCCAGGTGAAGTCCGCCGTCCACGGCCGCACCCGCCCGGTGGCGCCCGGCGCCTCGAAGTCCAGCCGGAACCTGGTCGGCGCACTCCCCTCCCGCGGCACGGCGGGCGGGAACGCGGCTCCGACGTCTCCCACCACACAGCTCCACGACACCAGGTCGGCCACCGTGCGCAGCTCGGGTACCGGAACGCCGGGCGCCCGCACCAGCCACTCGTTCAACACCGGCGCGCCGATCTCCGCCGGCCCGAGCAGGACCTCGAAGCGCAGCTCCGGCCAGAGCGGCAGCGTCCACTGCCGCGCGGTGCACGCCAGGTCCCCGATCCGGCGCGGCACGGTCGCCTCCGCCGGCCCCAGCACGGCGGCGTGGCGGGCCGCCCCGCGTGGGAAGCGGGGCGCCCGGACCATCGCCTGCCACCGCTTGTTCGCCTCCCGCATCGAGGCCCGGTCGGCGCCCAGCCGCCGCACCGCGTCCTCGACCAGGCCGGGCCGGAAGTCCGCCATCCGGCGCAGCAGGACCAGCTGGAACTCGGTCACCCCGAAGCCGTTGATCGCCATGTCCGCAGGCTACGGCCCGACGGCGACGCCGCGCGGTGATCACAGGAACCCTGTTCGAGCATTTGTTCGAATCAAGGCGTACGCTGGCCCCATGCACGGCACCGTCCCCCTCCAGCCCTCGTTGTTCGACGACGCGGACCGCGACGACATCCGCCTCGGCCCGCTCGACGGCCTACGGCGGCAGGCGCTCGGCGACGGCGCCTGGCTGGACGTGCTGCCGGCGTGGCTGCACGGCGCGGACGCGCTGTTCGAACAGTTGGCCGCGACCGTGCCCTGGCGGGCCGAGCGCCGCGAGATGTACGAGCGGATGGTGGACGTCCCGCGCCTGCTGGCCTCGTACCCGGCGGACGCCGAGCCGCCGCACCCGGTGCTCGGGCAGGCCCGCGCGGCGCTGAGCGAGCACTACGCCGACGAGCTGGGCGAGCCGTTCCGCACCCTCGGGCTCTGCTACTACCGGGACGGCCGGGACAGCGTGGCCTGGCACGGCGACCGGATCGGGCGCGGCGCCCGCGAGGACACCATGGTGGCGATCCTGTCCGTCGGCGAGCCGCGCGTCCTGGCGCTGCGGCCCCGGTACGGCGGCTCGACGGTCGTCCGGCTCCCGCTCGGCCACGGGGACCTGGTGGTGATGGGCGGCTCCTGCCAGCGCACCTGGGAACACGCGATCCCCAAGACCGCCCGCGCGGTCGGCCCGCGGATCAGCATCCAGTTCCGGCCGCACGGCGTCGCCTGAGCCCCGGGGCCGCCTGAGCCCCGGGCCTCCTGAGATCCGGGCCCGTCCGAGCCCCCGGTTGCCGGTCGTGGAACGCGCGTGGAGGCTGGCGGGTGGGGCCGTTGCCACCGGGAGGGCGGCATGCCGAAGGCGGGCAGGTACCGCGAGGGCGTCCCGTGCTGGGTCGTCCTGACGACCTCGGACGCCGCACGCGCGCAGCGCTTCTACGGCGCGCTGTTCGACTGGGAGTTCGTGCCGACCGGCCCCGCCGAGACGGTCGCCACCCGGTACGGCGCCCAGGTCGCCGGCATCGGGCCGCCCGTGGACACCGCGCGACCCGCCGCCTGGACCACCCACCTCGCCTGCGCCGACCTGCACCGCACCGCCGCGCTCGTCCGCGCCGCCGACGGCCGGATCGTCCGCGAGCCGTACGAAGTGCCCGAGCAGGGCCGGGCCGCACTCGCCGTCGACCCGCTCGGCGCGGCCTTCGGCCTGTGGCAGGCGGGCACCATCGACGGCGCCGGCCTGGTGGACGAACCCGGCGCCCTCGCCTGGAACGAGCACCTCTCCCCCGACCCCGACACCGCACGCGCCTTCTACCGCCGCGTTTTCGGCTACACCTACGACCGGCCGAAGGCGGGCCACACCCTCGCCCGGGCCGCCGGCCACCCGGCCTGCAGCATCGGCCCGTCCGCCGCCGGCACGGACCCGGCCGACCTGACCAGCCTGACCGACCCGACCGCGACCGCGACCGCGACCGCGACCGCGACCGGGGCACGCTGGCTGGCCCAGTTCGGCACCGCCGACACCGACCGCGCGGCCGACCGGCTGCGCGCCCTCGGCGGAACCGTCCTCACCGGACCCGAGCCGACGCCGTACGGCCGCGCCGCGCTGGTCCGGGACGACGCCGACGCGGTGTTCGTCCTGGTCGCCGTCCCTTCCCACGAGTCCGCGGAGGCGGCCTGAGATGACCGGTGACCAGCTCGACCCCGAGCACCGCTTCGCCGCCCTGGTCCGGGAGACGGCCGGCCTCCCCGGTGTCACCACGCCGGGTCCGGGCCGCCGCTTCGGCTCCGACGCCCTCAAGGCGGACGGTCACATCTTCGCGATGCTGTCCGCCGGCCGCCTGGTCCTCAAGCTGCCGCGGGCCCGGGTGGACGAGCTGGTCGCGGCGGGCGAGGGCACGAACTTCGACGCGGGCAAGGGCCGCCCGATGCGCGAGTGGCTCGCCCTCGACCCGGCCTCCCCGCTGTCCTGGTCCCGACTCGCGCGCGAGGCGTACGCGTTCGTCCACCGGGAGGGCTGAGCCCTCCGCCGGCCCGTCACCCCCGCCGGTCAGGTCACCACGCCCGCCCGTCCTGCACCGCGCGCGTCAGTCCTTCACGGCGCCCGCCAGCCCCGACACCAGCCTCCGCTGCACCGCGACGAAGAAGATCAGCACCGGGACGGTCATCAGCGTGGACGCCGCCATGATGCCGCCCCAGTCGTTCTCGTCCGGCTTGAAGAAGACCAGCAGCGCCGACGGCAGCGTCTGGTTCCGCGTGGCGCTGATGATGAAGGTCTTGGCGAAGACGAAGTCGTTCCACGCCGTGATGAAGGAGAACACGCTGGTCGCCGCGAGGCCCGGGGCCACCAGCGGCAGCAGGATCCGCCACAGGATGCGGGCGCGGGAGGCCCCGTCGATCTGCGCGGCCTCCTCGATCGAGACCGGGACGGCGGCGACGAAGCCACGCATCATCCAGATCCCGAACGGCAGGGAGAACGCCAACTGCACCAGGACCAGCGAGGCCAGGGTGTTCAGCCCGATGCCGGGGACGAACCGCCCGGCATCCCGGAACATGAAGAACAGCGGGATGGTCAGCGCCTCGACCGGGATCATCTGGGCGATCAGGAACATCACCAGGACGGTGGTGCGGAACCTGAACCTGAACCGGGTCACGGCCACCGCCGCCAGGAACACCACGGCCGCCGAGAGCACCACCACCGACAGCGCCACCACCAGGCTGTTCGCGAAGTACCGGCCGAAGCCGTCCACGCTGAGCACCTGACGGAAGCTCTGCAGCGTGGGGTGGGCGGTCCACGGCTCTGGGTCCAGCGACTGCACCTCGCCCTTGGGTTTGAAGGCCGAGAGCACCATCCAGAAGATCGGGAAGGCGGTGACGACGGCCGCCAGGATCGCGGCCGCGTCGGCGCCGAACCGCCACCGACCGCGGGAGTTCCGAAGGGAGTTCACAGCTCGTTCCCCGTCCGTCGCAGGCTGCGGATGTACAGGACCGTCGGGATCACCAGGATCAGCAGCATGATCACGCCGATCGCCGCTCCCAGCCCGTACTGCGAGGAGGCGAACGCCTTCTGGTACGCGTACACGTTGAGCACCAGGTTCTGGCCGGCGATGCCGCCGCCCTCCGTCATGACGTAGACCTGGGTGAAGACCTTGAAGTCCCAGATCACCGACTGGATCACCACGATGGTCAGGATCGGCCGCAGCATCGGCGCGGTGACCCGGCGGAAGGTCGTCCAGGTGCCGGCGCCGTCCAGCGCGGCCGCCTCCAGCACCTCCTCCGGGATGGCCCGGATGCCCGCGTAGAGGGTGACCATCACGAACGGGAAGGAGTGCCACACCACCACGGCGCCGACGATCAGGAACGCCGTCCACTTGTCGTAGAACCAGTTGAACTCGTGGAAGCCGGAGAGCCCGAGCCGTTCCAGGGTGTGGTTGACCAGGCCCAGGTTGGTGTCGAACAGGAAGCTCCACACCGTCGAGCCGGTCATCGCCGGCGCCGCCCAGGCGGCCATCGCCGCGGTGGTCAGCACCAGCCGCGGCCACCGGCCGACCTTGGTGAGCAGCACCGCGAGGGCGGCGCCGACGGCCAGGGTGGCGACCACGCAGAACGCGGCGAAACCGACCGTCTGCAGCAGCACCGACCAGAACTGGTCGTCCGCCAGGATCTTCGCGTAGTTGCCGAGGCCGACGAAGGAGGTCGGCGCGCCGCCGGACGCCTGGGCCTGCCCGAAGTCCAGGACGGACAGCAGCCCGAGCTGGTAGATCGGGTAGGCGACCAGCGGGATCAGGATGACCGTGGCCGGCAGGAGCAGCAGCAGCGGGGGCCTGCGGCGCCGACCGCCCGGGGGTGCGGCCGGCGTCCTGCCCCCACGGCGCCGCTGCGGGGAAGGCGGCACCGGCGGGGCGGTCGTGGTGGATGCGGACACGTGCGGACCTGCTCTCTGTGACGAACCGGAACGGGACCGTCAAGGCGGGGCTGTCGGCGCGCGACCATCAGCGCACGACCGACGCACGGCCGACGCACGGCCGACGCACGGCTGGCGCGCGGCCATCAGCACGCGGCCGTCAGCGCGCGGCGAAGGCCGAGTTGATCTGTGCCGCGGCATCACCGGAGGCCTTGGCCACGTCCGCCTTGCCGGTGACGACCTGCTGGAGCATCGTCGGGATCACCGACTGGGCGTCGATCTGCGCCCACGCCTGGTCCAGCGGCACGAACCTGGTGCCGGCCGCGATGGTGTCGGTGAACGGCTTCAGGAACGCGTCCTTCGCCGCGACCCTGCCGCTGACGGACGTCAGCGTCGGCAGGTTGCCCATCGCGTCGTACATCTGCTCCTGGTAGGCCGGGCTCGCCAGCAGTTCGGCGAACTCGACGGCGAGCGTGCGGTGTTTGGCCGCCTTCATGACGCCCAGGTTGTTGCCGCCGGCGAAGGCGGGGGCGATGGAGCCGGCCTTCTCGCCGGGCAGCGGCACCACGCCGTACCTCCCCTTGGCCGCGCCCGCGTCCACCTTGCCGCGGTTGGAGTTGAGCAGGATCGCCATCGCCGACTTCCCGGCCGCGAACAGGTCGACGGTCTTGCCGCCGGTCAGGTCGGCGCACTGCTGCGCGGGGCAGCCGTCGGCGCCGAAGAGGTCGGTGTAGCGCTTGATCCCGGCCTGCGAGGCGGGCGAGTCGATGGCCGCCTTGAACGCGGTGCCGTCCTTGGCGGCGATGTCGCCGCCCGCGTCCCAGACGAAGGGCAGCGCACCGAAGGTGTACTTGCCGCCGACCGCGATGCCGAAGGTGTCCGGGTGCGCGGCGTGGATCTTCCGGGCGGCGGCGACCAGTTCGGCGTACGAGGTCGGCGGGGTGAGCCCGGCCTCGGTGAACAGGTCGGTGCGGTAGTACAGCGCCCGGACGCCGACCCACCAGGGCAGGCCGTAGGTCTTGCCGTCCAGCACGGCGGTCCTGGCGATGGCCGGGTCGAGGTCGCCCTTGTCCTTCCACCGCTCCAGCTCGGCACCGATCTCGGCGAGACCGCCGGCGGCGACGTAGCCGGGCAGGTCGGTGTTGCCGAACTCGACCAGGTCGGGGGCGCTGTCGGGGTCGTTGAAGGCGCCCTTCATCTTGGCCGCGCGGGCCGAGGCGTCGGTGTCGATGTAGCTGACGTTCACGGTGACGCCCTGGTGGGAGGACTGGAACTCGCCGACGGCCTTGGCGATCACGGCCTCCTTGGCCGCGTTGCCCGCCTCGTTGTACAGCCAGACCTGCAGGGTGCCGGTGCGGTCGTCGCCCGCCCGGTCGCCCGCCGACGAGGCGGTGCCCGGCGCGCAGGCGGTGGCGGCCAGGCAACCGGCGGCGAGCACGACGGCCACGGCGGTCCGTCCGGTGAGTCGCATGGTGGAGACCTCCCCTCCCGACAGCTGCCGCCGAGACGTGTGCCGCTGCGGACTGCGGACGGGCACGTCGAAGCAGGCCCTGACCGGGGCCGATGGTGGGTGAAGTGGTGGGGGTGGGGCAGGGCGCAGCGCTCGGGTGGGGCGACGTCGCCTGCTCGATGGCAGGGACGTTAGGCGTGGGCGATCGGCGCCAACAAGAGGGGGTCGGCGAAAGTTTTGCACTGCACAACGTTGTATCGAAGATGCGGCCATCCGACCGCGAGCGGGTACGTTCTGACCACCGCCGCCGCCGACACCGCCAACGGCGGCAGGCGAAGGAACGCCGGCAGAAGCCACCAGGGAACACACCACCAGGGAAACGACCCCATGACGGAGACGGCACCCAAGAAGCCCGCGACCGAACGCAACCAGTCCTCCTCGCTGCGCCGCGCGCTCGCCGTCCTCGGCTACGTCCGCGACCACGGCGACGGGCGCGGCGTGCCACTGGCCCAACTCGCCGAAGCCCTCGACCTCAACAAGAGCACCGTGCTGCGGCTGGCCGGGCCGCTGCTGGACGAGCACCTGCTCGACCGCGACCGCGAGACCGGCTGGTTCCGGCTCGGCCACGGCTCCCTGCGCCTCGGCCAGGCCTACCTGACCACCCTCGACCTGCGCAGCGTCGCCGCCGAGCACCTGCGCCGACTCCAGCGCGAGGCGGGCGAGACCGTCCACCTGACGGTCTGGCAGGCCTCCGGGATCGTCTACCTGGACAAGGTCGAGGACGAGACCAACGTCCGGATGGCCTCCCGGGTCGGCAGCCGGGCCCCGGCCTACTGCACCGCCACCGGAAAGGCGATCCTCGCCTGGCTGCCGGAGGAGGCCGTCACCGAGGTGGTCGCGGCCGGCCTGCGCCCGGTGACCGCCTGGACCATCTCGGACGAGAGCCGGCTGCGCGCCGACCTCGCCCGGATCCGCGCCCGCGGCTACTCCATCGACGACCGGGAGAACGAGCCCGAGGTGCGGTGCGTCGCCGCGCCGATCTTCGACCACACCGGGGAGGTGACGGCGGCGCTCTCCGTCTCCGGGCTCACCTCCCGGATGACGGCCGCCCGGGTGCGCGCCCTCGGGCCGGTCGTGGCACAGGTCGGACTGCGGATCTCGCGCGAGCTGGGCTCCGACCGGCAGCCGTCCTGAACGTGTCCCCGCGCGTGTTCCGGTGCCTGTCCCCGCTCGTGTGTTCCCGGCGCCTGTTCCCTCGCCCGTCCTTGCCCGGGTTCCCTCGCCCGTCCTTGCCCGGGTTCCCTCGCCTGTTCCCGCGCTCCGTCAGTCCGAAGGCAGCAGCGCCCGCTGGTCCACCGGCGACGACAGGATCACCGAGGTGGTCGTCCGGCCGAGCAGCGCGATCGCCTCGATCAGCTCCTCCAGGTGGGCGGTGTCCCGGGCGGCGACCTTGAACACCCAGCAGTCCTCGCCGATCACGTGGTGCACCTCCAGCACCTCCGGCCGGTTCAGCAGGTCCTGACTGCGCAGGTACTTCACCGTCATCCGGGCGTGCGGCGAGACCCGCACGAAGGCGCGGATGCCGTAGCCCAGCCGCTCCGGGGCGACCAGGGCCGCGTAGCCGGTGATCGTGCCGCTCGCCTCCAGCCGGCGCACCCGCTCGCCGACCGCGGCCGGGCTGAGGTTGACCCGCCGGCCCAGCTCACTGAGCGTGATCCGCCCGTCGGACTGGAGCAGCTCCAACAGCCCCAGATCGACCGCGTCCAGACCCCCGCCGACGCCGCTCCGGGACCCCACCGACGAATCGTCGGCCGAACCGCCGGACTGCCGTCGGTCTTTCGGTCGCAGCGCCTGAACTCCCATGATCACCCCTTCATCGAACCGCGCCGCACCATAACACTTGTAGGCATGGAAAACGCGCTCGTCATCGGGGGAAACCGGTACTTCGGACGGCAGTTGGTCACCCGGCTGCGTGACTCCGGAGTCCGGGTCAGTGTGCTCAACCGGGGCTCGACACCGCCACCTCCCGGTGTCACCCGGCTCGTCGCCGACCGCACGGACGAAGCGGCGCTGACCACCGCGCTCGCCGGGCGGGACTTCGACACGGTGATCGACCAGGTCTGCTACACCCCGCATCAGGCCGAACTCGCCGTCCGCGCCTTCGCCGGACGGACCGGCCGCTACCTGATGACCTCCACGATCGAGGTCTACGACACCGGCGAGCCCCGCCCGGCGGACCGCCCGTTCACCGAGTCCGCCGTCGAGCCGGCCGACTGGCCGGTCCGCCTCGAACTCCCTTGGACCGAAGCCGAGTTCGTCGAGTCCTCGTACGGCGAGGGCAAGCGCCAGGCGGAGGCCGTGTTCACCCGCGGCGCAGCCTTCCCGTTCGTCACCGTCCGGCTCGGGCACGTCCTCGGCACCGCCGACTTCACCGGGCGGCTGGCCCACTACACCGAGCGGATCGAGGCCGGCCTGCCCGTGCTGGTGCACCCGGAGAACCTGCCCTCCTCCTACACCCACGAGGACGAGGCCGCCGCCTTCCTGGCGTGGGCGGCCGGCGAGCGGTTCACCGGCCCCGTCAACCTCGCCTCGGACGGCGAGCTGACCGCCACCGACCTCTGCGACCTGCTCGCCGCCGGCCGCCCGTACCGCACCGCCGCACCCGGGCCCGGGCAGCAGGCCTCGCCGTTCTCCTTCGACCGCTACTACGGCATGGACAACTCCCGGGCCCGCCGGCTCGGCCACCCCGTCTCGCACACCCGCGACTGGCTGCCCGGCCTGATCGCCGCCACCCGTGGACAGGAGCTCCCCGCATGACCACCAGCACGACGACCCGCCTCCTCGGCACCGTCCGGACCAGCGCCATCGGCCTCGGCGCGATGCCGCTCTCCGTCGAGAACCGTCCCGACGAGGCCCGCGCGATCGCCACCGTCCACGCCGCACTGGACGCCGGCGTCACCCTCATCGACACCGCCGACTCCTACCACTGGCACGCCGACGAGTACGGCCACAACGAGGAACTGATCGCCCGGGCACTCGCCGCCTACGGCCCGGACGCCGACCGCGTCCTGGTCGCCACCAAGGGCGGCCGCGGCCGCCCCGGCGACGGCACCTGGACCGTCAACGGCGACCCTGCCCACCTCAAGCGCGCCTGCGAGGGCTCACTGCGCCGCCTCGGCGTCGAGGCGATCGACCTCTACCAGCAGCACCACCCGGACCGGACCGTCCCGTACGCCGACTCGCTCGGCGCCGTCCGGGAGCTCTACGAGGAGGGCAAGATCCGCGCGGCCGGCATCTCCAACGTCGACGTGGCACAGGTCCGGCTCGCCCGGGAGATCCTCGGCGACGCCCTCGTCTCCGTACAGAACGAGTACTCCCCCGCCGTCCGCAAGCACCAGCCCGTCCTGGACCTGTGCACCGAACTGGGCCTGGCCTTCCTCCCCTGGAGCCCCCTCGGCGGCATCGGCCGCTCCGCCGAACTCGGCGGGGCCGGCCAGGAATTCGCCGCCATCGCCGCCGACCGCGGAGTCAGCCCGCAACGCGTCGCCCTCGCCTGGCTGCTGGCCACCTCCCCGGTCACCATCCCGATCCCCGGCGCCAGCCGCCCCGAGACGATCCGCGACTCCGCGACCGCGGGGGAACTCGTGCTCAGCGGCGAGGAACTGGCCCGCCTGGAAAACGCGAATGGGGCCCGGCACCCCTGAAAGGCACCGAACCCCATCCGAACGTAGAGCGCCAGGCCCGGGTCGCACGGACTCTTCCTACTGAAAGTAGGACGTGCTCTGGTAGCACCACTGACGCCTGACGAGGAATCATCTCCCTCGCGACAGGAAGAACATTAGCACCCCAACGAGCGAATACAGAACCCGGGAACAATCGCCCGCAAACCCCACCCCGAGAAACACGAATGGGGCCCGGCACCCCTGAAAGGCACCGAACCCCATCCGATCGAAGAGCGCCAGGCCCGGGTCGCACGGACTCTTCCTACTGAAAGTAGGACGTGCTCTGGTAGCACCACTGACGCCTGACGAGGAATCATCTCCCTCGCGACAGGAAGTACAGTACCAGCTCAGTGATCAGTTACCGAATCGGAGGCGAACCCCGCATGGACAGCGCACCATTCGATGTCATTCCGTACGCGGACGGGCGGTTGTCGGACGTGCACCGGCCGGGCACAGGTGCCGCCGGGCTGGCTCCCGTCGTCCTGCTGTGGCACGGCAGCGGCCCGAACGAGCGGGATGTGCTGCGGCCGTTGGCCCGGGAGGCCGCCGGGCGCGGGCTGCTGGTGCTCGTCCCGGACTGGAGTTGCCAGCAGGCGGACGGCGGCGCCGCCGAGCTGCGCGCCTCCCTCGCCCATGCCCGCCGGGTCGCGGCCGAGTTCGGCGGGGATCCGGCGCGCCTGGTGCTGGCCGGCTGGTCGCTCGGCGGCCGGGAGGCGATCGCGGTGGCCACCCACCCGGACACCCCGGCCGAACTCCGGCCCATCGCCGCCGTCGGCATCGCCTCGCAGTACACCGACCCGGCCGCCACCACCGGCGACGCCCCGCTCGACCACTTGGCCTCGGGCCCCTCCCCCGTCCCGCTCTGGCTGGTGCACGGCACGGCGGACGAGATCGTGGACGTCGAGCACACCCGCAAGCTGGCCGCCGCCGTCCCGGCCGCCGCGCTGCTCGAACTCCCCACCGACCACGCCGGCGTGGTGATGACCGCCTACAGCCCCGAGGCCCGACGCTGCCTCCCCGCCACGGCCACCGACACCCTGGAGGCCGGCCGCCACACCGCCGCCGTGCTGGCCGAGGCTGCCGGGCTGTCGTAGCGGGCGGCTGTCGGAGCGGGGCGGCTGTTGGAGCGGGGCGGCTGTCACCCGCCGGTCAGTTCCGCGCCACCGATGCCCACAACCGGTGCCGGCGCCGGTGCCCCAGGGTCTCCAGGTCCCCGAGCAACGGGGGGTGCGGGACGGCCAGCACCGGGCAGGTCGCGTGCCGGACGCAGTAGGCGGTGACCGAGGGGCGCACCAACCGGGCGAGGCGGCCGCGTTCGCGGCCGGCGCCGAGGACGAGCAGGTCGCCGGGGCGGTCGGCGCACCGCACCAGGGTGTGGCCGGTGTCGCCGCGGACGGCCTGGCAGCGCAGTCGGACGCCTGCGTACCGACCGGCGAAGGCCTCGTCGAGGGCCTGCCTCAGCCGGGCGACGGCGGCGTCGCGGCCGGCGGTGATCACCGGCGGGCAGGGGGTGCGGCGGTAGCCGAGTTCGTCGCCCGGCGGGGTCCAGCAGAGCACCGCGAGCACTTCGGCGTCCGTGCGTCGGGCCTCGGCGACGGCGTGGTGGAGGGCGGCGAGGCTGCCGAGCGAGCCGCTGAGGCCGATCACGATCCGTCCCTCGTCCGCACCGCCGTCCCCGCCATCGTCCGCACCGCCGTCCACGCTGGCGACCCTGTCGGCGCTGTCCGCCATACCCCGCCCCTGCCTCTCCCGCCGCACCGTCGACGCGGCCGAACCGACGCAACCGTCGGACCAGCCGACCGCGCGCGCTCCGTCGCACCTCAGCAAAGCGCCCCGCGACCGCGCGGCAGCCGCCCGTTGACGGGGCCCTGACGCGGCGCCCGGTGTTCCGTACGCGTCCCTGATACCGGGGAATCCGTGCCGAGGGAGCCGCACCGGGGAATCCGTGCCGAGGGAGCCGCGCGCCGGGGGCCGCGCACTCAGGCCTGCGGGGGCTCCGCCTCCCAGAGGTCCGCGAACATCCGGTCCAGGTGTTCCTCGCCGATCGGCGGGACCGGCAGCGGGTGGGTGGCCTGGGTGCGGAAGCCGTCCAGGAGGAGGGCGAGGTAGCGTCGCCAGAGGTCGGGGCGCAGCTCGGTGGTGGCGGGCAGGGCACGGCAGAGCGGGCCCAGCAGGAACAGCAGGTCCATGGTGCCCACGTCGCGCCGCATGGTGCCCTGTTCCTGGGCGCGCGCGATGAGGGCGCCGACAGTGGCGGCGTGCTGCCGGCTGATCTCGATCATGCCGGGGATGGTCGGGATGGCCTGGGTGACCAGGTCGTTGATGCCCTGGTCGGCGGCGACGAGCTCGAAGATCCGCTCGAAGTACCGTTCGAGGCCGGTCCAGGCGTCCTCGGTGGAGAGCGCTTCCTCGCCGGCGGCGGCCAGGCCGGCGCCGGCGTCCGCGAACACCTCGACGATCAGTGCCTCGCGAGTCGGGAAGTGCCGGTAGAGGGTGGCGTTGCCGACGCCGGCCTCCTTGGCGATCTGGTCCAGCGGCACGTCCAGGCCGCGCCGGGAGTACATGTCGCGGGCGGCGGCGAGCAGCAGGTCGCGGTTGCGCTGCGCGTCTCGCCGGAGCCGTCCCGGAGGGTTCGCGCTGCTCGGTGCCATGCACCCGACCCTAGCAAGCGGGCAGGCGGGCGACGGCGTGCCGCTCGACGGCTCCGCCCCCGTCACCCCGTCCACGCCGGCGGGTCGCAACCGCACCTCCCGCCACATCGCTCAACTACCCTACGGAGTCGTCGAGTCCAGGATGATCGGGGGAAGTCATGGCGAGGGTGGCGGAGCTGCGGTACTACCCGGTGAAGGGGTGCGCCGGGGTCTCGGTGGAGCGCGCCGAGTTGACTCGGGCGGGTCTGGCCCACGACCGGGCGTTCATGGTGGTGGACGAGGGGGGTGTGTTCCGCTCCCAGCGTCGGGACCCGCTGCTGGCCACCGTCCGTCCGGTGGTCGAGGACGACGGCCGCCTGCTGCGTCTTGCCGCCGGGGTGGAGCCGGTGGTGGTCCGGGTCGATTCGGACGGCCCGCGCCGCGAGGTGCGGTTGTTCGGCGCACCGTTTCTCGGCATCGACCAGGGCGAGGAGGCCGCCGACTGGCTGTCCGAGGTGCTGGGTGCGCACAGTCGGCTGGTCCGGGTGCCGCCGGAGCACGACCGGGTGACGGACGGCCTGACCCCGGGCACCTCCGGCTACGCCGACAGCTGTGCCGTGCACCTGCTGTCCCGTTCCACGCTGGACGGCTTCAACGCGCTCTCCGGCGCTCCCGCGCTGTCCGCGGACCGGTTCCGCCCGAACCTGGTGGTGGACGGCTGGCCGGAGCCGCACACCGAGGACCTGGCGCGCCGGATCGCGGTGGGCGGCGCCGAGTTGGGCTACGCCAAGCTGGCGATCCGCTGCGCGGTGACGATGGTGGACCAGTCCAGCGGCGCCAAGGTCGGCCCGGAGCCGTTGCGGACGCTGGCCCGGTACCGCCGGGCGGCGGCGGGCGGGGTGGCGTTCGGCAGCAAGTTCGCCGTACTGCGGTCGGGCTCGCTGCGGATCGGGGACGAGCTGGTGGTGGCGGACTGGGGGCCGTCGGAGCTCTGACCGGGGCTGCGGCCGAGGCGGCAGGGGGGTGCGGCAGGGCACGGCGGCGGGCCATGGCGGTACGGCGGTGGCCCCGGCGGGGAAGTGCGCCGGGGCCAGCGCCGTACCGGGAGGGTCAGCAGGTCTGGTCGACCAGGCGGAACGTGGCGTAGTGGTCGCCGGTGTAGTAGTCCTCCTGGTAGTCCTGGCCGGTCACGATCCGGCGGGCGCCGCGGGTCGGCGAGCCCGGGGTGACGACGGTGTACTCGTGGTAGTAGCCGTAGGACTCGCTGGGCAGGACGTGCTCTCTGTTCTGGAAGACCACGCCGTCCTGGGAGTAGGGGAACGGCCCGTCGGAGGCGATCAGGTCGAGGGTGTCGGCGGCCTCGGGCGGGAGCGCGGAGAGGCACACCGAGCCACTGACGGCGGCGTGCGCGTCGGTGGCGACGGCGATCGGCGCGAGGGTCATCAGGGCGACGGCGGTGACGGCGGCAGCGCGGGACTTCCACGCGCGTAGAGTGCGGGTCATGTCCCTAGTGTGGCGAGACACCGTCAACTCCGGAAGCCCTCCTTCCAAGTATTAACCAGCGGGTAACTCCCGTTTACCTGCAGCGACTTGGCCCGTATTCCGGCCGCCGTCGCACTCCTCCGGCGCCGTCCACGAACCGTCCGTACGGCGCAAGGGTCGACCGCCATCGAACTGGCGACGAGACCGTCCCGCCCTGTTTCCCGGGCTCTCGCCGCGCCCGGACCGGGCCGCATAGAGTGACGGATCACGACGGACCGGAACGATCTCTGACGGGGTGGGCATGGCGGCGAACGAGGACGACGACATGGCGCGGACCACCCCTCCGACGCCGGCCGGACGGACCGCCACGACCGCACCGGAGCCGACCGCACCGGCCAGGCAAACCGCGCCGACCGCATCGACCGCACACCAGCTGATCGGCCTGCTGGTCGACCCCGGCAGCTTCCACAGTTGGGACGAACCGACACCCGGCCCGCCCGCCGACCCCGACTACCGCGCCTCGCTCGACCGGGCCCGCGAGCGCACCGGCCTGGACGAGGCCGTCCTCACCGGCCGCGGCGTGATCGGCGGACGGCCGCTCGCCCTGGTCGCCTCCGAGTTCGGCTTCCTCGGCGGCTCGATCGGCGTCGCGACCGCCGAGCGGATCACCCGGGCCGTCGAGCGCGCCACCACCGAGCGACTGCCGCTGCTCGCCCTGCCGGTCTCCGGCGGCACGCGGATGCAGGAGGGATCGGCGGCGTTCCTCTGCATGCTGCGGATCACCGCCGCCGTCCAGGCCCACCGCGCGGCGGGGTTGCCCTACCTCACCTATCTGCGCAACCCCACCATGGGCGGGGTCTTCGCCTCCTGGGGCACGCTCGGCCAGCTGGTGTTCGCCGAACCGGGCGCCCGACTGGGCTTCCTCGGCCCGCGCGTGTACGAGGAACTGCGCGGCGTGGAGCTGCCGCCGGACGTCCAGCGGGCCGAGACGCTGGCCGCGCAGGGGCTGGTGGACGCCGTCGTCCCGCCGCAGGAGCTTCGCGAGCTGGTCCGCCGCACGCTCGCCGTCCTCGCCGCGCCCCGGCCGCCTTCCCCGGGCTCCCCTTCTCCTCTTAGTTCTACGGACACCCCGTCCACGGACGCGGCCACGGACACACCTCCGGCGGAGGACCCGGGCGCCACGCCCGAGAGCCCGGACGCCTGGGACTCCGTCCGCCGCACCCGCCGTCCCGACCGCCCGGGCACCCGCGAGCTGCTGCGGCACACCGCCGAGGAGCTGGTGCTGCTGGATGCCCCGGGCGGCCGCGGCGGCGCCCTGGTCCGCGCGCTCGCCGTACTCGGCGGCCGGCCCGTCCTGGTGGTCGGCCAGCAGCGGCAGTCCGCGGAGCACGAGCGTCCGTTCACCGCGGCCGATCTGCGGGCCGTCCGCCGTACCGCGCGCCTGGCCGAGCAGCTCGGGCTCCCCTTGGTCACCGTGGTGGACACGGCCGGGGCCGAGCTGTCCGCCGAGGCGGAGCGGGACGGCATCGCGGTGGAGATCGCGCACTGCCTGACCACGCTGCTCGCGCTGCGCACCCCCGTCCTCGCGGTGCTGCTCGGCCAGGGCTCGGGCGGCGGCGCGCTCGCACTGCTCCCGGCCGACCGGGTGCTCGCCGCCGGCCACGCCTGGCTGGCGCCGCTGCCGCCGGAGGGCGCCTCGGCGATCGTCCACCGGGACGGCGAGCACGCCGCCGAGCTGGCCCGGGCGCAGGGGATCGGGGCGCAGCACCTCGCGACGGTCGGGCTGGTGGACGAGGTGGTCCCGGAGCTGCCGGACGCGGCCGACGAGCCGGAGGCCTTCTGCGCCCGGCTCGGCCGGGCGGTCGGTACGGCGCTCGGCGCCATCGCGGCGTCCACCGAAGCGGACCGGCTCGCGGCCCGGGCGGCGCGGCACCGGCGACTGGGCGACCTGCGCTGACCGCCCGTGCGCTCCGGGGTGTGGCGCCGGTCTCAGCACCGGGTTGATCGTCTGTACCCAAAGTGCTACCGCGGGACCCGCGGGTGACGGCACTCCGGGCTCAAACGGTGAGTGCGCTCACACGGAATCAACGCCCACGACGGACCGTAGTAGACCTACCCGAACGGTCGGCCTGCTCCCCGATGTCCCCACGTACGCGCACGTCAGGGCCGGTCCGCGCGCTCCGCGCGACCGGCCCTTCGAATCCACGGCGGCCACTCTCCTACGACTGCCGGTCGTAACGAGGGGGTCTTGGCGGCGGCCGATCCGGTCTGCCAACAATGGCTCTCGTCGCCAGCCACACCGGCTCCTGTCCCGCCGGCGAATGGCTTACTGCTGAGTCACGCCCCGCAACCATTTCGGCCCCTGTCCGGCCGTGGTCCTGGGCGGGGCGTGACCCGGCCCAACCTGATTGAGGTCCTGTTCTTCATGCCCGCTTTCAAGCTCCGTATGCGTACTTCGGCCGCGATTCTTGCCGGCGCCGCCGGTCTGACCGCCCTGGGCGCCGGTGTCCTGCCCGCCACCGCGAACGCCGCCACCGCGTCCCCGAAGACCATCGCCGCGCAGATCGTCCCGGCGAGCCAGCTGGCCTCGTTCAACCAGATCATCTCCCACGAGTCCGGTTGGAACGTGACCGCGACCAACCCGAGCTCGGGCGCCTACGGCCTGGGCCAGGCGCTGCCGGGCTCCAAGATGGCCTCGGCCGGTGCCGACTGGAAGACCAACCCCAAGACCCAGATCAAGTGGGCCTACGACTACATGAACTCCCGCTACGGCAGCCCGAACGCCGCCTGGTCCTTCTGGCAGAACCACCACTGGTACTAAGCCGGACCCCATCGGCCCACTGATTCCCTCCCGACCCTGACCACTCCCCCTCACCCCGGGGGTCGGACAGGGGCCACCGGGGTGCCCGAAAGGGCCCGGACCCGCGCGATCCGCGTGGCCCGGGCCCTTTCGTGGTTTCCCCGGCACGCCGCCACGGTCGGCTGCCCGGCCGGCCGGCCGGCCTGCTGCACGGCCCGTCCGGCTTCACGGCCCGTCCGGCCGGCCGGCTGCACGGGCCGCCCGGTACTACAGCTCCCCCGTCAGCCCCAGCAGCTCGCGCATCCGCGCGTACTTGGCGGCCAGCCGCTCGGCGGTCGCCCGGTCCAGCGAGGCCAGCCGGGCCGGGTCGGAGTTGTGGGCCAGGTCGGCGCGCTTGACCAACAGTGCGCCCGGCGTGGCCAGGATCCGCGCGGTGTACTCCTCAAGCGGCTCCTTCGGGCGCCGGGTGAGCGCGTCCACGATCGTCTTGGTCTCCTCGGGCAGCGCGGCCGCCGCCAGCCATTCCCGGCTCAACCGGTCGTCCTCGACCGTGTCGTGCAGCCAGCCCGCCGCGATCTGCGCCTCACTGCCCCCGCGCGCGGCCGTCCCGTGCGCAACGGCCGCGATGTGCTCGCCGTACGGGTGGCCGTTCTTGTCCACCTGTCCCCGGTGGGCGCCGCGAGCGATCGCCTCCACCTCGGACAGGCTCAGGTACTCGTCCTCCACGCTTCACCCCTCGCTTCGCCCCTCGGCTGCTCGCTCATCGTAGGCCCGTGATCGACGGGCCGGCGGCCACTGGTTTACTGCCCCGGGGGTTTCAGCGGCTCAGGGGGTCCACCGGCTCGCGCGTCGACGCCCCCGGCGGGCGACCCCCGCCGCACCCGGCAGACACGTCCGAGCGATCCGAGGAACCATGCCATCCCTGCATCCGCTGCTGTCCGGCTTCGCCCCGATCTGGGCGCTCACCGCGGTCGGTTACCTCGTCGGCCGGACCGGCCTGCTCGGACCGCACGCCGAGGCGGTGCTCAACCGGTTCGTCTTCCACGTGGCGATGCCGGCCGCGCTCTTCCTGATGATCGCCCGCACCCCGCTGGGGCGCTTCGCCAACCCGTCGATGCTCGCCTTCGCCGCCGGCACCGCCGTCGCGACCGGCCTCGGACTGCTCGCCGGGCACCTGCTCTTCCGGCGCAAGCCCGGCGAACTGGCCATCGGCGCGATGGCCTCCGGGTACGTCAACTCCGCCAACCTGGGCATCCCGGTGACCATGCAGGTCGTCGGCGACGCCTCCTTCGTGGCGCCCGTGGTGCTGTTCCAGATCCTGCTGGTCACCCCCGCCGTCCTCGCCGTGCTGGACGGCGGCTCGGCCGGCCGCCGGGCCCTGCTGACCCTGCCCGTGCGCAACCCGATCCTGCTCGCCACCGCGCTCGGCGCCGTGGTGTCGGCGACCGGGGTGCACCTGCCCGCCGAGCTGAATCGTTCCTGCGAACTGCTGGGCGGCGCCGGCGTGCCGACCGCCCTGATAGCCCTCGGCATCTCGCTGCACAACCGCCCGCCGGCCGACGGCCGTTCCCGGCGCGCCGAGGTCGGGCTGACCGTCGCGATCAAGACCCTGGTCCAACCGCTCGTCGCACTGGTCGTGGCCGGCCCGCTGCTCCACCTGCCCGCCCACCAACTCCTCACCGTCGTCCTGTTCTCCGCACTGCCGACCGCGCAGAACGTGTACACCTACGCCCGCGAGTACGGCCAGGGCACGGTGCTCGCCCGGGACGCGGTGCTCTGGTCGACGCTGGCGTCGATGGCGACCCTGTCGGTGATCAGCTGGACCCTCGGGCCGGCGTAGGCCCCGCCGCCTCCTCCCGCCCGTCCTGACGGGCGGCGGTGACCACCCCGGTCATGGCCTCCAGGAAACGCCGGGCCGTGGCCAGCTCCGCCGGGTCGAACCGCCGCATCTCGGCGAGCAGATCGCCGATCAACCCGCCGAAGAAGCCCTGCCCCAGCTCCATCGCCCGCTCCTCCACCAGCAGTCGCACCCTGCGTCGGTCCTGCGGGTCGCGCTCGCGGCGGATCAGCCCGAGCCGCTCCAGCCGGTCCACCAGACCGGTCGTCCCGGCCGAGTTCAGGTGCAACGCCTCACCGAGCCTGCCCGGGGTGACCACCTCCCCGGCCCGGGAGGCGTCCAGCAGATGGATCAGCGCCCGCAGATCGGTCGGATGCAGACCGTTACGGGATGCGAACTCGGCCCCAAACAGGTCGAGTTCGACCGTCAGACCGCGCAGCAGGTGGACCAGCCGCATCGGCTCCTCGACTTCGGACACCCTGTCGTCCTCCCTCGGGCACGCCCGTGTCACTATTCTCTCGATCAGCGAGATAGTTGCTGAACGAGACACTCGCTGGGCAAGATACTTGCCGAGCGAGTGGTTCCGCACGCCATCACACCACACCTGCGGAGGCCCGTCATGTCCGCCCGCACCGCCACCTTCCTCGCCGCCTACGACACCCTGCTGGCCCGCTGGCCCACCCCGGTCGAGGCCCTCACCGTCCGCACCGACCACGGCACCACACGGATCAACGCCTGCGGCCCCCGGGACGGACGACCGCTCGTCCTCCTCCACGGCGGCGGCGCCACCTCCACCATGTGGTTCGCCAACGCCGCCGCCCTGACCGAAGCCGGACACCGCGTCCTCGCGGTCGACCTCATCGGCGACCCCGGGCGCAGCATCCACGACGGCGCCGCGCTCGACGGCGTCCCCGGACTCCTCGGCTGGCTGGACGCCGTGCTCGACCGACTCGACGTCCCCGAGGCCGACCTCTGCGGCCACTCGTACGGCGGCTGGATCGCCCTGGAGTACGCGCTGCACGCCCCGGCCCGGGTCGGCCGGCTCGCCCTGCTCGACCCCAACCTCTGCTTCGCCGGCTTCCGCCCCGGCTACCTGCTGCACGCACTCCCCCTCTTCCTCCCCGGCCGCACCCCGGACCGCGCCCGCGCCTTCCTCGACTGGGAAACCGGCGGCGGCACCCACCTCGACCCCGACTGGCGCGAGGTCTACGCCCTCGGCTACGCCGACTTCCCCGCCTCCCGCGTCGTCACCGGCACCCGCCCCACCCCCGCCCGACTCGGCACCCTCACCACCCCCGTCCTCACCCTCCTCGCCGCGCGGAGCCGCACCCACCACTCGGCCCGCGTCGCCGAGACCGCCCGCCGCACCCTCCCGTCGGCAGAGGTCGCCGTCCTCCCGGACGCCACCCACCACAACCTGCCGATGGCCGCCGCCCCCGAGATCAACCAACGCCTCGTCCGGTTCCTCAGCAGGCACTGACGACCAGCCCCCACCGGGGCCCGCCGCAGCGGGAGCGCCGACCGCTCGCTGCCCAGGACCGGTTGCGCCGTCGGTTCCGGGTCCGTATCCGAAACCCCGTCGACCGCTCCGAGGGCGGGCGGGCGGCGGTGGGTGCGCGCACCGCAAGTCGGAGGCCATCGGCGACCCATCGCACCACCACGACATCCGCCTCCGGGAGCACCTACCAGCCGCCAGGCCGGGAGCACGTCGGCCCGCAGCGGGAGTTCGCGGACGGACCCAGGGCCTGAACCCCGGTCGCCGGCGGCCCCGGCAGCCTGCACCTCACCGAGCGGGCTCCGGCGTGGGCCCCTTGACCGTGCGTCACGACCGCTTGGGCCGTGCCAGCCGTCGATCGGCTCGGCGGCCGGGGCGGGCGCTTCGCCGGGGGCATCGCCGGGCTCGAGCGCGGTCCGGTGCCGCAGAATGCCGGACATGGGACCGGCTGGTGGCCGGTGCGATGACGCCGACGGAGGTGACGGCCGAGGTCTGGCGGCGCCTCCACGCGGGCCGGACCGCGGCCGAACGCGACTTCGTGGACGCCGCAGGCTACGAGTACCACGTCGAACGCATCGCGGCCGAGCAGCCGGAGGCCTACCGGGCCTGGGAGGAGACCCTCCGCTCTGCGGCGGACCGGCTCTGCCGCACCCCGTTCCCGACCTGGTAGGCAGACCCGGGTGGGCAGACCCGGGTGGGCAGACCGCGTTGGCAGACCCCGGTGGGCAGCTCCGGGCGGCAACGGCCGTGGACCGTACGACCGCGCCGCCCGGGCCGTGACCGCCGCCGGAAGCCGCCGCCAGTAGCCGCCGTCAGTAGATCAGGTACCCCGGACGGTGCCCTTCGTCGTCGATCTCCCCGGTGGCCTGCGCCCGCAGCTTGCGGGACAGTTCCTCCAGGGCGCGGGAGGCCGCGACCTCCTCGCCGATCCGGGCGAGCGGACGGTCGTCGGCGCTCTTCATAGCCTCGCCGTGCGCGCTCAGGCCCGGCGCCCGCGCGCCCGTCAGCCTGGCGTCGCACGCCGTGTGCACGCCGTCCTCGTCGAATGTCAGCTCCACGTCCCACTGGTTGTGCATGCCACACCTCCTGGCGCCGACCCCCGTCGCGCCTGTCCTGACCGGCACGGACGGTGACCCGTGGCGGCCGCTCACACCAGCGTGCGCCTGCCCCGCCCGTAGCGGCAAGCGCGGCGGACGGTACCGGGGCGCGGCTGCACGGGCACGCACCGTGGCACCGCCCGCCCGGCCGCACGGGCCCGGGCGGGCGCTCGACGCGGCACTCGCGTGTCGTGTCCGATCGGCCCGGCCGCCGCCCCGGCGGTACGCTGACGGGAGCGGGCCGCGACCGCGTACCCACCCCGGACCCGTCGGCGCGGCGCGGGCAGCGACAACCTGGTGGTCCCTCCGTGGCGGTCTTCCTTCTCGCCCTCAGCGCGGCCTGTTGTCTGGGTCTCGGCTTCGTCCTCCAGCAGCACGCGGCGCAGCGGGCACCCCGTGCCGACCTCCTGCGGTGGCGGCTGCTGCTCGACCTTATGCGGATGCGCGAATGGCTGCTCGGCACCGGATTCATGGTCAGCGGGCTGATCCTCTCCGCGCTCGCGCTCAACCAGGGCGAGGTCTCCCTGGTCGAACCGCTGCTCGCCACCAATCTGCTGTTCGCCATGGCGCTCGCCCGGGTGCTGACCCGTCAGACCCTGGGCCGCTCGGGCTGGGCCGGGGTGTTGCTGCTCGGTCTCGGGGTGACGGCCTTCATCGTGGCCGGGAAACCGACGGGCGGTGGGGCGCCCGCCGGGGAGCTGCGGCACTGGCTGGTGGCCGGCACGGTGGTCGGGCTGGTCGTGCTGTTGGTGTCCATGGCCCGGCGACTGCCGCTGTTCGAGGAGGCGACGCTGCTGGCGCTCGCCGCCGGACTGCTCTACGGCCTCCAGGACGCGCTCACCCGGACCACCACCCAACGCCTCGACCACGAGGGGCTGTCGGCCGTGCTGCGCAGCTGGCAGCCGTACGCGGTGGTCGTCGCGGGCGTGGTCGGCCTGCTGCTGGTGCAGAGCGCCTTCGAGGCCGCGCCGCTGCGGATGTCGCTGCCGGCGCTCACCGCCGCCCAGCCGCTGGCCGGGATCGCCTGCGCGGTCGGCTTCCTCGGCGACCGACTGCGGGTCACTCCGAGTGCGCTGGCCTGGCAGTCGGCCGGGATGCTCGCCATCGTGACCGGGGTGATCGTGATCGGCCGCCACCCGGCGATGCCCGGTACCGTCCGCGACACCCTGGAAGACATCGGCGCGGCCCCGGAGGACGAATCGGAGGCCGGAGCGGGGAACGGTTCAGGGAACGACTCGGGGAACGGCTCGGGGAACGTCTCGGGGAACGTCTCGGACGAGCGTTCCACGAACCGGTCGGCGGACGGTGCCGAAGGCCGGTCCGGGGGCGACACCGGATCCGACGGCGAACCGGACGGCAGGCCCGACCGCGGACCCGACGGCGGACCCGACGGCGGCCCGGAGAAGTCCGGCTAGAGGTCCCGATGTGCTGGAGCGCGCAGGCGGACGCCGTGGCCGGTGGGGTGGTCGCGGCCGTCGGGGTGGCGTGCCTGGTCCGCGCCCGTCGGACGGGCCACCCGGAGCGGTTACCGCTCGCCGCGCTCCCGCTGGTGCTGGGTCTGCACCAGCTGGTCGAGGCCATGGTCTGGCTCGGTACGGACGATGGGCTGCCCGCGGCCCTCGCCGGAGCGGCCCGGACCGCCTGGGCAGTGATCGCGCTCCCGCTGTTGCCCG
This sequence comes from Kitasatospora sp. NPDC097691, assembly GCF_040302665.1. Lineage (NCBI taxonomy): Bacteria > Bacillati > Actinomycetota > Actinomycetes > Kitasatosporales > Streptomycetaceae > Kitasatospora > Kitasatospora sp. NPDC097691. Next base: position 18,918 of record NZ_JBEORY010000034.1, on the reverse strand, counting down.
TGCTCGTCCCGGCGGGCGTGTGGTGCGCGACCACCGGGCCGCGTCGGCGGGTGCTCGCGGCGCTCACCCTCCTGGGCGCGGCCGTCGCCGTCCCACTCGCCGCTGCCGTCGCCTCCCACCCGGTGACGGCCACCGCGCACGGCCACACCCTCGGCTACTCCGTCGGCATCCCGCACCCGGCCGTCCTCCTGACCGGCTATCTCGTGGCCACGGTCGGTTCCCTCCTCGTGAGCGGCGACCGGCTGCTGCGCCGCCTCGGTCTCGTCACTGCTGTGGGCGCCCTCGCCTGCGTCCTGTTCTGGCGGCTCGCCTTCATCTCCACCTGGTGCGCCCTCGCCGCCCTGGCGAGCCTCCTGTTGCTCCGGTGGGCGGGCCACTCACCAGTCGCGGAGGGCGCCGATCGGATCGCCCGACCGATCCGCTGAACCGCCCGCTGAACCACCCGCTGAACCACCCGCTGATCAGCCCCGCGAACGGCGCCTACGAGTGCGCCGGAGCCGGCTCCCGCGTGGCGTCCGCCGCCTGCTCGCTCCCGACGGCCTCGCCGTCCGAGCCCGCCGCACGGCCTCGGAGGTCGTCCATCTCCCGCCACTCGGGCCGCAGTCCGGCCAGCGTCGTGGCGGCGAAGTAGAGGGCGCCGGCCGCGAGCAGGCTGGGTATCAGGCCGACCAGCGCGACCGCCGCACCGGCGACGAGACCGCCGAGGGGGATCCCGGCCCAGGCGAGGGAGTCGCCGAGGGCGTGGACACGGCCGAGCAGGTGGCGGGGCACCCGCTCGAAGAGCACGGCGCCGAGGATCGGGTTGAGGAAGCCGGAGCCGAAACCGCCGATCGCGAAGACCGTGAGCACCACCCACAGCGGCGCGCCGAGGGCGAGCACCACGAACCGGGGCGCGCCGCACAGCAGGAAGCCGACGAAGAAGACCGTCCGACGGGGCAGGCGGGAGGCGACGGCCGCCGCGATCAGGCTGCCGACGACGGCCGTGGCGCCCATGACACCGGCGGACAGGCCGATAGCGGCCGGGCCGTTGCTGGACTCCTGCGCCCAGATCGGGACGAGGACGGTGATGAAGCCGGCATCGAGCAGGTTGGTGATGCCGACCAACACGATCACCGCGAGCAGCAGCGGCTCGGACCGCAGGAAGGCGAAGCCCTCGCGGAACATCCGCCAGTAGCCGGCGCCCTGCGCCCCGTCCCCCGCCGACTCGGACGACTCGGACGACTCGGACGGCCCGGACGGCGCAGCGGCCGTACCGGGCACGGCCGGGCGCCCCATGCCGCGCGGCAGCGCGAGGGCGATGATCAGGGACCCGAGGGCGAACGTGGCCGCGTTGACCGCCAGCCCGGCCAGCGGGCCCATCAGCGCGACCAGCCCGCCGCCCACCGCCGGCCCGATCGTGGAGGCCAGCCGCTCGGTGACACCGGACAGCCCGGTGGCGCGCTCCATCGGCACCCGGGCGCGGTCGGCCGCCTCCGGGACCATGACCGACTTGGCCAAGTCCCCCGGACCGCGCATCGCGCCGATCACCGCGACCATCACCAGCAGCACCCAGAACGGGAGCAGCCCCTGCGCGTGCAGCAGCGGGACCAGCCCGGCCGCGGTGGCGCTCACCGCGTCCGTCGTCCAGGACACCACCCGCGGCCCGAGCCGGTCGACCACCGGCCCCGTCAGCGCCTTGACCAGCACGTACGGCGCCATCTCGGCGAAGGCGGCCAGGCCCGTCATGGTGGCGCTGCCGGTGGTGGCCAGGACGAACCAGGGCAGGGCGATGGCCGAGACGCGGGTGCCGGTCACGGAGACGGCCGTGGCGGTCAGCACCCCGGCCAGCGGCCGGAAGCTGCGTGCGGGCGGATCGACGGTGGCGGCGGTGCCGACGGCGACGCTGGCGGTCATGCTGATTCCCCCTCGGTGGCGGTGCTGCTCGGATCCGGCAGGACGTGGACGATCACGGAGACCTGCTCGGTGCCCTCCGGCGCGGGCCCTGCGGCGTCGATCCGGCGGTAGCGCCCGATCACCTCGGACAGCTCGCCGGTCAGCTGCTCGGCCTCGGCGGGCGTGAGCTGCAGGATCAGGTCGCTGAGGTCCGTCACCCGGCGCCACTCGCGCGGCATGGTCTCGAAGGCGTCCAGCGTGCGCTGGCCGGCAAGGCTGTGCGCGGCCAGGACGGACCGCAGGAAGCCGACGGCCGTGTCGGGCTCCTCGTCCGCCATGTCGTCCCCCGTCCACACCGTGAGCCGGTGGGCCGAACGCCACCAGCGCTCACGGGCGTTGCCGCGCTCCTGGTCCTCCTCGACGAAGCCCGCGGCGGCGAGCTGGCGCAGGTGGTAGCTGGTGGCCCCGGAGTTGAGCCCCAGCTGGGCGGCGAGCCTCGTCGCCGTGGACGGGCCGTGCTTGCGCAGCAGCCCGACCAGCTGCATGCGCACCGGGTGCGCCATCGCCTTCATGCCCTTGGCGGTGATGGCGATGTGCGGGTCGTCGCTGTGCTTCCAGCCGCGGTCTTCGGTCATGGCAGGAGCCTAAAACCACAAAGGATCCTTTGCAAAGGGTTTTCTGCGAAGAACTCTTTGCGGTTCCCGCGCTTGCCCGCGCTTGCCCGCGCTTGCCTCCGCTTCCCTCGGTTTCCCTCCGTTTCCGCGCCTCCCCGCGCCTCCCCACGGCTCCCGGAAGGGCCTGGTCAGCGTGGAGCGCCCCGCCGCTCGGCGGGTGCACCACCGGCCGCTCGGCGGGGGCGCGGGCCGGGTTCGCGTCCCGGGGCGGGATTGTCACCCGGGCGGGCGGGGCGCAGGCTGGCAGGAGGGCCGGGGAAGCGGCCCGCCCCGGCCGGCCGCGGAACCGATGACGGCCGCCGGTGAGGCACGAGGGGCAGGGCGATGACACACGGGAGGCTCTGGGGCTACGTCGCGTCGGGGGCCCGGGCGCTCGCCGCGTTCGGCGGCGCGGGCGGCACCGGACGCAGGAGCGGCACCGGACGCACGGGCGGCTCGGTCGCCGTCGAGCCCGAGGAGGGCCCCGGGCCGTTCCAGTCCGGCACCATGGCCGCGCCCAGGGCGCTCACCCGCGTGGAACTGGAGCGGCTGCGGTGGACCGGCCGGCAGACCGGCTGCGAGCCGATGGCGCGGCACGTCCAGGTGGCCGACGTGGTCCGCCGGGTGATGCGCGGCGGCGGACGCTCGGCGGCCGTCACCGTGCGGGTCGCACCGGGGCTGCCGGTGGTGGCCGGGGACGCCCGACGCCTGGAGGCGGCCCTCGCCGGGCTGGTCGACCACGCGATCCGGCGCAGCCCGCCGGGCGGCCGGGTGCTGGTCCGCGCCGAGGTGGCGGGCGGCGGACGCCGTCCCGGCCCGACGGCCTCGGCCCGGGACCGCAACCGGAACCACAGCTGGGACCGGGACCACAGCTGGGACCGGGACCACAGCTGGGACCGAACCCGCGACCGCAGCCGGGACCGCGACCGGTCCGGCGCCCGGGACGGCGGTGGCGGACGCGGCCGGGTGGAGATCCGGATCTCGGACCGCGGCACCCACGAGCCGCCCGAGGCGCGCGACTGGCTGCTCGCGGGCGTGCGCTCCGGCGGCCCGGTGGGACCGGCCCTGCACAGCCTGGTGCTCGCGGCGGGCGGCCGGCTCGCGGTCGAGTCCACCCCGGGCGGCGGACTGACCGTCGTCCTGCTGCTGACCGTCGCGTCCGACTGACGGCGTGCCCGGACCACCCGCCCCGGCGCGCCCGCAACGCCCCCGCAACGCCCCCGGACCGCCCCGGGGCGACGCCCCACACCCGGCGAACCCGCCCCGCCGAACCTAGACTTGCCCCATGCCCCGGCTCAACGACCAGGTCAGGGAGCTGCTCCAGGAGTACGCCGACCTGATCAACATCACCGGCGGGGACGCCTTCCGGGCCCGCGCCTACGAGAAGGCCGCCCGCGCGGTCGGCGGCCACCCGGAGGACCTCGCGGGCCTGGACGTCAAGGGTCTGCAGCAGATCCCGGGCGTCGGCAAGTCCACCGCCGAGAAGATCGCCGAGTACCTCGACTCGGGCAGGATCACCGCCCTGGAGGCCCTGCGCGCCGAGATCCCGGCCGGGGTGCGGGAGATGATGGCCGTCCCCAGCGTCGGCCCGAAACGCGCCCTGGCGCTCTACCGCGACCTCGGCATCGCCTCGGTGGACGAACTCGCCGAGGCGGTCCGCGCCGACAAGCTGTCCGACCTGGCCGGCTTCGGCGACCGCAGCGGCGAGAAGATCCTGCACGGCATCGAGCTGATGCGGCAGTCCGGCGGCCGGACCCTGCTCGACACCGCCACCGAGCTGGCCGAGCAGCTCGTCGCCGCGCTCTCCGCCGTCCCCGGCTGCACCCGCTGCGCGTACGCGGGCTCACTGCGCCGGATGCGCGAGACGGTGGGCGACATCGATGTGCTCGCGACCGCCGAGGACTCCGCCCCGCTGATGGCCGCGCTCACCGAACTCCCGTACGTGGCCGAGGTGATCGGGAGCGGCACGACCAAGACCTCGGTGCGCACCACCCGGGGCGTGCAGGTGGACCTGCGGGTCGTCCCGGAGGAGGACTGGGGTGCGGCGCTGGTCTACTTCACCGGCTCGAAGGCGCACAACATCAAGCTGCGCACGATGGCCGTACGGGCCGGACTGAAGCTCTCCGAGTACGGGCTGTTCGAGGTGGACGGCGGCGCCAAGGTGGTCTCGGAGACCGAGGACGAGGTGTACGCGGCGCTCGGCCTGCCGTGGATCGCACCGACGCTGCGCGAGGACCGGGGCGAGATCGAGGCCGCCCTGAACGGTGAACTCCCCGACCTGGTCCAGGAGTCCGACCTGCGCGGCGACCTGCACACGCACACCGACCTGACCGACGGGCTGGCCACCCTGGAGGAGATGATCGACACCGCCGCCGCCCGCGGCTACTCCTACTTCGCCGTCACCGACCACGCGCCGAACCTGGTCATGCAGCGGATGACCGACGAGAAGATGCTCGCCCAGCGCGAGCAGGTGCGCCGACTGGCCGACCGGCACAAGAAGTTGAGGCTGCTGCACGGCACCGAGCTGAACATCGACCCGGACGGCGGGGTGGACTGGCCAGCCGAGTTCCTGGCCGGCTTCGACGTCTGCGTGGCCTCCGTGCACTCGCACTTCACCCTCGACCGCGCCGCCCAGACCCGACGGCTGGTCCGCGCCTGCGAGAACCCGTACGTGCACGTCATCGGCCACCTCACCACCCGACGGATCGGCAGCCGCGGCCCCATCGACGTCGACCTGGACGCGGTGTTCGAGGCCGCCGCTCGTACCGGCACCGCGATCGAGATCAACAGCTCCCCGCAGCGGCTCGACCTGCGGGACGAGGACATCCTGCGGGCCAGGCGCCACGGCGTCCGGTTCAGCATCGACAGCGACGCCCACGCCACCCCGCACCTGGCCTACCCGCGGTTCGGCATCGGCACGGCGCAGCGCGGCTGGCTCACCGCCGAGGACGTGGTCAACACCTGGACGTGGCAGAAGCTGAAGCGCTTCCTGCGCAAGGACGCCCTGCGCTGAGCGCACAGGGCGTCCCGCGCCGCCGCCGGACCGTCACCCCTCGCCGCAGGAGGCCCCCGGCGACGCCAGTACCCGGGCCGCGCTGCGGTGCCCGAGCCCGGCCGCGTGCCGCAGGTCCCCGGTCTCGAGGAACCCGGCCAGGAATCCCGCCGCGAAGGCGTCCCCGGCGCCGGTGAGGTCGCGCACCTCCGCGACCGGCGGTACCGGCACCGTGAACAGCCCCTCGCCGGGCACGTCGACGGTGGTCGGCTCGGCGCCCGCCTTGGTGACCACCGTGGTCGCCGCCAGCCGGGACCGCTCGGGCCCGGGCAGGCCCCCCACCAGCAGGCCCAGGAAGGTGGACTCCGAGCGGTCGGCGAACACGAAGGTGGGCGCCAACCCGGCCAGCAGGGCGAGGAACCGCTCCCGTCCGAACCGCTCCAGCATGCCGGTCGAGGAGGCGTCCACCGAGGTGGTGCCGCCCGCCTGCCGCACCCGTGCGAGGGCGTCCACCGCCGTGGCGGCGACCGGCTCTCCGTCGAAGGAGTAGGCCGGCACGTGCAGGTGGGTCAGACCGGCCAGCCACTCGTCCGGAACGCGCTCCAGCAAGGTGGCGGCGCCCCGGTCGGGCAGCATGGTCCGCTCGCCGTCCCGGTCGATCAGCACCACGATGCTGCCGGTCCGGCCGCGCCGGGACACCCGGACGTCGACGCCGTGACCGCGCAGTTCGGCGACCACGGCGTCGCCGACCGCGTCCTCGCCGACGCAGCCGAGGAAGCGCGCCGGGTACTGCCCGGCGGCAAAGCGGGCGACGTTGGCCGCGCTGCCGCCGCGCCGTCGGAAGACCCGGGCGCCGGAGTCGGTGCCGTGCCGCAGCGGGCCGTCGACCCAGACCACGACGTCCTCGACGAGGTCACCGAGCACCCCCAGCACGGCTCAGGCCCCGCTCTGCGCAGCCGGAGCGGGCGACTTCGCCGACTCCGCCGAAGCAGCCGAGGCAGCCGAGGCGGCCAGGGCGGTGGCGATCTCGCCGCCGAGCCTGACGTTGCCCCGGTACACCTCGACGTTGACCTCCAGGCTGCGGCCGCCGGTGTCGCGCTGGATGTGGTCCAGCAGGAAGGGGGTGGAGGCGTTGCCGGTGATGCCCAGGCGATCGGCCTCGGCTCGGGCGCGGGCCAGGATGCCGTCCAGCTCTTCCGGCGGCAGCTGCTTGGCCGGGTCGACCGGGTTGGCGATCAGGACGGCCTGCGGCAGGTCGAGCCGGTCGCGGGCGTCGATGACCTTCGCGGCCTCCTCGGGCGTTTCGACGCTGAAGTTGATCTCGTGGCCGGAGTCGGTGACGTAGAAGCCGGGGTACTTGCGGGTGCGGTAGCCGAGGACCGGGATGTTGAGGGTCTCGAAGCGCTCCAGGGTGGCCCGGATGTCGAGGATCGACTTCACACCGGCGCTGATCACGGTGACCGGGGTGGCGGCCAGGGTGGTCAGGTCGGCCGACTCGTCGAAGCTCTCGGAGGCACCGAAGTGGACGCCGCCGAGGCCGCCGGTGGAGAAGACCCGGATGCCCGCGCGGTGGGCGAGGAAGGCGGTGGCGGCGACGGTGGTACCGCCGTGCCGGCCGAGCGCGGCGACCACCGGGAGGTCGCGCAGGCTGACCTTGTCCAGGCCGTCGGTGGCGGAGAGTTCGGTGATCTGCCCGGTGCTCAGACCGACCGTCGGCACCCCGGCGTGTACCCCGACGGTCGCCGGCACGACGCCCGCCTCCCGCAGTTGCTGCTCCGCCTCGAGGGCGACGGCCAGGTTGCGGGGGCGCGGCAGGCCGTGCGTGAAGATGGTCGATTCCAGGGCGACCACGGGCCGGCCGTCGGCGAGGGCCCGCACGACCTCCTCGGCGACGTGGACGGCGGGGGTGCTGGGCGGAAGTCCGGTCATGATGCGCACTCTCTGTGAGATGCCACTGCGGCGGGGCAACGCGGTTGTCAGCGTGTGGACGGGCACTACCCCGTCCACCACCCTTGGCCCTACCCCGTCCGCCGCCCTTGACGCTGGCATGCCACCGCCGGAAGGATGCCGGATCATCCCTCCGGCCCGCGGCAGCGCTACGGGCCGCCCGACCCCGGGGACCCGCCTTGGCCCTGCGCCCGCTGCTCCGCCGCGCCGCCGGCTTACTCGGTGCCGCCGTGCTCTCCCTCGCCGGCACCCTCACCGCCGCCGGCCCCGCCCACGCCGACTTCGGCACCGACTACCACGACCCGGTCACCGCCACCAAGCCCCTCACCCGGCCCGACACCCGCTCCTGCACCGTCGAGGCGATGCACCAGCGCGAGTTCCGCAACGGCTACGGCAACCCGCCCGACACGCCGTACACCGCCACCCTCACCCCGCCCGCCGACTGCGCGGGCCCGTGGTCGGCGGTGGTGCTGGACCTCCACGGACAGGTCGCGGGACGGCAGTTCGACCGGATGTTCAGCGTCCGCGTCGGCGGCGTCCAGGTGATGCTCTCCTCCACCCCGGAGCCGTCCAAGGACGGCATCGAGTGGAACGTCGAGCACGACGTCACCCGGTACGCCCCACTGTTCGCCGCCGGGCCGCAGGAGTTCTCCTTCGACCTCGCCAACGTCACCGACGCCACCTACACCGGTGTCTTCACGATCAGCGCGACCCTGACCTACTACACCGCGAGCAGCCACTGGCCGGCCGCCCGCGGCGCCGACCGGCTGCTCACCACCGGACCGTTCGCGCTCACCCAGGCCGCCCCCGCCGCCGAGCGCGAACTCGCCTTCCCGCAGAACCTGGAGCGCCTCACCGCCGAGGTCTACACCCGGGGCGGCGGCGCCTGCGAGGAGTTCGCGTACGCCTCCGCACCGGACGCCTTCGTCGCCGCCAACCCGGGCCTCGGCCTCTGCGGCAAGGGCCCGTTCCGCGAACTGCGGCTCACCGTGGACGGGCGGGTGGCCGGAGCGGTCTGGCCGTACCCGGTGATCTACACCGGCGGCTGGGACCCGCTGCTCTGGCGGCCCGTCCCCGGCGTCTTCGCGTTCGACCTGCCCGCCTACCGGCTCGACCTCACCCCGTACGTGGGCCTGTTGCTCGACGGCCGACCGCACACCGTCGGCGTCACGCTGAACGCGGCCGAGGCGCAGAGCAACGACGTCTGGACCGGACAGGTGAACCTCTTCGCCGAGGTCGACCACGGCGCCGCCCGCACCAGCGGGCAGCTCACCGACTACCGGGTCGCCCCGGAAGCCGCCGTCGGCACCGCGCTCGCCGACCACGGCGGCGGCAGCGGCGACTGGGCCGTCACCGCCGCCCGGCACGACCTCGCCCGGGGCTGGGTGCAGACCTCGCACGGCCGGATCACCACCGAGGTCCGCGACGACCTGTCCTTCCGCTCCGGCCAGCAACTGCGCGACAGCGGCAACGACGTGACGCTGCACAACGACACCGACCTCACCCGCACCACCTCGACCCGGGGCGGCGGGCCGCAGCGCACCACCACCGTCCACGAGGGCGAACCGCTGGACGTCACCTACAAGGTGAGCCACGACACGGCGGGCAACACCGACCAGACCACCGCGATGGACCTCGGCTACCACCGCGAGGCCACCACGGCGACCGGCGGCCACGTCACCGAGCGCGCCACCGTCGACCACACCCTGCGCCCGACCGCCCAGCGCCACGACGGCGACCGCACCGTGCGCACCGGCAGCAGCACGGAGGACTACCGGAGCACCGGGCCCGACGGGCCGTACCACCGGACGCTGAGCTTCGTGGACGGGTGGCCGCGGCCCTGAACCCACCTCCGGCGACCGACAGTTCCACCCGGATGACCGCCGGATCGCCCCGGTGGCCGACGGATCGCCCGACGACCGACGGATCGCCGCGTGATCGACCTGCCGGTGATCGACTTGCGAAAATTGCCCGAATTCATGCCGTTCACCCCTGGTGCACGCGGCGTGCGAGGCGCATGATGGGAGATGGACCTGCGAGGTAGCTGAAGGAAGTTCGACCGCAGGAGGCAGTGGCGACAGATCGAGACGGATCAGGGTCTGCCGCTGGTTCTACCTCGGTCGACGATCGAACTACCGGCCGGAGGACGTGACGTCCGGAGGCCACCCCCACCTCGTGGGTTCCGCGCGCGTCCACGGAACAATCCCCTCGGTTCCGTGGACGCGCTGTCCATGTCCCCCTCGCCACTGTCCGAACGGGCCACCGGTCCGGCACCGGTACGGACATCCGTACCGGCACCCACCCGCACCGGCGGGCGCCCGGTCCACTACGGTCGGTCCGCTACGGCCGGTCCGGTACGGCGTAGCCCATCTCCCAGGCGTGCACGGCGATCCCGACCCGGTTCGCCACGCCGAGCTTGCGCTGGATGCTCGCGACGTGGGTCTTCACCGTGCCCGGCGAGATGAACAGTTCCGCGGCGATGTCCGCGTTGGTGCGGCCCGCCGCGACCTGCCCGGCGATCTCCACCTCCCGCTCGGTCAACGGCACCACGGCCGCGGGCCCCCGGGCCCTCCCCCGAGGCTCCGGCCGGCGCGGCGCCGTCACGTGCTGCAGCAGCCGGACCGTGACCGACGGGCTGATCAGGCTCTCCCCGTCGGCCGCCGCCCGCACCGCCTCGGCCAGCAGCGACGGGCCGGAACGCTTCAGCAGGAACCCCGAAGCCCCGTGCTGCAGCGCCGGGTAGACGTACTCGTCCAGGTCGAAGGTGGTCAGCACCACCACCCGCACCGGCTGCGCCACCCCCGGCCCGGCCAGCCGCCGGGTCAGCTCCAGCCCGTCCATCCGCGGCATCCGGATGTCCACCAGCGCGACGTCCGGCCGCAGTTCGGCCGCCAGCTCCAGCGCGGCCAGCCCGTCCGCGGCCTCCCCCACCACCTCGATGTCCGGCTGGGCGTCCAGGAGGCGCCGCACGCCGCGCCGCACGGCCTCCTGGTCGTCCGCGATCAGGGTGCGGATCACCCGCGGGCTCTCACCGTTCGCACGCGTCACGCCCAGCAGTCTGCCACGAGCCCCGCCCCGGACCGGCCGACGGGAAAGTTCACGCGTCGGCCCCGGCGCGGTTCACCTCCGTGCGGTGAGCTGACCGCCATGATGAACGCTTCCAGTGGACGTCTCCCCGTCAGCCGGCGCGGACTCCTGGCCGGCGCCTCGGGCCTCGGCCTCGGCGGTGCCGTGTCCCTCTCCGGCCTCGCCGCCACCCCCGCCGCCGCTGCCCCGGCCGCCTCCGCCGACTCGCCGCTGCTGTGGCAGCGGCCCGGGCGCTCCGGTGCCCCGCGGGTGGCCGGTCTGCACCTCCAGTTCGGCTCGGACGCCTCGCGCGAGGTGGTGGTGTCCTGGCACACCACCAGGTCCGTCGCCAATCCCCGGGTGATGTACGGGACTTCGAACGGAGGATTCGGCCGCACCGTGCAGGCCGCGACCCGCACCTACCGGGACGCCGCCTCCGGGACCGAGGTCCAGGCGCACCACGCCCGGCTGACCGGCCTGCACCCCGACACCGACTACGTCTACGCCGCCGTCCACGACGCGCCACCCCCGAGCTCGGCACCGTCCGCACCGCCCCGCGCGGCCGGTCCGCCTTCACCTTCACCAGCTTCGGCGACCAGGGCACCCCCACCCTCGGCAAGAAGACCGCCAACGGCTACGCCAACGACAACCTCGGCAGCCCCGCCGCCGGTGACACCACCGCCGGGGTCGAACGGATCGCCCCGCTGTTCCACCTGCTCAACGGCGACCTCTGCTACGCGAACATCGCCACCGACCGGATCCGCACCTGGTCCGACTGGTTCGAGAACAACACCCGCTCCGCCCGCCACCGCCCCTGGATGCCCGCGGCCGGCAACCACGAGAACGAGAAGGGCAACGGCCCGATCGGCTACGGCGCCTACCAGGCCTACTTCGACCTGCCGAACTCCGGCTCGGACGAGGAACTGCACGGCCTGTGGTACTCGTTCACCGCCGGCTCGGTGCGCGTCATCAGCCTCAACAACGACGACGTGGCCTACCAGGACGGCGGCAACTCCTACGTCCACGGCTACTCCGGCGGCGCCCAGCAGCGCTGGCTGGAGCGGGAGTTGGCGGCGGCGAACGCGGACCCGGAGATCGACTGGATCGTGGTCTGCATGCACCAGGTGGTGATCTCCACCGCCGACAAGTTCAACGGCGCCGACCTCGGCATCCGCGAGGCCTGGGTGCCGCTGTTCGACAGGTACGGCGTGGACCTGGTGGTCTGCGGCCACGAGCACCACTACGAGCGCTCGCACCCGATCCGCGGCCAGCAGCCGACCGACACCCGCACGCCGATCCCGGTCGCCACCGGCACGCAGACCATCGACACCACCAAGGGCACCGTCCACATGGTGATCGGCGGCGGCGGCACGTCGGCCCCGTCGAACCAGCTCTTCTTCGACCCCCCGAAGGCCCGTGTCATCACCGGCGTCGGCGCCGTCGACCCGGCCACCGGCAAGCGCCCGCCGGTGTACGTGATCGAGGACGCCCCGTGGTCCGCCTTCCGCGACGCCGACAACCCGTACGGCTTCGCGTCCTTCGACGTCCACCCGGGTGACCGCGGCGGGCAGACCACCATCGACGTCACCTACTACTCCGTCAGCGGCCCGTACGGCGACCTCGTCCCCGTCGACCGCTTCACCCTGACCCGCCCGCGCGGGGCCCGCGGCGGCGGCCGGGGCCGCTGACCGGCCGACCCGCCCGGCACGCACCGCGGGCGGCCCCTGCCGGGGGGCTCGGCCGGGCGCCGCCCTCGGGAGGCCGGCCTCCTCGGAGGACTCCCCGGCCCGCGCTACCGCCCCGGCAGGGTGCAGGTGACCCGCCAGCCCGCGGGCTCGACCGGGCCCGCGCTCAGCGAGCCGCCGTGCGCGGCGGTGCGGGCGGTGAGGCCGGCCAGTCCGGTCCCGCCCGAGCCGGGGCGGCGGCGCAGCAGCGGCTTGCGGGCGGGACCGCCGTTGTCGGTGACGGTCACCCGGACGGTGCCGTCCGGGCCGGGGGCCGCCCGGACGGCGACCTCGGTGGCCTGCGGGGCGTGGCGGCGGATGTTGGTGAGGGCCTCCAGGACGACGGCGTAGGCGGTCGCCTGGGTCTCGGCGGGGAGCAGGTCGGCGGCGCCGGGGGCCAGTTCGGCGTCGGCGCGCAGGCCGCCGCCCGTAGCGCCGAAGCGGGCGACCAGTTCGGGGAGGTCGGCCAGGCCCAGGCGGCGCGTGGTCGCCCCGGCGGCCTGCTCGCTCCGCCCGTCCTCCCGGCCCGGCCCGTCCGGTTCGCTCCGCCCGTCCCGCTCGCCCTGTCCGTCCCACTCGCCCCGACCGTCCGGGCCGCCGCTCTGCGTTTCGCGCAGGGCTCCCACCATCTCGTCCATCGAGTCCAACGCCCGCAGCCCGGCCTCCTCCAGACGGCGCAGCAGCGCGGCGGTCTCCGCCGGCTCCTGGCCCGGGAGTTGACCGGCCTGGGCCTCCAGCACGATGCCGGTGATCTCGTGGGCGACGAAGTCGTGCAGCCCCCGGGCCACTTCGAGCCGCTGCTCGCGCCGGGCCCGGGCGACGGCCCGCTCCCGGCGGGCGTCCAGGACGCGCAGGTAGAGCGCCGCCCCCGCGACCCCGAGCGCCGGCAACAGGGACAACAGCACACCGACCACCGGGCCGGCCGCACCGCCCTGGGGCGTCCGGAGGGCGAACCGCAGCGGCAGCACGACGGCCGCGAGCCCGACCAGACCGCCGACCGGCCCCGCCCACCGGTCGGGCAGCCGGCGCACGGCCCGGAACAGCAGCCCGAGCAGCGCAGTCCACTCGAAGGGCAGCCAGAACGCGGGCAGCCGGTACGGGCCCGAGTAGAGCAGGTCGAGCAGCAGCGAGGCACCGGCCACCGCCGCGGCGGCCGGCGCGAGCGCGACCCGCCCCGCGGGCCACGACAGCAGCGCCACCACTGCGGCGAGCGCGGCCGTCAGGGCCGGCAGCACGGCCGCGCCGCGCTCGCCCGCGTGGGCGAGCACGACGGGCGCCGTCAGGACCAGGGCGGCGACGACGGCGAGCGGGCGCCGGAGCTGGCGCGGCCGGGCGGGGTGAGGCAGGGATTCGGTGCGCACCCGGCCGAGCCTACGGGCCGCTCTCCCGGGGGAGGCGGGCCTCATCCCCGGGAGGGAGGGGCGCACCGTCGAACTCCCCTCCGCAGCGTGAGGTGCGGCCGGGCCGGCTGCAGCAGACTCGTTGTCGCCGGAGCAACCGTCCCGAAGGAGAACCAACCGTCATGAACCGTCGCCTCGCCACCGCTGCGGCCTCGATCCTCCTGCTGGTCGCGACGGTGGCCACCGCCGTGCCGGCCTCCGCCGCGGAGCCGGCCGCGAGCGCGGGCGACGCCGGGGCCGCGGCGGGGGCGGGGGCGGTGAGCTTGCGCGGCACCGGGGACACCGTCCTCACCTCCGCGTTCGGCGAGTTCGCGGGCGACCCGGTCCGGATCTCGGTCGACGCCCGCGCCGCCGGCAACACGGACCCCGGCACCACCCGCGGCCACTTCCACGTCCGTCACGTGCACAACGACGGCCGGCTGGTCGCCGACTTCGAGGGGGACATCACCTGCCTGGGCGTCGGCGGACGGGAGGCGATCGCCACCGGCGTGATCACCAAGGGCGAGGCGCCGTGGTTCCCGGGCCTGGAGGTGGTCGGCCGGAAGGTCTCGGTCTCGGTGGAGGACAACGGCCGCCACGGGGACCGGCTCGGCTGGGTCTGGGCCGCGCTGGGCCAGCCGGTCGCGGACTGCCAGGGCACGGTACCGTTCATCCGCACGACCGCCGGCGACTTCACCGTGCGCGGCTGACACCCGCCCGACCAGGGCCTTCCTGGCCTTCCTGGGCCCACGGGATCTCCAGGCCCTCCGGATCCGAACGGGGCCTTGGGGGTCCGAACGGGCCCTTGGGGGTCCGAACGGGCCGTACGCCGTCGCCCGGTCGCTGCCGCCCGGTCGCTGCCGCCCCGAGCACCCGGACCCCCTGGAGGCCCCGATGTCGCCCGACCGCCCGACCGCACCCGGGCCATCCGAAGCCGGCGCGGGGTTCAACGACCCCACAGGGGAGGGCCGTTGAACCCCGCGCCCGACCCACGTGCCCCCATGCCCGGATCGCCGACCCCCGACTACGGCCGACTCGCCGCCGTCGGCCCGTACTTCGCCCTGGACACCTCCTCCGACGGGGTGCCGCCCGAGGGCTTCCGCCCGCTTCCCGAGCTGTACGGCACCGGCCCGGACGCACCGCTGGCCGGGCGCCTGCGGGTGGTGGCGCAGCGCCTCGGCACCCACGAACCCCGGGTCGCCGCCTCGATCCTGCACCTGGGGCTGGCCGCCCGGTTCTGGTCGGTGGGTCTCGGTTCGGCCGTCCTGCTGGGAACGGTCCCGACGCTGGAGCACGCCTGGGTACGGATCCCCGACCAGGGCCCGCTCGACCTGTGGACGCCACCGGAGCCCGCCCGGCCGGCCGCCGGAACGCTCGCCGACCGGCTCCACGCCGCCGTGCTGGTGGGCCAGTTGGAGCCGCTGGCGGCAGCCGTCCGGGCCGCCGCGCCGCTCTCCCCACGCCTGCTGCTCGGCAACGCCGCTTCCGCGCTGGCCGGCACGCTGCGGGTACTGGACGCCCATGCGCCGGGCGCCGCAGGGGCGTTGGTCGCGGAGTTGCTGGGCCGCCCGCCGCTGGCGGGGGCGGGCACGCTGCGCACGGGCCCGCGCGGCACGGCGTTCCGACGGAACAGCTGCTGCCTCTACTACCGGGTCGGGCCGGGCGCCGGGCTCTGCGGGGACTGCTGCTTCACCGAACCGCCGACGCGTCGGGAGAGCGGCCGGGGCAGGTAGCGGGAGCGGAACAACGAATACCTTGACAAATGAGTGTCACACTCGGCGGTGGCAGGCAGGGTGAACGTGCTGGCCATGACGGCTCCGGCGGGCGGGTGGGGTTCCGGGTACGACGGCACGACGCCCGGTCAGCTGTCGTCCGCCAACTCCAGGTGCCCCCGGACCAGGTGGTGCACGCACCCGACGACGTGCGCCTCGGCGGCGGCGCGGGCGCCGACCGCGTCGCCGGCCAGGACGGCGACCAGGATCTCCCGGTGCTGCTCGGCGAGGCGCTCCTGGTCGGCGCCGTACGGGGCGGGCAGCCAGAGCAGCGGGCCGAGTTCGGCCTGCAGCCGGACGGCGAGCTGGGTGAGGCGCACCGACTGCGCGGCGACGGTGAGTTCGATGTGGAAGCGGGCGTCGGCGCGGCGCTGCTCGGCGGGCCCGGCAGCGTCGCGCAGCTCGTGCACCAGGCGGGTGAGCCGGGGGCCGAGGTCGGCGGGGGCGCGTTCGGCGGCGAGCCGGGCGGCGGTGCCGAACACGGCCAGCTCCTCGTCCCCGAGGTCACGCAGGTCCACCGTGGCGATGTCCCGCAGCCTGGCGAGTTGGAGGGGCTGGGAGCCCTCGACGGGGGTGCGGATGAAGCTGCCGCCGTTGCGGCCGCGCCGGGTCTCGATCAGGCCGGCCTCGCGGAGCAGCGCGAGCGCTTCCCGGACGGTGCCGTTGGCGACGCCGAGCTGGTCGGACAGGTCGTTCTCGCTGGGCAGTTGGTCCCCGTCGGCGACCAGGCCGAGGGCGATCGCCTCGGTGATCCGGCGGGCCACCGCGTCGGCGCGTCCGAGGTCGGTGAGCGGCGCGAGCACGGCGCTGAGCAGCGGGGTCGCACTGCCGATGGTCGCCATGCCGTGCCCCCTCCTCGATCGCCGCCGCCGGTTCACCGCCCGGCCGGGTGCTTCCGGCAGGGTACCGCCGGTCGGCGCGCACCCTTGCCGCTAGAAACCCAGTCTCGTATGTTTTCCGCAGCCTCGGCCCGCACGCGGGCCCGCTCGCCCCACGCGCCGCCGCAGAACTCCGCACTGCCCCAGATCACCGCACTGCCGCAGAGCACTTGCCCGACTGCTGCACAACACTGCCGAACAGCATTCCCCCGACGCACTCCGCCCACGCACTCCCCCGACGCATCACGACACGTTCCCAGGAGCAGGTCATGACCGATGCCAGTGCACGTGCCACCACCTCCCCTCCTCCCGGCGGTGCCCCCGACGCGGACGCCGAACGGCTGGCCACCCTCGGCTACACCTCCGAGTTCAAACGCGACATGAGCCTCTGGGCGAACTTCTCCCTCGGCTTCACCTATCTCTCCCCCGTCGTCGGCGTGTACACGCTCTTCGCCTCCTCCCTCAAGACCGCGGGCCCGCCGATGGTCTGGAGCTTCCTGATCGCGGCAGCCGCACGGGAAGCAGTCGACCGGGGACCGGTCGCATGACCGGCCTCCCCCTCGACGGCGTCCTGGTCGCCGACTTCGGCCGCGTCCTCGCCGCGCCCTACCTCACCATGCTGCTGGCCGACCTCGGCGCCGACGTGATCAAGGTCGAGCAACCCGGCACAGGCGACGACACCCGCGCCTGGGGCCCGCCCCACGCCCAGGGCGAGGCCACCTACTTCCTCTCCGTCAACCGCAACAAGCGCTCCCTCACCCTCGACCTGCGCGACCCGGCCGATCTCGCCCGCGCCGTCGAACTCGTCCGCCGCGCCGACGTGTTGGTGGAGAACTTCCGACCCGGCACGATGGCGCGCCACGGTCTCGGCCCCGCCCGTGCGCAGACCCTCAACCCCCGGCTCGTCTACTGCTCGATCACCGGCTTCGGCTCCGGCAAGGGAGCCGAACTCCCCGGCTACGACCTGCTGGTGCAGGCGGTCGGCGGCCTGATGTCGGTGACCGGCCCGGCGCCCGGCGAGCCGGTGAAGGCCGGGGTCGCGTTGGTGGACGTGCTCACCGGGCTGCACGCGGCGGTCGGCGTGCTGGCGGCGCTGCGCGATCGCGAGAGCACCGGCCGGGGCCAGCTGGTGGAGCTGAACCTGCTGTCCACACTGCTCTCCGGCCTGGTCAACCAGTCCGCCGGGTACACCCTGGCCGGAGCCGTGCCCGGCATCCTCGGCAACCGCCACCCCTCGATCGCCCCGTACGAGGTGTTCACCGCCGCCGACCGCCCGCTCGTCGTCGCGGTCGGCAACGACCGCCAGTTCGCCGCCCTCTGCCGGGGTGTCGGCGCACCCGAGCTGGCCGGCGACCCGCGGTTCGCCACCAACTCCGACCGGGTCGCGCACGTGTCCGCGCTCGCCCGCGAGCTCACCGCCCGGCTCGAACGCCGCACCGCCGCCGAGTGGTTCGCGGTGCTCACCCCGCTCGGCGTGCCCTGCGGCCCGGTCAACGACGTGGCCGAGGCGTTCGCCCTGGCCGACTCCCTCGGCCTGAGCCCCCGCGCCCCGTTGCCCGGCCCGGACGGCCGCCCGCTGGACCTGGTCGCCAACCCGATCGGCCTGTCCCGCACCCCTCCGCGCTACCAGCTGCCCCCACCCGGGCTCGGCGAGCACACCGCCGAGCTCACCGCCTGGCTGGACGCCCCGGCGACCCCCGTACCACCCGTGCCACCCGTGCCACCCGTGCCACCCGTGCCACCCGCGGTCCGAGCACCCCACGCCGATGCCGCGGACCCCGGAAGCCCCGGGGCAACGGTCTGAGCGCGGCCCGCACGTCGGCCCGCACGTCGGCCCGCGTCCGGCTTGTCCGTAGCCGGGCGCGGGCCGCCAATCCTCCATCCGATGCCGATGCCCTGGCACCGGGTGGAAGCCTTTCCCAGGAGTGCGGTCAGACCGCCACCGCCTCCTCCATCTCCTCCTCGGCCTCTGCCGGCGGCTCGACCGGACGACGCCCGCGGCCCTCGTACGCCGCCCCGGCGACCACCGCCGCCGCGCCCAGCAGCAGCCAGACCAGCAGGGACACGACGCGCCCGCCGAGGCCCGCGCCGCCGTCGAAGTACAGGATGCTGCGCGCGCCCTCCAGGAAGCCGGCACCGGTCCAGAAGCCGTGCAGGGCGCCGAAGAAGCCGTTCTGCAGGTCGGGCCGGAAGATGCCGCCCGAGGAGGTGAAGTTGAGCATCACGAACAGGACCATCATCGTCAGCGTGGTCCACCGCTTCAGGAAGCTGTGCAGGCCGATGCCGATCAGCACGATCCCCGCCGAGTAGAGCCAGCCCAGCGCCCAGATCGCGGCGAGGTCGTGGTCGACGACGTGGAACACCGGCCCGGCGGTGACGATGCCGATGACGCTGACCACCAGCGAGACCGCCACGCCGACGAGCGCCCGGATCTTCATGCTCAGCCCGGCTCCGGCGGCGCCGATCGCCGCCACGCTCGCGTACGAGCCGATGCTCAGCGCGACCAGCAGGAAGAACAGGCCCTGGCCGGTCGGGTCGCCCTTGGCGAGGGTGGTCAGGTCGGTGACGTGCAGCGGGACGCCCTGCTTGTCGGTGACGTTGGTGAACACCGCCGTGGCGGCCACCACCGAGGTGT
>NZ_JBEORY010000033.1:14203-85647 GCF_040302665.1 Kitasatospora sp. NPDC097691 | reverse complement strand
TTCGGGTCGGGCTCGTCTGCGGTTTCGGTGGCGTCCGGGCGGGGCCCGGGCGCACGATCGCGCCTGATTATGCAGGACCGCCCGGAGGGTGGACAGGGGCGTCCGGCCCGCCGCGGGGGTGTTGTGCCGGTTGGTGCCGGTTGGCCCCTCCGAGAACGCCCCGGACGCTGTCGATGTCCCCGGTGCTCACGCTCGGCTCGATCCGACGGAACAAAACGGGACGAAGCTGACGGCATGATGAGCGCGGAGTGATCATCCGCACGGGCCGTCAGTCGGGGCCCGCGACCCCACGGTGACGCCATGACGGCTCCGCGCGCCGCGTCAGACCGGAGCCCGGCTGACGGCCCGGCCCGCTGACGGCCCGCCCCCGGCGTGGGCGGGTCAGGCCCCCGAGGGCAGCCGGCCCTGTTGGACCGCGTGCACAACCGGCTGCGGGCATCGAGCCGTTTCATCAGATCGGTCGCCGGTCGACGGCACGCTGCTGCTCTCGCCGGACAGCAACACCGTGTGGCAGGTCGTCAACGGGGGCGGCAAGAAGCCCTGGCGGCCGGTGACTTCGGGCCGGGCAAGCTCGACCCGAACGCCGTGGTCAGCGTCCCGACCGCGCTCACCGCGAAGCTGCCGACCGTCGCCCAGTAATCGCGTGTGCGTGTGCGTGTGCCACCCCGCCCACGAGGGCGGGGTGGCACACGCGCGTCCGCTGTGCGGCGTTCACGGCGAGCCGAACCAGCGCGGGGTGTCGAGGCGGAACGGGTCGCCGGGGGCGAGTCGGCGCAGGCCGTCCTCCAGGTGTCGGAGCTCCTCCTCGCCGAGGGCGGCGGACCATTCGGCGCGCAGCTCGTCGAAGATCCGGGCGGAGCGGGCGAGGCAGTCCACGCCCCGGTTGGTGAGCCGGACCACCTTGCGTCGGGCGTCGGCCGGGTCGCTGCCGCGCTCGACGTAGCCGAGCTGCTCCAGGTTCTCGACGGTCTTGCCCGCCGCCTGCTTGGAGACGCCGAGGCGGCGGCCGAGTTCGACGGCGGTGGTGCCGTACGGGCCGATCGCCTGGAAGACGAAGCCGTGCATCGGGCGGAGGTCCGGATGCCCCTCGCGGGCGATCCGCTCGTGCAGCTCGTCGATGATCGTCCGGAAGGCGAAGAGCAGGCGCAGCGGCAGCTCGAAGCCGGGCGGGGCCGGTTCACTTGACACGATAGACAACCTCATTGACCATATAGACAACTTCGTTGTCCATATTAGGGGGTTCCTTCACCATGTCCGTCATCCGCCTCACCGACGCCCGCCGCTCCGAGACCCCGAACGCCGTCATGACCACCTTCGCCTCGCCCACCCAGGGCTCGACCTCCCTGGCGCTGTGGCGGGTCGAGATGCGGCCCGGCACCCAGGGGCCGTTGCACGCCATGGACGCCGAGCAGATCTGGACCTTCCTCGCCGGCTCCGCCACGGCGGAACTCGCGGGCGAGTCCCACCTGCTGGCCGCCGGTGACACGCTCGTCCTCCCCGCCGACGTGGCCCGCCGGATCACCAGCGACGAGGGCTTCACCGCCGTCGTCGCCTCCACCTCACCCTCCCGCGCCTACAACCCCGACGCCGTCACCCCCGAGGGCGCCTGCGCCATGGCCCCGCGCGACGCCGAGCGCGTCCTCCCGGCATGGATCGCCTGAGCGGCGGGAGGTGGGCCCGCCCGGTGTGAGGTGTAGGAGACTGCTGGCAGTGACCGAGCCGGCGGCCGCACGCGGGGCCCCGGCGGACCAGTAAGGAGCGGCATGTCCGTCGTCAAGATCAACGTACTGACGGTGCCGGCCGAGCAGCGCGAGGTGCTGGAGCAGCGCTTCGCCTCGCGGGCCGGCGCGGTGGAGAACTCGGACGGCTTCGAGTGGTTCGAGCTGCTCCGCCCCGTCGAGGGCACCGACCAGTACCTGGTCTACACCCGCTGGCGCAGCGAGGAGGACTTCAAGGCGTGGATGGAGGGCCCGATGAAGTCGGCGCACCAGGGCGGCGGTGAGGGGGAGGCCCCGAAGCGGCCGGCCGCCTCCGGCTCCACGCTGTGGTCCTTCGAGGTCGTCCAGTCGGCCGGGCCCAAGGGCGCCTGAGCCCGTACTCGCTGTTCGTCGCTGGTCCTTCGGGCCCCACCCCTCGGCGGGGGGTGGGGCCCGAGGTGTTTTCGTGCGGGCGTCACGTGATCTGGGCGGCGGCCCACTCGGCCCAGTCGCGGCGCATGGCGTTGAAGCGCAGGCCGTACTCCAGGGCGATCCGGCCGTGGACGGAGAGGCCGTCCTCGCCCCAGTCGATGGTGTCGGCCAGGGCGGCGAGGTCGGCGTGCTCGCGGGCGGAGAGGTCGGCCAGGCCGGTGAGGTAGTCGCGGGCCTGGTCGGGGGTGAGTACGCCGAGGAAGAAGACCCTGAGCAGGATGTCGCTGCGGGTGTTGCGCTGGGGCGCGGTCTCGGTCAGCCAGTGCCGCAGTTCGGCGAGGCCCTCCGGGGCGAGCGTGTACTCCTTCCGGCCGCGCGGGCCCTCCGCCGCGACGCTGATGAGTCCGGCGTCGGCGAGCTTGGACAGCTCTGTGTAGATCTGGCTCTGGGTGGCGGGCCAGACGTTGGCCAGGGACGTGTCGAAGGTCTTGAGCAGGTCGTATCCACTGGCCTGGCGGTCGGACAGCAGGCCGAGGAGGGCGTGTCGGAGGCTCATGTCGACCATCCTACATTCCATTGTTGACATGTCAGTTCTGGAACCTCTACTTTTGACATGTCGAAACTGGAATGTCGAGGGGGATCTCCGCCATGTCGTACGTACGCTCCTTCCTGCCGTGGATCGTGTTCGCCGTCCTGCCGTCCGTGCAGTGGCAGTGGGCCGCACTGGCCGGCCTGGTGGTGGCGGTCGCGCTCGTCGCCCAGCAGCGCAAGGGCGGGGCGGGCTTCGACGCGCTGATCATCGAACTCGGCTCGGCCGCCTACTTCGCCGCCCTGGCGGCCGTCGCCTTCGCGGACCACGACTCCGCCGTCCACGACTACTCGGCGGCGCTCTCCTCGGGCACCCTGGCGCTGATCGCCGGCGTCTCGCTGCTCATCGGCAAGCCGTTCACCCTGGGCATCGCCAAGCGGACCACGCCCCGCGAGGTGTGGGGCCTCAAGCCCTTCGTCCGCGTGAACACCGTGATCACCGCCGTGTGGACCGCCGCCTTCGTGGCCACCGCCGCCGTCCTCGCGGTCATGGCCCACGCCGGCCAGGGCCACTCGACCGCCGCCACGGTCGTCCAGGTCGCCGGGTTCGCCCTCCCGACGGTGTTCACCACCCGCTACGTCGCCGCGGTGCAGGCCAAGGCCGGTGCCCGGTGAGCGCGGCGAGCACCCCGAGCGCCCCGGGAACCCCGAGCCTCCCCGGAGCTGCGAGCACCCCGCGGCACCTCGCGGGCAACTACGCGCCGGTCACCGGAGAACTGACGGCGCACGACCTGGACGTCACCGGGAGCATCCCGCCCGAGCTGTCCGGCTGGTACCTGCGCAACGGCCCCAACCCGGCCGACGCCGCCTCCGGCCACTGGTTCTTCGGTGACGGCATGGTCCACGGCGTCCGCCTGGAGGACGGGCGGGCCGTCTCGTACCGCAACCGCTGGGTCCGCACCACCCGCCTCACCGACGGCGCCCGCCCCTACGACGAGCTCGGCCGCCGCGACCTCACCGCCGGACCGGCCAACACCCACGTCGTCCGGCACGCCGGACGCACTCTCGCGCTCGTCGAGACGGCCCTGCCCTACGAGCTGAGCGCGGACCTGGACACCGTCGGCCCGTACGACTTCGGCGGGCGGCTGCGCACCGCGATGACCGCCCACCCCAAGGCCTGTCCCGACACCGGCGAGCTGCACTTCTTCGGCTACGGGGTGGTCGAGGAGCCCTACCTCACCTACCACCGGGCCGACGCCGACGGCGAGTTGGTGATCAGCCGGCCGATCGAGGTGCCCGGGCCGACGATGATGCACGACTTCGCCCTCACCGCCGGGCACGTCGTCCTGCTGGACCTGCCGGTGGTCTTCGACCTGGGCCTGGTCGGCCGTTCCATGCCCTACCGCTGGGACGACGGCTACGGCGCCCGGCTCGGCCTGCTGCGCCGGGACGACCCGCACGGGCGGGTGCGCTGGTTCGATCTGGACCCCTGCTACGTCTTCCACGTCCTCAACGCGCACGACGCGCCCGACGGGACGGTGGTGGTGCACGCCATGCGGTACCCCGAGCTGTGGCGGCGGACCGCGGACGGCGCGGTGGACGGCGCCCGGCAGGCCGTCCTGTGGAAGTGGACGGTCGACCCGCGCACCGGCACGGTCACCGAGGAGCAGTGCGACGACCGCCCCGGGGAGTTCCCCCGGACCGACGACCGGCTCGTCGGCCACCGCGCCGACTTCGGGCACGTGACCTGCGGTGACGCGCTGGTCCGCTACGACCTGCGCACCGGCGCCTCGACCGCGCACGACTTTGGCCCCGGCCGCACCCCGGGCGAGGCCGTCTTCGTCCCGGCGGGCCCGGGAACGCCGGCCGCGCCGGGCGTCAGTTCACCCGGATGGCTCATGACATACGTTCATGACGCCCGCACCGACCGCAGTGACCTGGTCGTCCTGGACGCCGACGACCTCGCCGCCCTGCCGGTCGCCACCGTGCACCTCCCGGCCCGGGTGCCGTTCGGGTTCCACGGCAACTGGCTCGCCGACCTTCCGGCCTGAGAGCTGAGGCCTACTCGGGTCGGGCCGGGTTCACGCCGAGGCGGCGTACAGGACCTCGCGCAGCCCCGGGACGGTCTCGCGGTCCGCGCGCCAGACGAGGCGCAGGTGCAGCGGCGGGGGATCGAGGGGGAGGCGTACCAGGGTGCCGGCGGCGAGTTGGTCGCGGACGGCGAACTCGGGCAACAGTGCGATGCCGAGGCCCTGTTCGGCACAGGCGCGGGTGACGGCGACGCCGCCGGTGTGGACGCGGTCGACGTCGTGGCCGAGCAGGCGTTCGCCGGCCAGGTGGAAGGAACAGGCGGGGGTGTTGACGAGGAGGCGTCGGCCGCGCAGGCCCTCGCGGGTGAGGGCGGTGGCGCCGGCGAGCGGGTCGGTGGGGGCGGCGACCAGGGCCAGCGGGACGTCCTGCAGGTCGATGTGGTCGAGCGGGGCCGGCGGCAGGTAGAAGCCGAGTTCGCCGAGCGGCCCGGCGGTGTCCAGGATCAGTGCCGCCTCCAGCGCCCCGGCCGCGACCCCGCCGAGCAGTCCGTCCCGGGCGGTGTCGGTGTGCAGGGATATCTCCAGGTCGGGCCGGCGCTCGGCGAGCCGGGCCAGGACGGCGGGCACATGGGTGGCCGCGATGGTCTCCAGCGCGCCGAGCCGCAGCCGGGCGCGGGCGGCGACCACCTCCCGCCGTGCCTGCTCGGCCTGGTCCAGCAACCGCCGGGACCACGGCAGCAGCCGCTCCCCGGCCGACGTGAGGGTCATGCCGCGCGGTGCCCGTTCGAACAGCTCGGTGTCCAGACTCCGCTCCAGCGTGCGGATCTGCTCCGAGACGGACGAGGGGGCGAGCCCGAGCGCCACGGCCGCGCCGGTGACGGTGCGGTGGGCGACGACGGCCTCGAAGACGCGCAACTGACGTAGTTCCACTGGTTTCCCCTGGACTCCCCGGCTTCCGAACGCCTTGCTCCCGGTACTGCGGGACAGCGTACGGGTGGGCGTGCGGAGTTGTACCGCGGCGTGCGCGGAGTCGTCGCGGGGCGTTCGGAAATTCCGAACGCCGCATGAGGCTCCGGCGGTCGAACGGACAGCGGTGGCGCGGCCAGAGTGGGCGGCGCTTCCACTCGTCGATCAGGAGATCCCCCGATGACCGCCCCCGCCCCCGTCCCTTCCGCCGCCACCAGCGCTCCACCCGCCCGGCCCGCGGTACCCGCCCCACCCGCAGGGGTCCGCTCGCGGGCCCTGCTCGGCATCGCCCTCGGCTACTTCATGGTGCTGCTCGACACCACCGTGCTCTCCGTCGCAGAGCCCGATCTGGCTGCCTCGCTGGGCAGTTCGACCGCCGG
The DNA here is from genome assembly GCF_040302665.1 of Kitasatospora sp. NPDC097691. NCBI lineage: Bacteria > Bacillati > Actinomycetota > Actinomycetes > Kitasatosporales > Streptomycetaceae > Kitasatospora > Kitasatospora sp. NPDC097691. The sequence continues at coordinate 79,614 of NZ_JBEORY010000033.1, read as the reverse complement.
TCTGCAGTGGGCCGTCACCGGCTACAGCGTCGCCTTCGGGGCGCTGCTGCTGTCGGCCGGGGCCGCCGCCGACCGCTACGGCGCCCACCGGGCCTTCCGCTTCGGCATCGCCGTCTTCGGGGCGGGCTCGCTGCTCAGCGCGTTCGCGCCGGACATCCCGACCCTGGTGGTGCTGCGCGCCCTGCTGGGCGTCGCGGCGGCGGCCTGCGTCCCGGCGAGCATGGCGCTGATCACCCGCCTCCACCCGGAGTCGGCGGAGCGGGCGCGGGCCGTTGCCGTGTGGGCGGCCGTCAGCGGCTGCGCGATGGCCTTCGGGCCGATGGTCGGCGGGGCGCTGGTCGATCTCGCCGGGTGGCGGGCCGTGTTCCTGGTGAACGTCCCGCTGGCCGTCCTGGTGCTGGCCCTGGTGGCCGGACGGGCGGTGCACTGCCCGCGCGGCGAGCGGCGCATCGACTGGCCGGCCCAACTCGCCGCCTGCGCGACCCTCGCGCTGTTCACGGACGCGCTGATCGCGCTCGGCGGCACCGGCTGGGCGCACGCGGCCTGGTCGGGGGCGGGCGCGGTGGTGGCCGGCGCCGCCTTCGTCCGGCGCGAGCGGCGCAGCCCGGCACCCGTCGTCCCCGCCGAGGTGCTGCGGGCGCGCGGCATGGGGGCGGTGCTGCTGGCGGGTGGCGCGGTCAACTTCGCCATGCTGGGCGTCCTGTTCGTGCTGCCGCTGCTGCTGCAGCAGGAGTTGCGGCTGTCCCCGACGCTGGCCGGGGTGGCGTTCCTGCCGATGACGCTGCCGCCGGGCTTCAACCCGCTGCTCACCGGACGGATCGTCGCCAAGGTTGGCCCGTGGCGGCCGGTGGTGGGCGGGCTGGCCCTGTTGACGGCGGGCTGCGCGGTCTTCGCGGTGGCGGTGTCGCTCGGCACGCCGTACCCGCTGCTGGCGGTGGGCCTGCTGCTGACGGGCTTCGGGGTCTCCTTCGCGCTGCCCGCGCTGGTCACCGCCGTCGTCACCACCGCGCCCGAGGGCAGCGCGGGCGCGGCGGGCGGCCTGCTCAACGCCGTCCGGCAGGTCGGCGCGACGGTGGGCGTGGCGGTGACGGGCGCGTTCGTCGGCGGTGGCGCCGCCGTCGGCGGGGGTGGGGCGGTCGCCGTGGCGATGCTGCTTCCGGCGGCGGTGTGCGGGGCGGCGGCGCTGGCGGTGCTGCGCAGCCGCGCCCGGTGAGCCGATCGGCCCATCGGCCCATCGGCCCATCGGCTCGGAAGCTCGGAGACCCGGTGGCTCGGAGATCCGGTGGCTCAGAGACTCACCGCCGTCTCCCGCCCCATGTGCGTCAGCTTCTCGGGGTTGCGCACCGTGTAGATGCCGGTGATCCGCCCCTCGTCGAGCCGCATCGCCACCACCAGGTCGATCTCCCCGTCGATCCGCAGGATCAGCGCCGGGTGCCCGTTGACCTGGGTCGACTCGGTCGTCGCCACCGGGCCCCACAGCGCCACGCCGGTGGCGAGCAGCCGGGCCACCTGTTCGGCCCCGACGGTGGGCCGCGGCATGGCCGTCTTGACGCCGCCGCCGTCGCTCATGGCGACGACGTCCGGCGCGAGGAGGTCGAGCAGGTCCCGCAGGTCGCCCGTCTCGACCGCCCGCTGGAAGGCCGCGATCGCGGCCCGCGCCCGGTCCGCGGAGACGGTGCCACGCGGACGGCGCGCCGCGACGTGCGCCCGCGCCCGGTGGGCGATCTGGCGGACCGTGACCGGCGTCTTGCCGACGGCCTCTGCGATCTCGTCGTACCCGAGGTCGAACACCTCGCGCAGCACGAAAACCGCCCGTTCGGTGGGCGTCAACGTTTCCAGGACCATCATCATCGCCATCGAGATGCTGTCGGCCAGCTCGACCTGGTCGGCCACGTCGGGCGAGGTGAGCAGCGGCTCGGGCAGCCACGGGCCGACGTACGACTCCTTGCGCCGGCTCAGCGTGCGCAGCCGTCCGAGCGCCTGCCGGGTGGTGATCCGGACCAGGTACGCGCGGTGGTCGCGGACGGTGCCGAGGTCGACGCCCGCCCAGCGCAGCCAGGTCTCCTGGAGGACGTCCTCCGCGTCCACCGCCGAGCCGAGCATCTCGTAGGCGACCGTGAACAGCAGGTTGCGGTGGGCGACGAACGCGTCGGTGGCCGGATCGGGACGGCGGCCGTCCTCGCTGCTCATGGTCTCTCCCTCTGGTTCGGCTGCGCCTCCCACTGGACGCCGGACCCCGCCGATTCGTGACATGCCAGGCCGTGTGACCTGCGTCATGTCGGTTCGGTGTCACGGCACCCGGCCCGCCGGCATCTCCATGGCGAACGAGCACACGGCAGCCGGCCGGCGGCTGGCGGGTGAGGCGACGGCGGCACAGGGAGGCCGAGATGAGGACGATTCCCGAGATGAAGGTCGTTGTGGTGGGCGCCGGGTACGCGGGGATGCTCGCGGCCAACCGGGCCGCCAGGAAAGTGAAGGCCGCCGAGGTGACGGTGGTCAACCCGCGCCCCGACTTCGTAGAACGCGTACGGCTGCACCAACAGATCGCCGGGACGGCCGTCGCCGCGACGCCCATCGCGTCGATGCTGCGCGGAGGAGTCGTGCTGAAGGTCGGCGCCGTCGAGCGGATCGGCGACGGCTGCGTCGTCCTCGACGACGGCGCGCGCCTCGACTTCGACTGGGCTTTCCTCGCCGTCGGCAGCACGGTGCGGTCGCTGCCGGGCACCGTCCCGGTGGGCACCTGGGAAGGCGCGGAGCGGGCCCGTGCGGCGCTCGCCTCGCTGGCGGCCGGCAGCACGGTGACGGTGATCGGCGGCGGCGCCACCGGGATCGAGACGGCCGCCGAGGTGGCCTGGGCGCGGCCGGACCTCAAGGTGCGGATCGTCGGGCCGGCGGTCGCCGACACCTTCACCGACCGGGCGAACGAGAAGGTCCGGGGCGGACTGGAGCAGCTGCGGGTCGAGATCGTGGCCGACAGCGCGACCGGGGCGGGCGATGGCGTGGTGCACCTGCGGTCGGGCGTGTCGTTGCTCTCCGATCTCACCCTGTGGGCGATCGTGTCCGGCGTCCCCGACCTCGCGACCCGCAGCGGCCTCACCGTCGACGGGGACGGGCGCGCGGTCGTGGAGGCCTCGCTGCGCAGCGTCGACGACGAACGGATCTTCGCCGTCGGCGACTGCGCCGCCGTCCCCGGCGCCCGTTTCGCCTGCGCCCTCGCCGGCCCGCAGGCCGCCCACGCGGTCGACAACGTGGCCCGCCTGATCGCCGGTCGTACCCCAGTGGCGTACACCGCGCGCTACATCGCCCGGGCCGTCACCCTCGGCCGCGAGAACGCCGTCGGCCAGTTCACCCACCGCGACGACACCCCCCGGCGGGCACACGTCAGCGGCCGCGCTGCGGTCATGATCAAGGAACTCGCCTCCCGCGGCGGGAAGTACGGCGCCCGCACGGGGACGGGTGCCTGAGCGGGGACGGCTGCCTGACCGGGGGCACGATCAGGCGAGGGGCGTGAGGAAGATCCACACGTGGCCGAACGGGTCGCGGAGCATCGACTGCCGGGCGCCGTACGGCATGTCGGCCGGCGGGGCGAGGAGCTCGGCACCCGCGGCCACCGCCTGCTTCGTCAGCGCATCCACGTCCGGGACGTACACGTGCAGGATGACGGACGGCACGCCGGTGCCGGGCGGCGCGAACGGCGCCTCGGCATCGCCGAGCATGAGCGTCGCGCCGTGCACCTGGATCTCGGCGTGCACGATCCGGCCGCCCTCGCCGTCGAGCCGGAACAGCTCGGAGGCGCCGAACGCGGCACCGTAGAAGTCGATGGCGGCGGCGGCCCCGTCGACGATGATGTGCGGGATGACGGCCTGCTTGTGCTGCTCGGGAATCTCCATGCGGATCACGGTAGGTCGCTGACGATCGGTCAGGCATCGGGCGCAGGGCCCACCGGTCCTACGCTGCAAGGCGGAGGACCGGAGGACCGGACGACCGGAGGCCTGTGCGGCCTACAGGCGTTCGGGTCCGTACAGGGCGGCCGGCGCACCGGTGGCCAGCGCCCAGTAGCGGTCCCCGTACGACCAGTGCCACCACTCGGTGGGGTAGTTGACCAGCCCGGCGCCGGTCAGGACCTCGCCGAGCAGGCGTCGGTTGGCGCGGGCCTGCGCGCCTATGCCGTCGGCGTCGGTGTAGCAGGCCCCGGCGCTCTCCTCCGGGCTGGCGTTGACCCTGGTGCCCAGGTCGAGTTCGCGGCCGTCGGCGTCGACGAGGGTGAGGTCGACGGCCGCGCCGGCGCTGTGCGGCGCGATCTCGGGCGGCGACACGTAGCGGCTGGCCGCCGACCTGATCCGGTCGTCCGGCCAGCCGGGGTTCGCGGCCCGCAACTCGGCGGCGTACTCGTCGAAGTAGCGGCTCTGGAGCTCCGGCGGCCGGTAGCCCTCCACGAACAGCAGCCGCAGCCCGTCCGGCAGTTGTGCCTGGGCGTCGAGCAGCCGGTCGAGGACGGCCGGCCGCAGGTGGGCGAACGCGCCGCTGCCGTCCTGCTTGCGCTCGTCGACCAGCAGGCCGCTCCCGCTCCGCACGTCCCGGAGCCGCTCACCGCACTCCCGGACCGCGACGGCGGCCACCTTCGGGTCGGACATCAGGATGATCTCGCTCAACTGTGCCTCCTGGGAAGGGAGATGTCGGGTGCCGCGCGGACCCTCGATAGCGTGATCATCTCAGCACACTCGGAGGTTCACGTGCCCGTCGTCATCGCTACGATGAGCGCCCCGGCGCGCGCGGGGTGTGTGCGCTTGCGCCGCCCGAATGGGTGATGTGGGAGGGAGTTTGATGCTTGATTAGAGCATTACGGTGAATATTGCGGTGCCGGCGTTCCGGACGTAGGCGTGCTCGAACTGCGAGTACGAGAAGCCGTCCAGGCCCGGCGAGCCGGGCAGTTCGGTGAAGTGACCCGCCACAGCGTCCGGTTGGGCGTCGAAGCTGCCGGCCGGCGGGTCGCGACGCTCCGCCGGCCGGGTTGCTCAGAGGGTGTCGCGGACCTTGATGGACCCGTCCTCGACGCGGAACAGCTGGTTGGGGTTGGTCACGCCGCACCGGTAGAGGAACACCTTGTCGCCGTTGGTGCGGTACGAGCCGACGTCGATGCACATCTCCTCGCCGCTGCCGACGGTCCGTTGCAGGACGAACGCGCCACCCCGGAGCAGCCAGGTCTGGTTGGCGCGGGCGGCCTGGGTGTACTCGCACGCCCAGATTCGCACGATGTCGCCGTTCTCGCCCGTGTAGTCGGCGTCGAGGCACATCTCCTGTGCCGTGCCGACGGTGTCGGCGACCTTCACCCGGCCCTCCTCCAGGACGAAGCGCTGGTCGGTGTTGTCCAGGCAGTCCCAGACGCGGACGTTGTCGGCGTTGTGGCGGGTGCTGCCGACGTCCAGGCACTTGCCGGTCGGCACCCGGGGCGGGGTGGCGACGTTGAGGGTGCCGTTGTCGATGGTGTAGAGCGTGCCGCTGTCGGGCCGCGCGTAGCGGAAGCTGCCGTTGCCCTTCGGCAACGTGGTGCCGTTCGGGGCGGACGGGTCGACGGTGACCTGCGGGGAGAAGCGGAAGTAGCCGTTGGCCGGCCAGCCGCTGTTGCCGCCGTTGCGGCCGTAGCCCTCGCAGGTCAGCGTCCGGTTGCCGTTGCTGAGGGCGCATCCCCGCAGCCCGACGTTGTTGGGGCCCCAGGAGGACCCGTCGCCGCTGTACTCGGTCGGGACGGTGGACTGTGCGGGGAACGTGGTGTTGCCGGGGGCGGTGAAGACGGCGGTCATGCCGGACGGCGGGAGCAGACCGGCGCCGCCGGTGTTCTGGTACGTCCACGGGACGGCGCCGGTCCGGCCGGGCGCGATGGTGACGGTGGTGGGGACGTCGCGGCCGATGAAGGTGACGGCGGCGGCGGGGGAGGCGAGGCCCGTGGCGAGGGCGAGGGAGAGCGCGGCCACGGTCGCCGTACGGGTGAGGGTTCGGTTCACGGTCGCGATGATCGTGGACGAACCGGTCGGGCGGAGGTGTACGGCGCGCGCGGGGAAAGGCGGTTCACCCTTCCGGCGGTCGGGACGTGACCGGCGGTCGGGCCGTGTCCGGCTGCCGGGAGTCGACCGGCGGCCGGAAGTCGACCGGTGCGTCGAAGGCGGCCCGCCGCGTGGCTCGGCGCAGGGCGCGCAGTACGGGCGTGCCGAGGGCGAGGCACAGGACGACGGTCAGCGTGGCCCGCGGGAGGTCCCAACCCAGCGATGTGGTCAGGCAGTAGGCGGCGAACCGGACCAGGTTGGCGCCCACCGGGTCACCCGGGACGAAGGAGATGGAGCCTGCCAGTCCGCCGATGTACGGCCAGCCCTGCAGGTTCATGACGGTGCCGTACGCCAGGGCCGACACGGCCCCGTACCCGGCGAGGAGCAGCAGTTCGCGGCGCCCGCGCAACCGGGAGGCCCCCGGCAGCAGCCCCGCGCCGAGGCAGACCCAGCCCATCGCCAGCATCTGGAACGGCAGCCACGGCCCGACCCCGCCGGTGAGCAGTGCGGAGGCGAACATCGACAACGAGCCGAGGACGAAGCCGAATCCCGGCCCGAGCACCCGCCCGGACAGCACCATCAGGAAGAACATCGGCTCCAGGCCCGCGGTGCCCGCGCCGAGCGGACGCAGCGCGGCGCCCGCCGCGGCCAGGACGCCCAGCAGCGCCACGGACTTGGCGTCCAGCCCGGGCGCGCCGCCGCCGGCCGACCGGCCCTCGGAGATCTGCGCGATGACGACAGCGAGCAGGAGCGGGAGGAGGAGCGCGAACAGCCAGGGCGCGTCGGTGGAGTGGCCGACCAGCGCGGACTTGGTGGAGGCGAGCAGCGGCCAGCCGAAGGCGGCGACGCCGACCAGCGAGGTCAACGACAGCACCGCGACGGATCGGCGGCCGAGCGGGATCGGTCGGCTCATGCGTCCGGAGCTCCCGCCGCGCCCGATGCTCCCGCTGCGTCCGGAGCTCCCGCCGCGCCCGATGCTCCCGCTGCGTCCGGAGCTCCCGCCGCGTCCGGAGCTCCCGCCGCGCCCGGTGCCCCCGCCGCGTCCAGAGCCTCCGCGACCTGTCGCACGGTGAGCCACGGCCCCGGTGCGAGCACCTTGGCGACCTGCGGGGCGAAGGCGGGGGAGGAGACCACGACCTCCGCCGTCGGCCCGTCCGCGACGATCTCGCCCTCGGCCAGGATCACCGTGCGGTGCGCGAGTTCGGCGGCCAGCTCGACGTCGTGCGTCGCCAGCAGGACGGCATGCCCCTCGGCGGCGAGGTCGCGCAGGATCTCCACCAGTCGGGCCTTGGCGGCGTAGTCCAGTCCGCGGGTCGGCTCGTCGAGCAGCAGCAGCGGGGGCCGGGCGGTGAGCACGACGGCGAGCGCGAGGGTGAGCCGTTGCCCCTCGGAGAGGTCGCGCGGGTGGGCGGTGTCGGCGATGCCGGGCAACAGGCGCTCCACCAGGGCGCGGCAGGTGCCCGCGGCGGCGCCGGCGTCCGCGTCCGCCGACGCGCACTCGGCGGCGACGGACTCGCCGTACAGCAGGTCGCGCGGGTCCTGCGGGACGAGGCCGACCTCGCGGATCAGCTCGGCGGGGCGGGTGCGGTGCGGGACGCGGCCGCCGACCCGGACGGTGCCCGAGACGGGGGCGTGCAGGCCGACCAGGCCGCCCAGCAGGGTGGACTTGCCGGCGCCGTTGCGGCCCATCAGGGCGGTGATCTCGCCGGGGCGCAGTGCGAGGTCCACCCCGCGCAGTGCCTGCACCGGGCCGCGCCGGACGGCGAGGCGGTCGGCGACGGCGATCGGTTCGCCGGTGGGGGCGGGCACGCCGGCGGGCGTGCGGCCGTCCAGCTCGGAGCGGAGCGAGGCCGCCTTGCGCCGTGCGTCGCGGACCGACAGCGGCAGCGGGCGCCAGCCCGCGAGCCGGCCGAGGCCGACGACCGGCGGGTGCACCGGCGAGTGCGCCATCACCTCGGCCGGTTCGCCCAGCACCGGTGGCGCGCCCGGGGTCAGCAGCAGCACCTGGTCGGCGTACTGGACGACCCGCTCCAGCCGGTGCTCGGCCATCAGCACGGTGGTGCCGAGGTCGTGCACCAGCCGCTGCAGGACGGCCAGCACCTCCTCGGCCGCGCCGGGGTCGAGCGCCGAGGTCGGCTCGTCCAGGACCAGCACCCGGGGGTGCACGGTGAGCACCGAGCCGATCGCGACGCGCTGCTGCTGGCCGCCGGAGAGGGAGCCGAGCGCGCGGTCGCGCAGGTCGGCGAGGCCGAGCAGGTCGAGGGTCTCCTCGACCCGGCGGCGCATCACGTCGGCGGGCAGGCCCAGCGACTCCATGCCGTAGGCGAGTTCGTCCTCCACGGTGTCGGTGACGAAGTGCGCGAGCGGGTCCTGTCCCACCGTGCCGACCAGGTCGGCGAGTTCGCGCGGCCGGTGCTCGCGGGTGTCCCGGCCGCCGACGGTGACCCGGCCGTGCAGCACGCCGCCGGTGAAGTGCGGGACCAGGCCGCTGACCGTCCCCAGCAGGGTCGACTTGCCGGAGCCCGACGGGCCCACCAGCAGGCAGAGTTCGCCCTCGGGGACGGTGAGGTCGACGCCGTCCAGGACGGGCGCGGCGGAGTCCTCGTACCGGACGGAGACCTGCTCGAAGGTGATCACGATGCCCTCCGGGGCGGGGTCGGGGCGGCGAACGCCGGTACCAGGCCGAGCAGGACGGCCAGGACGGCGGCCAGCGGCAGCGCGGGCACGGTCGGCGGGACGACGGTGGGGGCGAAGGCGGCCGGGGCCTGGGCGGCCAGGTAGGTGGTCAGGGCTGCGACGGCGGCACCGGAGCCGGCGGTCAGCCACTCGGGCAGCGCCCAAGGGTCCGGCCGGTAGCGGGTTCTGACGGACCGTCGGCTGCCGAGCAGCAGTCCGGCGAAGGCGGCGGCCAGGCCGAGCGCCAGCACGGGCAGCGCCCAGCCCGCGCCGCCGGCGGTCAGCAGCCCGTACGCGGCCAGGCAGACTCCGAGCAGCCCGGTCAGGGTGAGTGCCGCCGTCGCCCGGGCGAGCCGGCGCGGGACGTCGGCGGTACGGCCGAAGCCCCGGGTGTCCATCGCGGCGGCCAGGGCGACGGACCGCTCCAACGCGCCCTCCAGAACCGGCAGTCCGACGCTCAGCACGGCGGCGACGCCCTTGTCGGTACGGCCGCGCAGCCGCCGTGCGGCGCGCAGCCGGCGGACGTCCGCGACCAGGTTCGGCGCGAAGGTCATCGCCACCACCACCGCGACGCCCGCCTCGTACAGCGCGCCGGGCAGGGTGCGCAGCAACCGGGCCGGGCTGGCCAGGGAGTTGGCGGCGCCCACGCAGACCAGCAGGGTGGCCAGGCGCAGCCCGTCGTACAGCGCCGCGAGCAGGCCCTCGACGGTCACCCGGCCGCCGATCCGCACGCCCTGCGCCCAGACGGGCAGCGGCACTTCGGGCAGCGTGAGCAGCACGTGGGTGCCGGGGATCGGCGAGCCCAGGAAGACGGCGAACACCAGCCGGATGCCGAGCACCAGCAGACCCAGCCGCAGGAACGCCCCGTACGACCGCGACCAGGGCGCGTCGCCGCGCCGGGCCGCGACCACGTACCCGGCGACGGCGCAGAGCAGCAGCAGGATCGCCGGGTTGGTGGTGCGGGTGGCCGCCGCGCCCAGCCCGAGTGCCCACAACCACCAGGCACCGGGGTGCAGTTGGCGGGGGCCGGTGGGCGGCCGGGTGCTACGGGCGGTGCTGCTCACGGAGACGTTCCTGGATCGGGTGCGGCCTGGGCGGGGTTCACGGGTTGCGGCGGCGGCGCGTCTGCCGGACGGCTCCGGCGGCGAGGACGGCGACCAGCGCACCACCGGCGATCAGCCCGATGTCCGGGCCGCCGCCGTGGGCGGTGGAGGTGCCGCCGGTGGCCGGTGCGGCCGCGCCCGCGGCGCCGACCTGGTCGGCGCAGCCCGCCGTCGGGTACCCGGCGATGGCGCACAGCAGCCCGTTGGTGTCGTACCGCAGCGGCGGCGCGACGGCGGCCAGCACCTCGGCCGAGGTGGCGCGCGGCGCGACGGCGGCGCATGCCGTCCGCGGCTCGGGCACCGCCCCGGCGGCCGATCCGGCGTCGTCGGCGGTCCCGAAGTCCAGCACGACGGCCACCCGCTTGCGGCCGTCCTGCGCGGGCGTCTGCGCACAGATGTCCGCGAAGCTCCCGGCCGTCCGCGGCTTGGCGGCGTCCTGCCCGCCGTCCGGACTCACCGCGAACCGCCAGCCGTCCACGGCCCCGTCCGGCGGCACGGCGATCGCCGGGCCCTGCTGCTGGTAGGCCCAACCTCCGTCGGCGCCGCGCCAGAACGACCAGTAGCGGTACCCGGCCGCCTCGGCGGGCGCCGCACCGGCGACCAGCAGCAGCGCCCCGAGCAGCGGCAGGAGCAGCAGCGCCCCGAGCAGCACGGCGAGGCGCCCGCGCGCACGCACGTCACGCCGGGCGGCGCGGGGGTGGCGGGTCGGGGGCATCAGAGGTTCGGGTTGCGCTTGCGCTGGAGGCTGAGCAGGAGGCCGCCGCCGACGCCGACGAGGAGGCCGATGCCGATGAGCCAGTACTGGCCGATGCCGTCGTTCTCCTTCTTCGCCGGGGTGGCCTCCTCCGTGGCGGCGGTGGCCTTGGGGGCGGGGCCGAGGGCGGTCAGCTTGCCGGTGAGGTCCGCGGTGGAGCGGTGGTCGGCCTGGGCGACCAGGAGGAGGGTGGCGGTGGCGGCGGCGTCGGTGCCGTTCTTGGTCCAGGTGGCCTCCTGCTGGTTGAGCCAGTCGGCGGCGTCGGAGGCCTGGTCGGGGTGGCCGCTCTGGATGAGGGCGAGGGTGGCCCAGGCGGTGGCGGTGTAGTCGGGGCTGGGGGCGGCGCCCGGGGTGGTGAGGGTGAGGTGGTTGCCGCCGGACGTGAGCTGGGCGGCGAGGTAGGCGCCGACGGCCTCGCCCGCTTCGGCGTGCGGGACGGTGGCGGGCGCGGAGCCGTCGGAGCAGGTGAGGGCCTTCGGCTCGGTGTCGGCGCGGACCGAGTTGGCGACCGGCAGGTGCCCGCCCGCGGCGGCGAGTGCGGCCTGGCCGCTGGCCAGGGCGTTGGGGGCGAGGGCGCCGGTGGCGGTGTCCGGCTGGTAGGCGAAGGCCCCGCGCTGGTCGGCGGGGGCGGCGCAGCCGAGCTGGAAGTGGGCGAGCCCGTCGAACGCGTTCTTCCCCGCAGCGGCACCGGCACCCGTACCGGCGGACCCCGCACCGGCGGCACCCGCACCGGTGGACCCCGCCTTGGCGACGCTCGCCGGGTCCGTCCGGGCGGCGAACAGCGCGTTGACGGCGAGCCCGGTGGAGTTGGCGTCGCCCGGGCTGCCCGGGTTGTAGGCCCAGCTGCCGTCGGCGTTCTGGTTGGCCTTGAGCCAGGCGACGCCCTTGTCGACGGCCGGCTGGTGCCCGCCGAGGGCGGCCAGGGCCTGGATGGCGACGGCGGTGGCGTTGCTGTCCTCGGTCTTGGGGTCGCAGGCCGCCCCGGCCGCCCGGTAGGAGGGCCAGCCGCCGTCCTCGCACTGCTGCCCGGTGAGCCAGCCGACCGCCGAGTCGGCGGGGGTGACCTTGGCCGCGGTGAGCGCGATGAGCGCCAGCGACTGCCGCCACACGCCGTCGTACGTCGGGTCGCTCTTCCCGTACAGGCCGTCGGGGGCGGTCACCGGGGTCGGCGAGGGGCTGTCGGCCAGGGCCGGTCCGGCGGCGACGCCGGCGAGCAGCGCGGCGGACAGGGTGGCGGCGCCCAGGCGGGCGGCGGTCAGCATGGTGCGGTTGTGCCTTTCGGTGAGCGGTGGTGGCCCGGGCGGGGCCGTTCCGTAGTCCTCGACGGTGCCGGGCGCGTGCGCCCGGACCGGCCGCTCGCCCCGCCCCGGGTGCTCCGACTCGTCCGGTGACCAGGAGGACCGGGCTCACGGTTGCGGGGTCAGTGCCGGAGTCCCACCGGCTTCCCCCGGGGGAGGAGCGGGATGGAGTTGTGGTGCCCGTCGACTCTAACCGCCGGAGCGGGCGGCCACGGCGCCGCAGCAGGAACAGGTTCCAGTACGGGCGTTCCGCGAGGCCTGCGGAGGCGCCTGGGAGGCGACGAGGGCGGTGACGGCGGCGGTCACGGCGGCGGTCACGGCAGCGTGAGCAGCCGCGCCGCCGTGTGCAGGTCGGCCCGGACCTCGGCGATCGAGGCGCGCCCCGAGAGCCAGGCGACGAGCGCCGAGTGCCAGGTGTGCTCGATCACCCGCACCGCCGCGCGCTGGCTCTCGCTGGGCGGGCCGGACTGGCCGATGGCGTCCAGGATGAGCTGCCCGGTGGCCACGCTGACCTGGTCCACCTCGGCGCCGACCGAGCGGTCCGCGAAGGACAGTGCCCGGACCATCGCCTCGGCCAGCAGCGGTTCGCGCTGCAGCGCGTGGAAGGCCCGGGTGAGGGTGTCGGCGACCCGCAGGGCCGGTTCCGCGTCGGTCGGCGGGTGGCGCCGGATGTGTTCGTGCAGGCCCTGCAGCTGTTCCAGCATCACCGCGACCAGCAGGTGGACCTTGGACGGGAAGTACCGGTAGAGCGTGCCGAGCGCGACCTGGGCGCTCTCCGCGACCTCCCGCATCTGCACCGCCTCGTACCCGCCCCGGGCGGCCAGCGCGGTGGCGGCCCGCAGGATCCGCCGCCGGCGCTCGGCCTGCCGCGTGGTCAGCGGCGGCTCGCCGGGCCGGGGCGTGACGGGGATCGGGGGCAGGGGCTCGGTCGACGGCGGCAAAGGTGCTCCCGGGCAGGCGAGAGTGGCGGTGTGCTCACATGGTCGGCAAGGGTCGGCGTGGCGGGAATCACCAGCCCTGACACCTGAGGAAAAGCTACGGGCCGGTATCTTCGAGGTCTCTCATTGTTCACGTGGTCGATGACGAGTTCCACATCCACTGAAACCTGATCTACTTTAGCGACCGGCAGCACAGATAGCAGCTAGAGATGAGGGCCCAGGATGACCGCGCAGCCGCTGCGGATTGCCCTGCTGTCGTACCGCGGGGACCCCTTCTGCGGCGGTCAGGGCGTGTACGTACGGCACCTCTCCCGTGAGCTGGCCAGGCTCGGCCACCACGTGGACGTGATCGGCGCCCAGCCCTACCCGGTGCTGGACGAGGTCGAGGGCCCGGGTTCGGTGCGCCTGGTCGAGCTGCCCAGCCTGGATCTCTACCGGGCCGACGACCCCTTCCGCACCCCGGCCCGCGGCGAGTTCCGCGGCCCGGTGGACGCGCTGGAGTTCGCCACCATGCGCACCGGCGGCTTCCCCGAGCCGCTGACCTTCTCGCTGCGCGCCCGCCGGTACCTGGCCGCCCACAAGGGCCGCTACGACGTGGTGCACGACAACCAGACCCTCGGCTACGGCCTGTTGGGCCTGGCCCGGCACGGCTTCCCGCTGGTCACCACGATCCACCACCCGATCACCGTGGACCGGCAGTTGGAGCTGGACGCGGCCACCACCCGGATCAAGCGCCTGTCGCTGCGCCGCTGGTACGCCTTCACCCGGATGCAGCGCCGGGTCGCCGCCCGGCTGGACCGCGTGATCACCGTCTCCGGCACCTCGCAGCGCGAGATCGCCGAGCACCTGGGCGCCGCGCCCGGCGCGATCTCGGTGGTGCCGATCGGCGCCGACACCCGGCTCTGGTCGCCCTCGGACGCGGTCGAGCGGGTGCCCGGACGGATCGTCACCACCTCCAGCGCCGACGTCCCGCTGAAGGGCCTGGTCTTCCTGGTCGAGGCGCTGGCCAAGGTCCGGACCGAGCGGGACGCCCACCTGGTGGTGGTCGGCAAGCCGCAGAAGGAGGACGGGCCGGTGGCCGACGCGGTGCGCCGCTTCGGGCTGGCCGAGCACATCGAGTTCCGCAGCGGCCTGACCGACCAGGAGCTGGTCGACCTGTACCGCTCGGCCGAGGTGGCCTGCGTCCCGTCGCTGTACGAGGGCTTCTCGCTGCCGGCCGCCGAGGCGATGGCCACCGGCACCCCGCTGGTCGCCACCACCGGCGGGGCGATCCCCGAGGTCGCCGGACCGGACGGGGAGACCTGCCTGGCCGTGCCGCCGGGCGAGGCGGACGCGCTGGCCGCGGCGCTCGGCCGGCTGCTGGACGACCCGGAGTTGCGTGCGGGGCTCGGCGCTGCGGGCCGGGAGCGGGTGCTGGCCCGGTTCACCTGGGAGCGGGCCGCCGAGCTGACCGCCGAGGCCTACCGCGCGGCGATCGCCACCGGCGTCGGCGCCCGGGCCCGGTCCGGGCCCGGCTGGCGGTACGTGGCCTAGCCGCCAGGGCCGGCTCGGCCGCCCGGCCGGGTGCGCCGCCGCGGACCGCCGCCCCGGCGCACGCCGCCCGACGAAGCGTGACGAAGCGTCAAGGACGCTTGGTAGCAATAGGAATGGGAGTCCTGCAGTGCTGACCGTCGATTTCTCGCGCTTCCCGCTCGCCCCCGGCGACCGGGTGCTCGACCTGGGCTGCGGCGGGGGCCGGCACGCGTTCGAGTGCTACCGCCGCGGCGCCAACGTGATCGCCCTCGACCAGAACACCGAGGAGATCGCCGAGGTCACGAAGTGGTTCGCGGCGATGGAGCAGGCCGGTGAGGCCCCCGAGGGCGCGTCGGCGGTCGCGATGGAGGGCAACGCGCTGGCCCTGCCGTTCGAGGACGAGTACTTCGACAAGATCATCATCTCCGAGGTGATGGAGCACATCCCCGACGACAAGGGCGTGCTCAACGAGATGTTCCGCGTCCTCAAGCCGGGCGGCCTGCTCGCCGTCACCGTGCCGCGCTGGCTGCCCGAGAAGATCTGCTGGGCGCTGTCCGACGAGTACCACGAGGTCGAGGGCGGCCACATCCGGATCTACCGGGGTGACGAGCTCCTCGGCAAGCTCAAGGACGCCGGCCTGGAACCGTACGGCACCCACCACGCGCACGCGCTGCACTCGCCGTACTGGTGGATCAAGTGCGCCGTCGGCGTGAACAACGACAAGGCGCTGCCGGTCAAGGCCTACCACCAGCTGCTGGTCTGGGACATCGTCGGCACCCCGGTGATCAGCACCCTCACCAAGGCCGCCGAGCGGGCGCTCAACCCGGTCATCGGCAAGAGCTTCGTCGCGTACGCCTCCAAGCCGAACCGCGCCCCGGGCGGCACGGCGTGACCGCCGCCGTCCCCGAGGTCCTGCTCCTCGACGGCGTCCTCGACGCCGAGCAGGCCGCCGACACCGTGCGCAGCATCCTCGCCGAGCAGCGCCCCGACGGTGCCATACCCTGGTTCGCCGGCCACCACCTGGACCCCTGGGACCACACCGAGGCCGCGATGGCCCTCGACACGGCCGGCGAGCACGCCGCCGCCGAGGCCGCCTACCGCTGGCTCGCCGCCGGCCAGAACGCGGACGGCTCCTGGTACGCCGCCTACACCGACGGCGTCGTCACCGACCGGGCCAAGGAGAGCAACTTCTGCGCCTACGTCGCGGTCGGGGTCTGGCACCACCACCTCAGCACCGGCGACGACGCCTTCCTGGAGTGGATCTGGCCGGTCGTCCGGCGCGCCCTGGACTTCATCGTCTCGCTGCGGCTGCCCGGCGGCCCGATCGCCTGGCGGGTCGACGGGGACGGCGCCGCCACCGAGGAGGCGCTGCTCACCGGCTCGTCCAGCATCCTGCACGCGCTGCGCTGCGGCCTGGCCATCGCGGACTACCTGGAGGAGCCGCAGCCCGACTGGGAGCTCGCGGCCGGCCGGCTGCGGCACGCCATCGCCCACCACCCCGAGCGGTTCCTGGACAAGGACCGCTACTCGATGGACTGGTACTACCCGGTGCTCGGCACCGGCCTGCGCGGCGACGCGGCGCTGGCCCGGATCGAGCGGGACTGGGAGCGCTTCGTCGTCCCCGGCCTCGGCGTGCGCTGCGTCAGCGACCGCCCGTGGGTGACCGGCGGCGAGAGCGCCGAACTGGCCCTGGCGCTCTGGGCGATCGGGCAGTCCGACCGCGCGGTGGACATCCTGCGCTGGATCCAGAAGCACCTGCGGCACGAGGACGGCTCGTACTGGACCGGGTACGTGTTCGAGGACGACGCGATCTGGCCGGAGGAGCGCACCACCTGGACGGCCGGGGCGCTGCTGCTCGCGGTGGCCGCGCTCGGCGGGGACCCGGCGACGGTCGCGGTCTTCGGCGGGGACCAGCTGCCCGCCGGGCTGGTGGTCCAGGACTGCTGCTGAGCGGCCGCCGCCCGGAGCGGGTCCGGCAGCGGGCGGCCGCGGCGCAGTAGCGGGTACGACGAAGGGGCGGGACCGGAGAACCGGTCCCGCCCCTTCCTCGTGCGTCCGGGGACGTCAGCCGCGCTGGATGCCCGTGGTGTCGGTCAGCACGCCCTGGGTGCCGTCCGCCAGCTGCGCGACCAGCGCGGTGCCGCGCTGCTCGACGGCCAGGTACCAGGTGCCGGGCACGACCTCGCCGATCGGGGCGCCGGCCGGGTTGTCCTTCGGGGCCAGCTGGCGCGGGGCCGGGACGGCGAACCAGTACGGCTGGAAGTCCGCCGCCGGGGCGGTCTGCTGCGCGACCGGGGCCGGCTGCGGGGCCGGGACGCCGGCGTCCTGCGGCTGGCCGGGCTGCGGCTGGCCGGCGGCCGGGAAGCCGTAGCCGCCCTGGGTGCCGAAGGCCGGGTCGTGGCCCTGGCCCGGGTAGCCGTACTGGCCGTACTGGCCGGGCTGGCCGGGCGCACCCGGGTGGCCGGGCTGACCGGGGACCGGGTAGCCGCCCTGGTAGGGCACGGCCGGGCGGTCGGAGGTCAGCGGGGCCTTCAGCGCGGGCAGCAGCGGGCCGGCCGCGGCCGCACCGGCGAGCACGATCAGCGAGATGAAGCCGAGCCAGGCGCCGAAGCCGTGGCTGACGCCGGTGCCCGACACACCGCCGCCCAGCGCCCAGATCGAGGTCCACAGCGCGGCGACGGAGAAGGCGATGCCCCACTGGTCCAGCCGCAGGCCGAGCACCTGGCGGTTGGCCGCGTTCTGACCCTGGAACCGCTGCACCAGGATCAGCGCCGCGGCGGCGATGCCCAGCAGGTAGATCGAGGGCAGGATGGGGAACAGCTGGGTGCTCCACGCGTTCTGCGAGCTGTCAGGCGGGCAGTACCGGCCGCTGCAGTCCAGGGTCCAGTAGGGCAGGAAGGAGGCGATGAAGAGCAGGACGGCCGCGCCCGCGACGGCGGCGTCTCCCCTGGTGAGAGCGCGCAGATTCACTAACGTTCCCCTCGTTGACGTGTCGTGGACGGTGCTTCGTGCGGTCGGGCTGACCGGCCGAAACTCCCGAACGGACCAGAAGCCTAGGCCCAACCGTCCTGTCGGCGCACGGCGGGACCGGGAACGGGGCGAAGTCGTTGCAAACCGCGCGGGCCGGACGGAACTCCGCCCGCCGCGCTGCGCGGCTCAACTCCCGTACTGGGCCTTCGAATCTTCTATTGAGTCGTCAGGAACGCGGTGAGCGCGTCGGCGATCCCCTGGGCCGCCTGCTGGCGCCACTGAGGGTCCGTCATCCGCTTCGCGTCCGTCGAGTTGCGCATGTTACCGCACTCGATGAACACCTTGGGGACGCTCGACAGGTTCAGCCCGCCCAGGTCGGACCGGGTGTCCAGACCCTGGTTCGCGATGTAGTCCGCGTACGGCTCGCCGGTGGCGGTGTGGAAGTGGTCGCGCAACAGCAGACCGAGCCGGTGCGAGGGTTCGACGATCGCGGAGTTGTCCGCTTTCCCGGCCACCACCTTGGCGGGCATGATCACGTGGAACCCGCTGCCGCTCGCCGGGCCGCCGTCCCCGTGCACCGAGACGGCGACGTCGGCGTGCGCGTCGGCGCCGGCCCGGGCACGCTCGTCGATGCACGGGCCCCAGGGGCGGTCGCCGTCCTGCACCAGCACCACCTTGGCGCCCCGGGCGGCCAGGATGGCGCGGGCCCGGCGGGAGACGTCCAGGGTGTACTCGGCTTCGGTGTAGCCGGCGTTGGTCTCGGTCCCGGTGGTGTCGCACTCCTTGCGGGCGTTGCCGATGTCCACCTGACGGTTGATCTCGGCGGAGTGCGCGACGTTGCCGGGGTTGTGGCCGGGGTCGAGGACGACGGTCCGCCCGGCGAGGCTGTCGGCCGCAGCGGCCGTGCTCGGGGCCGGTGCGGCCGGGGCCGGCACCTGGCTCGGGGCCGCGGTGGGCGCCTCGGCCGCCGGGGCACCGGAGGTCGGCGCCGGTGCGACGGGCGGGGTGAGCGGCGTCGTGGCGTCGCCGGCGTCCGACGGCGCGCCTGCGGCCTGCGCCGTGTCCGGGGCGGCGGCCGGGGCGGAGGCGGCGGCCGTGGCGCCCGCCGGGCCGGAGCGGTCGAGGGCCTGCCAGCCGAACCACCCCGCCGTGCAGAGCGGAACGGCCGCGGCCACCACCGTGGTGACGCGCAGCAGGGTGGAGCGGCGGGGCGGTCGGGGGGCTGTGCCGGTCACGGGTGGGTCAGATCCTGTCCTGGGTGAGCGGGGTCAGGCCGTAGCTCTTGGCGATCGGGTTCCACTTGTTCATGAAGTCCGCCTTCGCCTGCGTGGCCTGCGGGTTGAGCTCGTCCGCGTGCTTCTTGTCCTGGGTGGTCGGGGCCCGGCCGGAGCAGCCCTGGGCGGCGACGGCGCGCGCCCAGGCCGCGTACGCCTTGTCGATCTCGGCGGACAACTGCCACGCCGACTTCAGCGAGTTCAGCGCCTCCGCCCCGCCCGGCACGTCCGTGAGGCTCAGGTTGGCGACCTTGGCCAGCAGCGTGGCGCGCTGGGTGGCGCCGTTGTCGAAGGTCTGGGCGGCACTCGCGATGTCGGCCTTCGACGGGCAGCTGCTCACCTTGGCGACGGCGCTGCCGATCGGGGCCTTCGCGTTCTCGCCCTCGCTGAGCACGCCGTCCAGCGCCTGCGCCTGGGCCTGGGCGTTCGGCCCGGGGCCGGTCGCGGTCGGGGACGGCGCGGCGGTCGGCGAGGCCGGGGCGCTCGCGCTGCCGCTCGGCGCGGCGTCCGTGCCGGCGGGTGCGGGAACGGGCTGCGGAGCGCCGCCACCGGTCGCGGGGGCGGAGGTCGGAGCCGGCGCCGCCTGGCCGCCCTTGCCGTCGTCCCGGGCGGCGAACAGCAGGCCGCCGCCGATCGCCAGCACCAGGAGCAGCGCGAAGCCGATCAGCAGCGGGGCCTTGCGGTTGGCCGGGCGGTGCTCGTCGTCGTCCTCGTAGGAGTAGGAGGTCGGATAGTCGGCCGGGTGGCCGGCCGGGTGGCCGGGCTGGGCGCCGTACGGGGGCTGTGGCGGGGCGGGCGGGGGCTGGGGGTAGCCGTAGCCCTGCGCCGGCTGGTGCTGCGCGGTCGCGTGGGCGGGGAAGGGCGAGGCCGCCGGAGGTGCGGCGGGCGGCTGCGGGGTGGTGGCGCGGGGGATCGGGGCGGTCGGCGGGTCGAAGCCGGGCGCGGTGGCCAGGTACGGGCGGGCGCCCAGCGGCGGGCCCTGGTCGTCGGCGGCGCCGGGCCCGGCGGGCGGGACGACCCGGTCGAGGCGCGGGTCGGCGGGGGCCTGCGGCGTGGCGGGGGCATGCGGCGCGGGGCCCGCTGCGGGGGCCCCGGGAGCGGGTTCGGCACCGGCCGGGTGCTGCGGGCCGCGCACCCAGCCGCCGGCGCCGCCGCGCGCCGTCGGGTCCCAGACCGCCGGAGCGGTGTTCTGCTGGTCCGTCATGTCGCTGCTGGCCCCCACCGTCCGCCGATGCTCTGCCTGGTGCTGCGCGGCCACCGTACCGTTCGAACCCATGCCCGACAGCCCCGGCACGACGTTAGAGCATCGGCGCGGGGCCGTGGGGCGGCTCGGGGGATCTGCGGCGGTGGGGGCCCACCGGGTCGGCGGGGGAGGGCCCGTGGGAGCAGCGGGGGAGGGCCCGCCGAGTCAGCGGGCGGGGCGGCGCAGGACGCGCAGGGAACCGGTCACCGAGACCTCCTCGAAGCCCTCGGCGAGCGCCCGCAGGTACACCCGGTACGGGGCCTGGCCGCCGTCCGCGGGGTCCGGGAAGACGTCGTGCACCACCAGCAGGCCCTCCGGCGCCAGGTGCGGCACCCAGCCCTCGTAGTCCCCGGTCGCGTGCTCGTCGGTGTGCCCGCCGTCGATGAACACCAGGCCCAGCGGGCGCCCCCAGAGCGCGGCGATCCGCGGCGAGCGGCCGACCAGCGCCACCACGTGCTCCTCCAGCCCGGCGGCGTGCAGGGCGCGGCGGAACCGGGGCAGGGTGTCCATCAGGCCGACCTCCGGGTCGACCAGGGTCGGGTCGTGGTACTCCCAGCCGGGCTGCTGCTCCTCCGAGCCGCGGTGGTGGTCCACGGTCAGCGCGAGTGTCCCGGTCTCGCGGGCCGCCGCCGCCAGCAGGATCGCCGAGCGGCCGCAGTAGGTGCCGATCTCCAGCACGGGCAGGCCGGTGTCGCGGGCCGCGGCCACCGCCGCCGCGTACAGCGCGAGTCCCTCGTCCACCGGCATGAACCCGGTGGCCGCCTCGAACGCCGCCAGCACCTCGGGCGCCGGGCGGGCGCTCTGCAGCAGGTCTGACATGCGGTGCTCCTCGGATCGGATGGGGGACGGGCTGCTGGGACCTTACTCGACGGTAGCGCCGGCGCCGTCGGCGGGCCCGTCCGGCCCGGCCGGTACGCGTGTGGGAACCGGCACGTCGCTGATCACGGCGCGGGCAGGTGGTGGACGGGCGGCGAACTTCCACAGTTCTGCCGCACCGTTGTTGTCGAACCCGTCCTCCTGATGTTGCGGAGGTCATGCCACAATCGCCCCGTCCGAGGATCCACTCCGTGTCATCCGATGCATACAGGGAGCAGCACCATGCGCGCAGCCGTCCTGCACAAGACCGGCCAGGACACCCTCGACGTCCGCGAGGACGTGACCGCGGTCGGCTTCAGGAGAGGCAGCGTCCGGGTCCGGATGCGCGCCGCCAGCCTCTGCCACTCCGACCTCTCCGCGATGAGCGGCGTCCTGCCGCAGCCCGCGCCGTTCGTCCCCGGGCACGAGGGCGCCGGTGACGTCGTCGAGGTCGGCGAGGGAGTGACCGGCCTGCGGGTCGGCGACCGCGTGGTGCTCTGCTGGATGGCGCCCTGCGGCAGCTGCGACCACTGCGTGCGGGACCGCGGCCACCTCTGCGTCGCCAGCCTGCGCCGGCTCGGCGCCCCGGGTTTCCGGATCGAGGAGGGCGGCCTGATCGCCTCCGGCTTCTACGGCACCGGCGCCTTCGCCGACGAGGTCGTGGTCTCCGCCAACGCCCTGATCAAGGTGCCCGCCGACCTCCCGTACGAGGCCGCCGCGCTGATCGGCTGCGGGGTGACCACGGGCATAGGCGCGGCGGTGAACACCGCCGCGGTCGAGCCCGGGGCGTCCGTCGCGGTCATCGGGGCGGGCGGCGTCGGCGTGGCCACCGTGCAGGGCGCCCGGGTCTGCGGCGCCGGCCGGATCACCGTGGTCGACCCGGTCGCCTCCCGCCGCGAGCGCGCCCTCGCCTTCGGCGCCACCGAGGCGATCGCCCCCGAGGACCTGAAGGCGGTGGCGAAGAAGCTGCCCGGCGGCGGCTTCGACTACGTCTTCGAGGCGGTCGGCCGCGCGGCCACCGTCCGGGCCGGCTACGACGCCGCCCGGCGCGGCGGCGCGGTGGTCGTCATCGGTGCGGGCGCCCAGGACGACCTGGCGCAGTTCACCATGGGCGAGCTGTTCTTCAACGAGAAGCGCCTGCTGCCCTCGCTGTACGGCGGGGCGACCGTCGGGCGCACCATCGGGCTGGTCGTGGACCTCTGGCGGGCCGGGCGGATCGACCTCGACGGCATGATCACCCACCGGGTCGGCCTGGCGGACGTCAACGACGCGATCGCGCAGATGCGCAGCGGCGAGGCGCTGCGGACCGTCGTGACGATGGACTGACGTCCGGGCGTCCGGGTGTCCTGACGCCTCGGCTTCTCACGGACGAGGGCCCGCCAGGGGGAGCGTTGCTCCCCTCGGCGGGCCCCGTCGTGTGGTGCGGGTGGATCAGCCCTGTGCCGCAGCCGCGCGGTGGCGGCCGTGCGGGTCGGACTCCGGGGTGTCGTCGGCGGCGGAACGGCCGCGGTGGCGGCCGTGCGCGGCGGAGTCCTCGGCCGTCTTCTCGTCGGCGTCGGTCCCGTTGGCCGCGGGTCCGGTGGTGTCGGTGAGGGTGTCGGACATGAGAAATCGTCTTTTCCGTGCGGAGGGTGCAGGTCATCGGCGCCCGGCCGGCGCCGGTGGCGCACGGTCGGGGCCCCGATCGGGCGCTCGGTACGCGCCCGTAGCCGGTGATCGCGGCCCGTGCCCCGGCCACCATAACGGCCGGAACGGACGAGATCCTATCGAGATCACGACGCGAGCCCCGGGCTGGTCCGGGGCGTGGAACCGAGCCAGTGACCGACCAGCTCGCGGTAGAGCGGGGACAGCACCTGCAGATCGCCGTGCCGGGCCAGCAGGCCGCGCCCGCCCTCCAGCAACAGCACCCGGTCCGCCCGCAACGCGGAACTGACGCGGTGCGCGACGACCACCAGCGTCCCCGGACGGGAGGCGAAGGCCCGCTCGACCCGCTCCTCCGCACCCGGGTCCAGGTGGCAGGTCGCCTCGTCCAGCACGACGACCGGGGCGGGCGACAGGTACGTCCGCACCAGCGCCAGCAACTGGCGCTCACCTGCGGAGAGTTCACTCGGATCGAGTAGCGCGGCGCCCGGCCCGCCGAGGCGCGCCACCAGTCCCTCCGCGCCCAGCAGCGCCACGGCCGCGGCCAGCCGGTCGTCGGTGACGTCCGGTGCGAGCCAGGCCAGGTTCTCCCGCACCGAGCCCGGGAACACGTACGCCTCCTGCGGCACCAGCGCCACCAGCCGGCCCGGCTCCGGCCGCACCCCGCCGACCGCCACCCACCCGGTCGTCGGCACCACCACCCCGGCCAGCAGCGCCGCCAGCGTCGACTTGCCCGCCCCACTGGGCCCGACCACCGCCACGTGCTCCCCGGCCCGGACGGCGGCATCGAGCCCGTCCAGCACCGGCGCCGCACCCGCACCGTGGCCGAACCGGACACCGACCAGCCGGACGTCGGGGGCGCTGCCCGCGAAACCCGGTCGGTCGGTACGGCCCGAGGCGTCGGGGGCTGCGCCCGGGTCGGGATCGGCTCCCGCCGCGCCCGGCCGGTCGCTGCCGGTCGGTTGCGGTGTCCAGGCAGTTCGCGGTGTCCAGGTGGTTCGTGGGGCCGGGCGGGCCCTTCCCGCGGCGGCTGTGTGTCGGCCGCCTGCGGGTGCTGCGCCCGCGGCCTGGTCGTCGGTGCTGTCGGTGTCATCCCGGATGTCGGGTGCCGTGGGATGTGTGGCCGCGACGGTGGCGCGGGCGTCGTGGTGCCGGTCGGCGGGCGCCGTTGTCGCGGCCAGGCGGTCGAGGACCACGGCCAGGTCGAGCAGCCAGCCGCCGACCGTACCGGCGAGGGTCCGGACGGCCGGGTCGAGTTGCTGGACCAGGTAGGTGGCGACTCCGAGCAGTTCGCCCGGGGTGAGGGTCCGGTGCGCGAGCAGCCAGGGTGCCGCCGTGAGGACGGCGAGGACCGGCAGCCGCCCGCCGAGCGCCACCACGAGCGCGCGCAGCGCCGACGCCCGGCCGAGTGCCCGTGAGGCGGCGGCGCTCGCGTCGGCGGCCTCGACCAGTGCCCGGGCGACCTCGTCGCCGGTGCCGGTCGCCTGGATGTCGCGCAGCCCGTGCAGCGCCCGTCCGGCCTCGGCGGCGAGCCGTTCCTCGGCCAGCACCACCGCCCGCCTCCGCGCCACCATCGGGCGCAGCAGCCGGGCGAAGAGCAGCCCGGCGACCGGCAGCGGCAGCAGGACCAGCGGCAGGACGACGGGCGCGAGCAGCGTCAGGCCGATCAGTGCGGCGACCAGGGTGACCCCGACCCCGCGCAGAGTGCGGAGCAGGGTGGCGGTCAACTGCCGGGCGGACTCGACCTGTTCGGTGAGCCGGGCGACTTCGGCCGGATCCGCGGTCGGGCGGGCGAGCGCACTGCGGACCACCCGCTCGACCAGGGCGTCCCGCAGTGGCTCCACCACGGCGGCGAGGTGCGGGAACCCGGCCCGCGTCGCGTACGCCCGGACGGCCATGGCGGCGCCGAACCCGCTCAGCCAGGCGACCCCGACGCCGGGCCGGCCGGCCAGGAACCCCTGGTCGACGGCGACCGAGACGAACAGTCCGGACACCAGTGGCGGCAGCGCCTCCACCCCGGACCACGCGAGCAACCGCACCAGCGGTCCCCGGGTGGTCGCCAACTGCCGGAAGAGCAGCCCCCACCCGGGCGGGGCGCCGAGCGCGGAACGTCGGCCCCGCCGACGTCCTGCGCGGGCGCGGGCGGGCGCCTTCGGTGCCGGGCTGTCCGCGCGTCCGGACGGTCGGCGGTGCGCGCGGCGGTGTCGGTGCGGCGCGGTGGCGGGGCCCCGCGGCGTGGAAAGTCGATGTCGCCGACTTCCTGTGGAGGGGAGCGAGGTGGGCTGCATGGCTGGTCGGCTGGGCCGGCTTTCTGTGAGAGGAACTGCCCTTCGGGCGCGAACGCGGAACGGGATCGGCGAACCGACCTGGGAAGTCGGACCCGCGTGGGAAGTCGGACCGACGTGGGAAGGCGAACCGACGTGGGAAGTCGGACCCGCCGACTTCCCACGCAGGCCGTCACCCGGCGGCAGCGGCCTGCAAGGCGCTGTCGGCGAGGGTGGCGCGGTAGTCGGGGTGGGTGAGCAGGGTGGCGTGGGGGGCCAGGGCGCGGAGGCGGCCGGCGTCGAGCCAGGCGACGAGGTCGGCGCGGGCGGCGACGGCGGCCCGGTGGGCGATCACCAGCCGGGTGCGGCCGTGGGTGGCGCGGTCGAGGGCTTCGGTGACCTGGTACTCGGTGGCGAGGTCGAGGCCCGAGGTCGCGTCGTCCAGGACGACCACCCGGGTCGGCCGGGCCAGCAGCCGGGCGAGCCCGAGGCGCTGCAACTCGCCACCGGAGAGGTGGAGTTCGCCGAGCGGGGTGTCCCAGCCGGACGGCAGTCGCTGCAGGAAGCCGTCCGCTCGGGCGGCCGCCGCCTCGGTCGGGCCGGCGCCGGCCAGCGCGTCGCGCACGGTACGGCCGACCAGTGCGGGCCGGGCGAAGGCGTAGCCGACCGCGTGCCGCAGTTCGGTCGGCGCGAGCGTGCCGACCGGGACGCCGTCGATCAGGACGGTGCCCTCGTCGGGGTCGCGCAGCCGCCCGGGGAGCGCGGCCAGCAGCGACTTGCCGGAGCCGGAGCGCCCGACCAGCGCGACCGTGCGGCCGCCGGGGACGGTGAGGTCGAGCGGGCCGAGCAGCACCCGGTCGCCGTCGCGCACCACCACGCCCCGCAGCTCGACCCGCCCGGGGCCGCCGGCCGGGAGCGCGCCCGTACCGGAGGGGGCGGGCGCGAGCGCCAGCAGCTCGTCCACCCGGGCCTGCCCGGCGCGCGCATGGGCGACCCCGACCAGCGCCTCGACCTGCTCGAACAGTCCCGCGCCGAGTGCCGCCCAGCCGGCCGCCGCGGCGAGCGCGCCGGGGGCGAGAGCGCCGTCGGCGAGCAGCGCGCCGGCGGTGGTGAGCACCGCGACCTCGACCAGGGCGATCAGCAGGGTCGCCTGCCAGGCCGTGCGCCGCTGTGCCGCCCAGAGCGCGTGCCCGGCCGCCGCGAGTTCCGGCAGCGGGGCCAACACCCGCTCTGCCTCGCGCTGTTGGGCTCCCGCCGCGTGGATGCTGCGCAGTCCGGTGAGGGCGCCGCTCAGTCGGGCGGCGAGCGCGGCCTGGACTTCCTGGTAGCGGGCGAACACCGGCCCGGCCTGCCGCAGGAAGAGCCGGATCAGCACCACGCCGGGCACCACGCCCGCGAAGAAGGTGAGCGCCAGCCACGGTGACAGCACCCCGAGCCCGACGATCGCGCCGACCGAGGTGAGCAGCGCGGTGGTGGCGCCCAGGGCGGCGGGCAGTCGGCCGCCCGCGGCGCCGGCCGAGCCCAGCAGACGGGCGGCGAGGTCGCCGGGCGGCGGGCCGCCGTGCAGCCGGCCGCCGGGCCCGAGGGCGAGCAGGTGGCGGACGAGGCGTCCGCGCAGGGTGGCGGTGGCCTCGGCGGAACAGGCCGGTCCGGCTGCCGCGGCGGTGGCGTCGGCGGCGGCCGCCGCGCCCAGGACGAGGGCGAGCAGGAGGAGGGCGCCGGGCCCGGAGCGGCGGCCGAGGACGGCGTCGACGGCTCCGGCGAGTACGGCGGGGAGCGCGAGGGTGCCGGCGGCCCCGATCGGCAGGGCGAGGCCGAGGGCGAGGGTCCAACCGGTGGGGCGGCGGGGCAACCGGGAGCTCCCGTCGGAGTCGGAAACGGAGCGTCGGAAACGGAGCGTCGGAAACGGAAAGCGGGAACGGAAAGCGGGAACGGCGGGAATCCACGCGGGAAGCGGGCCGGAAGAGGGCGGGTGCCGCCCCCGCCTGTCCGGACAGGCAGGGGCGGCACCCGGTGACTACCGCCCGATCGACGGTCGGCCGAGCCGCCGGCTCAGCTGACGGTGAACAGCAGGCAGGTCAGGATGAGACAGGTGTACTGGCAGCCGTTGCCGTGGCCGGTCAGCTCGACGGACTCGGTCTCCGGCAGGTCCTGCAGAGCCGCGAGGTCGGTCTCAAAGTCCACCATGTTCTCCATGATCGGTTCCTCCCCTTGAGGTCACGCCCGCCGCGATCTGCACGCGGGCGTCGGGTATCGCCCCCCGGACGGCCTCCATCCACCGTGCCGGGGGTGTGCCCCGGGCCTCGGCGGGCCCGGGAGTCTGTGGGTTGTCGGGTGGCGGGGCGGGCTCAGCCCGGCCGGCCGGTCCGCAGGAACGCGGCCAGCAGCTCGTGCAGCACGGCGGCGCCCTCCTCGGCGAGCACCTCGTGCCCGGCTCCGGCCGCCTCGACGTACCGGAAGTCCTCGCCCTCGATCCGGCCGATCCGCAGCAACTCGTGCCGCAGCGACCGGGACTGGCTGACCGGGACGATCTCGTCCCGGTTGCCGTGCACCACCAGCAGTGGCGCGCTCAGCCGGTGCGCGAGCTGCAGCACGTCGCGCGGGCCGCGGGCGTCGGCGATCGGCTCGCCGCCGCCCAGCCGGGTGGTCAACGCCCTTACGGGGGGCGCCGCTTCGGCCAGCAGTCGGGCGCCGGACAGGAACGGGGCGACCACCGCGCAGCGGGCGACCTGGCCGGTCGGTGCGTGTGCGGCCGCCAGCAGTGCCAGGAACGCGCCGTAGCTGACCCCGAACAGCGCGGGCGGCTCCAGGCCGAGTGCCGCGCGCTGGCCGGCGATGCCGTCCAGCAGGTACAGCACGTCGTCCAGGTCGGGCCCGCCCCAGGCGCCCCGGATGGCCAGCGCGTGCGCCACGCCGTAGCCCGTGGAGCCGCGTTGGTTGGGTGCGACCACGGCCAGGCCCTCGGCGGCCATCCGCTGCAGCGCCGGGTCGAACTCCAGCCGCCAGGCGTCGGCCGGGCCGCCGTGCAGCGCCAGCACCAGGTGCGGGCTGCTCAGCCAGGCGTCGCCGCCGTACACGACGGCCTCCAACGGGCCGGCCGGGCCCGCCAGTTCGAGGCTCTGGGCGTGCTGCCAGCGGCCGCCCTCGCCGGGCGGGGTGCTGCCGTCCAGTTGCCAGCCGGGCGGCGGGGTCCGGACGGTGCGCACCCCGCCGGGCTGCCAGGGCAGTGCGGTGTCCCGCCACGGGCCGGGCAGTCCCGAGGCCAGCGGCGCGAGTTGGAGCGGCAGTGGCATCGGGCCGGTGCCGGTCGGTACCGGGCCGTGCGCCAGCAGCGCGTCCACGTCCAGGGTGGCCAGTGCCGCCGGATGGTCGGGCGAGGAGTACGGCAGCCGCAGCCCGGCCGCGTCCCAGTGCCCGACCGCGCCGAGCCGCCCGGGCGGCACCGGCACCGGGTCCAGTCGTCCCGTGGTCGGCCGCCACAGGGCGAGCGCGGATCCGGCGCCGTGGTCGATCTGCACCGCGACCCGGGGGCCGTCCGCCGCCTGGTGGAGGGCGACCGGCCGCAGGAACATGCCGGCGACGTGCAGGCACTCCGGGAACCGCAGCGGCTCGCCGCCGCCGAGGACGCCCCAGCCGAGCCGGTCGGTGCCGGGGGCGTCACTGCGCACCATCGCGAACCGGCTGTCCGGGTCGAACAGCACCAGGCGGTCGTTGCTGCGCTCGCCGATCTCCAGCAGCGGGGTGGTGGTGCCGCTGCGCAGGTCGAGCACCACACTGCGGACCAGGCCCGCGTGCACCCGGTCCAGGGCGAGCAGTGCGCCGGTGCGGTCCAGCCAGGTGCCGCCGCCGTGCAGTCCCGCGATCTCGGCGACCGGTTCGGGCTCGCTGCCGTCCGCCCGCACCAGCCAGGCGGTGGTCGCCGGGCGGGTGTCGGTGCCGAGGGCGACCGCCACCGGGGTCCGGGGGCCGGCGCCCTCCGGTACGGGGAGCGGCAGCAGGCGCAGCCCGGCCATCCGGAGGGAGGCCAACGGCTGTTCCACGGTGGCGGTTTCGCCGTAGTGGAGGCGGACCAGGTCGTGCCGATCGCCGTCGTGACGGCAGACCAGCACCGAGCCGTCCGGCAGGGCGACCAGCTGTGAGCGCAGGCTCTCCGAGCGGTTGCCGGACAGCGGCAGCGGTAGTGGCGCGGCCGGTGTGCCGTCCGGCGGCAGTCGCCAGCTCTCCACGTACCAACCGCTGTCGGCGGACGCGGCCAGGCAGGCGGCGTGGCTGCCGTCGGCGGCGAAGGCGAAGCTCAGCCGGCGCAGGGCCTGGGTCATGGTCCGGGTGGCCACGTTCATGCTCCGCTCACCCCGCTTCCGCCGGAGGGGAGTCCGGGTGGTGCGGGCGGGGCCGGGTCCAGCCAGAGCCGGGGGCCGCCGTGGCGCAGTCGCAGCAGGAAGGCCAACGGGCCTGCGGTGCCGGTGCCGTAGGCGGGGGCGCAGCCGGTGCCGGTCTCGTCCGGGAGGACCAGGAGGCCGTCGCGCAGGGCTGCCCGGGTGGCCAGGAGGGCGGCCAGCTGTTCGGCTCCGGTACGGAACTCGGGCTCGTCGGTGGCCTCGGCGAGGTCCAGGAGGTACTCGCCGTCGCCGGCCAGCCCGTGGCAGGCGCTCGCCCCGCCGTGCCAGCGGGCGGCCAGGACGGCGCGGCCGGCGGCGCGGGCCAGGTCGAGCGCCTCGGCGTCGCCGGTGGCGCGCCAGAGCCGCAGCAGGAAGCTGCCCGCGCCGGAGGATCCGCTGCACCAGTGGGCGAGCCGGATGTGCGCCGGGTCGCCGGCGCTCTGCGGCCACCAGGCGGTCGCGCGGACGGCGGGAGCCCGTCCGCTGTCCCGCGCGTCCTGGGCCCCGCCGTCCCGACCCTCGCCGTCCCGGGCCTCGCCCCAGCGGACGGTGGCGGCGAGCGTGCGCCCGGCTTCGGCGGCGCCGGCGAGCAGGGCACGGTCGCCGGTGGCCTCGGCGGTGGCCAGGAGGAAGGTGCCCACACCGGCCACGCCGTGGGCGAAGCCGAGGTGGGTGATCCCGGCGAGGGCCGAGTCGAAGTCCGCCGGTACCGGCCAGACCGTCCCGTACGGCTCGCGGCCGGCGGCGGCGAGCAGCGCGTGGGCGCCGTGGGCGGCCCGGTCGAGGAAGTCGGTCGCGCCGGAGTCGGGCGCCCCGGAGGCCTCCGCGGCGAAGCGCAGTCGGGTGAATCCGGCGCCGGCCGCGCCGTGGCAGACATCGGGGTTGGGCCATTCGACGGCGATCCGGCGGGCGAGCCCGGCGGCGCGCTCGGCCAGTGCGGTGTCGTCCAGCACCCGGGCGGCGTCCAGCAGCGCCCAGGCCGTCCCCGAGCGCCCGAAGTGCAGTCCGGGCAGCACCACCGGCTCGGCGGCGGTGCGCCGCTCGATCCAGTCCGCCGCGGTCCGGGCCGTCCGCGCGGCCTGCGTCCGGACGTCGTCCGGCAACCCCTCGGCCGCGACCGCCCGCGCCAGGACGGCCAGCACCCCGGCGGCGCCGTGCTGGACGTTGCACGGATCGGTCCGCTCGCCGGCGCGCACCACCGGCCACAGTCGGTCCCGCCGCTCCGGTGTGGCGGTGGCGGCGATGTGCCGCAGGCCGTCGCACAGGAGGCGGTCGCCCAGCGGGCCGTCGTCCGGGAGGAGGTCGAGGGGTGCGGAAGCGTCGCGTGCGGGGCCGGCGCCCCGTCGGGTGGGTGCGTGCCACAGGGGCGTGACCAGGGCGGGTCGCGCGGCGCGGCCGGCGTCGGTGCGGCCGGCGTCGGCGCCCTGCGGCGCTTCGTCCTCGCGCAGCGCCTCCCGCACCCGTGCGATCGCCCACCTCCGCTCCGGCTCGTCGGCCCGCAGCCCGAGGACGGCCGGTGCCAGGCGGCGCGCGGTGGTTCCCGTCCGCGCGGCGAGCGCGAGCCAGCGGCCGAGGCGTTCGGTGACCGGGCGGGCCTGTGGGAGGTCGTCCGGCAGGAGGGGGTCGTGGCCGGTGGCCAGGAGGAAGAGCAGACCGCCGAGGGCGTACAGGTCGACGGCCGGGTCGGCGACGCAGCTGCCCGCGGGGGCGAGGCGGCCGGGTCCGTGCTCGGGGGCGCGGTAGCCGGGGGTGCCGGCCGATCCGGCGGTCCGGCCGGCCTCGGCGGCGAGTTCGAGGTCGACCAGGCGCAGGGTGCCGTCGGGGCGGACCATGACGTTGCCGGGGGAGAGGTCGCGCAGCACCAGGCCCTGGGCGTGCACCCGCTCGACCAGGTCGAGGAGGGCGTGCGCGACCGGCCCGGCCTCGGCCCAGTCGACGTCGGGGCTGCCGTCGCGGCGCAGCCGGGCGGCGACCCAGCTGCCCAGCGGCTGTCCGGCGATTCGTTCCTGCACCAGGAAGACGGAGTCGTCCTGCTCGATCAGTTCGACGGCGCGCGGCGCCAGGTCCTGCCCGCTCAGGCGGTCGAGCAGCGCGGCCTCGTGCCGCAGCGCGTCGCGGGCGTCGGTGCCCGCGCGGTCGACCTCGATGTGCGCCCGGGCCTGCTTGACCACGACCTCGGCGCCGCTGGACGCCTCCCGTCCGAGGAACACCCCGCCCTTGGCGCCGTGCCGCACGGCGGCGGTCACCGCGTACCGTCCGGCCAGCAGCACGCCGCCCCTGCGCTGCCCGCCCCCGGCGGCCGCGGAGCGGGGCGATGCGCCGGATCGCGGTGATGTCTCCGATCGCGGCGGTGCCCCGGTGCGCAGCGGGTCCCGCACCCAGGCCGGCGCCCGGTACGACCCGCCGCGCACGTCCTCGGCCCGCTCCCCACCGGGCCCGCGCAGCACCGACCGGTACTCCCCGTCGTTGCCGAGCTCCGCCGGCAGCGCGAACGCGCCGTACCGGTAGTGCACCCGGCTCCCGGGCCGGTACGGCCGGTCGGAGAGCACCACCGGCCCCGGCAGTCCGGCGGTGGCCCGGTCGAGCTCGGCCGCCAGCCGCTGGAACTGCGCGTCGTCCGCCGGATAGACGGTGATGAACTTCCCCGCCGATCCCCGGTCGCTGTTACGGGAGTTGAGCTCGCTGAGCCGCTCCCGGGCGGCGGCGAACTTGAAGCTGCACGGGTCCTCGGTGAGCACCCGGACGACCGCCGAGAGCACCTCCTCGCCCACCAGGGTCGCCGCGCTGACATGGAGCTTCCACCCCTGCTCGGGCAGGGGAGAGGACGCGGACGGCCTGGCCGTGCACCAGAAGCCGCCGACGGTGACGTCCCAGCCGCCGTCGCCTCCCCGGCCTCCGGCGCCGGCCAGCGCCGCCCGCGTCGTCTCCGGCCACGAACCGTCCGCATCCGGTCCGCGGCGCGCCGATCCCCGGCCCCCAGCAGCACGCAGCGATGTGCTCGCGCTCATTCGCCACCACATCCCTTCGTCGGTTGCTGCCCCTCCAGGGGCGATGAGGACGACGCCTCTCGATCGGCGGGGCCCAGGGCCCGTCGCCCGGGGTCCGCGCCGGCGGGGTGCCCGCCCCGCCGCCCCGCCGGTCCGCCGGGGCGACTGGGGCAACTCCCGTTCGCAGGACTGAAGTTAGTTTCGAGAAAACCGGCGGCTCAACGCAGAGCCGGTCACTTCACTCGTAAGGGTGATCCAGGGGCGGTTTCGAATTCGTACGAGAGCCGTGATGTGTGCAGCGGGCGCCGGGCGTGCGGGCGCGCACGGCCCGCGCGGGGCCGTCCGGGCGCCCCCCGTCGCAGGTTGACGCGCATCCGTGCGCCGGCGGCACCCCCGTCCGAACCCCTCCGCGAGCCGTTCGAACACCGAGCTGATCCGGCTCCGATCCGGCTCCGATCCGGCGCCGATCCGGCGCCGACACCCGCGCGGACGCTCGCACCGGCCCCCGTGCCGCCCCGCCTCCGTCGCCGAGGCACCCCGCGACCGCCCTACGGCGGCCCCGGCGCCCGAACGGCCGAGGCCCGATCGCCCCCGCGCGCACGGTAGTCTCGACAGGTGCCGAAACTGTCCGACGTCATCACCGCGCTCGAAGAGGTCTACCCGCCGCAGTGGGCGGAGTCCTGGGACGCCGTCGGCCTGGTCTGCGGAGACCCTCAGGCCGAGGTCAACCGCGTGCTGTTCGCCGTCGACCCCGTCCAGGCGGTCGTCGACGAGGCCGTGGAGTGGGGCGCCGACCTGGTGGTCACCCACCACCCCCTCTACCTGCGCGGCACCACCAGCGTCGCCGCCACCACCTTCAAGGGCCGGGTGGTGCACACGCTGATCACCAACGGCATCGCCCTGCACGTCGCCCACACCAACGCCGACCACGCCGACCCCGGCGTCTCGGACGCGCTCGCCGAGGCGGTGGGCCTGCGGGTGACCGGTCCGCTGGTGCCGGACCCGACCGACCCGCTGGGCCGTCGGGGCTCCGGCCGGATCGGTCTGCTGGAGCCCCCGCTGCCCCTGTCCGCGTTCGCCGCGCAGGTCGCCGCGGGCCTGCCCGCCACCGCCGCCGGCGTCCGTGTCGCGGGTGACCCGAACCGGCTGATCAGCCGGGTCGCGGTGTGCGGCGGCTCGGGCGACGGCTTCCTCGCCGACGTACGGGCGGCCGGCGTCGACGCCTACGTGACCGCCGACCTGCGCCACCACCCGGCCTCCGAGGCCGCCGAGGCGGCGCCCGTCGCGTTGGTCGACGCCGCCCACTGGGCCACCGAGTGGCCCTGGCTCGGCCTGGCCGAGCGCGCCCTGCAGTCCGCCGCCGACAAGTGCGGCTGGACCGTGGAGACCAAGGTCTCCCACCGGGTCACCGACCCGTGGACCGCGCACGCCCCCATGTCCTTCACCGCCTGACCCGATTCACAGGAGCTCTCCGCTTGAACGCCGCGCCCGCCGACCAGATCCGCCTGCTCGACCTCCAGGCCATCGACTCGAAGCTCGACCAGCTGGCCCACCGGCGCCGGACGCTGCCCGAGCACGCCGAGATCGACAAGGTGACCGCCGACCACACCGCGCTCAAGGACCTCGTCGTCGCCGCCGAGGCCCAGAAGGGCGACACCGCCCGCGAGCTGACCAAGGCCGAGCAGGACGTCGAGCAGGTCCGTGCCCGTGCCGCCCGCAACCAGCAGCGCCTGGACTCCGGCGCGATCACCTCGCCGAAGGACCTGGAGAACCTCCAGCACGAGATCGGCTCGCTCGCCAAGCGCCAGGGTGACCTGGAGGACGTCGTGCTGGAGATCATGGAGCGCCAGGAGAGCGCCAAGACCCGGGTCGACGAGCTGTCCGCCCGCCTGGAGCACTCCACCGTCGTCCTCACCGAGGCCGAGGGCCGCCGCGACGCCTCCTTCGCCGAGATCGACGGCGAGGCCGACAAGGTCAAGCGCGACCGCGAGACCGTCGCCACGGTCATCCCGGCCGACCTGCTGAAGCTCTACACCAAGCTGCGCGAGACCCAGGGCGGCGTCGGCGCGGCCCGCCTCTACCAGCGCCGCTGCGAGGGCTGCCGCACCGAGTTCTCGATCACCGAGCTGAACGCCATCAAGGCCGAGCCGGCCGACAAGGTGGTCCGCTGCGAGAACTGCTCGCGGATCCTGGTCCGCACCGCCGACACGGGCGTCTGAGCCGGTGGCGGCGCGCTTCATCGTCGAGGCGGACGGCGGGTCCCGGGGCAACCCGGGGCCGGCCGGCTACGGCGCGGTGGTCCGTGACGGGGACACCGGGCAGATCGTCGCGGAGGCCGCCGAGTTCATCGGACACGCCACCAACAACGTGGCCGAGTACAAGGGTCTGATCGCCGGCCTCAAGGCGGCCCGGGAGCTCGACCCGGACGCCTCGGTGGACGTCCGGATGGACTCCAAGCTCGTCGTCGAGCAGATGTCCGGGCGCTGGAAGATCAAGCACCCCGACATGCAGCCGCTCGCCGCCGAGGCCCGGACGGTCTTCCCGCGCGGCCGGGTCGCGTACACCTGGATCCCGCGTGAGCGGAACAAGGACGCCGACCGGCTGGCCAACGAGGCGATGGACGCGGGCAAGGCCGGGCGCCAGTGGGAGCCCAGGCCGAAGGCCCCGGCCGTCGCCACGGCCGCCACGTCCGTCGACGAGCCGCCGCTGGAGACCGCCGCCCCCAAGGCGGGCTGGGCCGCCCCCGCCGACCTCGGCACCCCGACCACGTTCGTCCTGCTGCGCCACGGCGAGACCCCGCTCACCCCGGAGAAGCGTTTCTCCGGCAGCGGCGGCAGCGACCCGGAGCTCTCCGACAAGGGCCGCTGGCAGGCCGAGCGGGCCGCCGAGGCACTCGCCGCGCGCGGCAGCATCCAGGCGGTCGTCGCCTCCCCGATGCGCCGCACCCGGCAGACCGCCGAGACCGTCGCCGCCCGGCTGGGCCTGGACGTCCGGTACGAGGACGGGCTGCGCGAGGTCGACTTCGGCGACTGGGAGGGCCTGACCTTCGCCGAGGTGCAGGAGCGCCACCCGGACGACCTGTCGGCCTGGCTCGGCTCCGCCAAGGCCAAGCCGACCGGCAGCGCCGAGAGCTTCACCACCCTCACCCACCGGGCCGGCGTCGCCCGGGACAAGATCATCGCCCGGTACGCGGGGAAGACGGTGCTGGTGGTCTCGCACGTCAGCCCGATCAAGACGCTGGTCCGGCTGGCGCTCGGTGCCCCGCCGGACTCGATGTACCGGATGGAGCTGAGCGCCGCCTCGATCTGCGCCGTCCAGTACTACTCGGACGGCAACGCCTCGCTGCGGCTGCTCAACGACACCTCGCACCTGCGCTGACCCGCCCTGCCCCCGGCTGCCCCCGGGCCCCGGCGGGGTCAGTGCACCTCGGTGACGACCACGTCCAGCTGCCACGGCTTGCGGGCGGTGCCCTCGGCCGCGAGCTCCACCCGGTGGCCCAGCTCCTGCAGCGCGTCCATCAGCTCGCCGGGCGTCTTCGGCTCGGCCCCGGCGACCAGCAGGTCCCGGACGAGACGGCCCTTGGTGGCCTTGTTGAAGTGGCTGACCACGGTGCGCTTGCCGCCCCGCTCCTGCAGCACCCGGACGGTCGCGGTCCTGGAGGCCACCTCGCCGGCCGGCTTCCAGGCCGCCGCGTACGCGGAGCTGCGCAGGTCCAGCACCAGCCCGTCCGCGACCTCCGGGAGCACGGCGGCCGTCGCGCCCCGCCAGTACGCCCCGAGTGCCCCCGGGCCGGGGAGCTTCACGCCCATCGAGCAGCGGTAGGACGGGATCCGGTCGGAGATCCGCACCGCACCCCAGAGGCCGGAGAAGACCAGCAGCGAACGCTCGGCCCGGTCGTACGCGGCCGGGTCCAGGGTGGCCAGGCCGAGGTTGTCGAACAGCACCCCGGTGTACACCTCGCCCGCCGGGCGGGCACCGGCGGTCGGCAGCCCGGCGTTCTTGGCGATCTCGCCACGCAGGCCCGGGGAGAGTCCCAGCACCTCGGCGGCGGTGTCCTCGTCGCCCCGGCAGAGGCCGACCAGCGCGTCCAGCACCGTCGCGCGCGCCGCCGTCAGTCCGGGCAGCGACAGCCCGTCCAGCGCCACCGGCCCGCCGTCCCCGGATCCGGCCTTGCCCTCCGAGGGCGGCAACAGCACCAGCACAGCGGACTCCTCAACAGTTTGTGGCGGACGGACCCCGCCACCCTACTGCGACCGCTCCGGCTCCCGACGCCGGGCAGCGGGGCCGGCGGTACTGCCGGCCGGTGAGCGGTGGCCGCGGCAATCCGGTGGGAACATGCCCCGCCCGCCACTACCGTGAGCAGCGAGGAGAGTGATCGAGATGACCCTGCGACCCCTGGACCTGGTACCCGACGACGGTGACGCGGTGGAGGAGTCCCTGTCCGTGCGGCTGCCCGCCGGCCTGCCGGAGGAGACCCGGCAGGCGCTGGAGTTCGCGCTGCGGGCGACGGCGCAGGCGGTGATGGCCGGGCGGGTGCGGGTGACGGAGGCGCCCGCCGGGTCGGACACCGCCGAGCTGGCCTTCGAGGTCCGGCAGTCCGAGGTGCCCGAGGCGCTCACCGAGCAGGCCCGGCCGGGCAGGGCCGAGCGCCGGGCCGCCATGGTGGCCCGGATCCGCGCCGCCAACGCGGAGACGCTGGAGAGGCTGAAGGACCTGTGACGACGCACACCGAGTACCTCGACCCGGAGGACGTCACCTACCTCGCCGGCGGCCCGGAGAACATCCGCGACCTCGGCGGCCTGCTCTCGGCGATCGCCCGCCCCCAGGCGAGCCTGTTCGGCGACGACGCCTACCCGGACCTCTGGTCCAAGGCGGCCGCCCTCGGGCAGAGCCTGGCCCGCAACCACCCCCTGGTCGACCGCAACAAGCGCACCGCCTTCGAGGCGATGCTGCTGTTCCTCGACTACAACGGCGAGCCGTACACCGACCCGCACCCGGACGACGCCGTGGCGTTCATGCTGCGGCTGGCCACCGGCGGGTACGACGACGCGGTCGCGCTCGCCGCGAAGGACCTGAAGTCCCTGCTGGGACGCTGAGCCTCCGTCCGGAATCACCCGATTCCGCTCTACGCTGCCTCCATGCCTCGCCGAAAACTGCGCGTCAAGGCCGCCGACTCCGCCCGGATCAACACCGAGCTGACCGAACTCCGCACCCGCCTGGAGATCCACACCGAGTGGCCGGAGGCGGTGCTCGCCGAGGCGGAGGAGGCGGCCGAGCGTCCCCGCCTGCCCGAGGACGACGCCACCGACCTGCCGCTGTTCACCGTCGACCCGCCCGGCTCCCGCGACCTCGACCAGGCCATGCACCTCACCCACCGCGCCGGCGGCGGCTACCGGGTGTACTACGCGATCGCCGACGTCGCCGCGTTCGTCCGCCCGGGCGGCGCGATCGACGCCGAGGCCCGCCGCCGGGTCGAAACCCTCTACTTCCCGGACCACCGGGTCCCGCTGCACCCGACCCGGATCTCCGAGGACGCCGCCAGCCTGCTGCCGGGCGAGCCCCGGCCCGCCCTGCTCTGGCAGCTGGACCTGGACGCCGACGGCGCCGTCGTCCTCGCCGACCTGCGCCGCGCGCTCGTCCGATCGCACCGCCGCCTGGACTACGCCGCCGTCGAACGCGCGGTGGAGCTCGGCGGCGCCGACGAACAGCTCGCCCTGCTCGCCACCGTCGGCCGGCTGCGCGAGGAGCAGGAGCGCGCCCGCGGCGGGGTCAGCCTGCCGGTGCCCGAGCAGGAGGTCGAGGAGACCCTGCACGGCTACGTCCTCGGCTACCGCGCGCCCGGCCCCGCCGACGGCTGGAACGCCCAGATCTCGCTGCTCACCGGCATGGCCGCGGCCGAGCTGATGCTGGACGCGGGCGTCGGCCTGCTGCGCACCCTGCCCGCCGCGCCCGCCGCCGCCTACGAGCGGCTGCGCCGGATCGCCGCCGCACTGGACGTGGCCTGGCCGCAGGCGCTCCCGTACCCGGAGCTGATCCGCTCCCTGGACCCGGACGTGCCGCTGAACGCCGCCTTCCTGAACGCCTGTACGGGGCTGCTGCGCGGCGCCGGCTACCACGCCTTCGACGAGTCCCGCGGCCTGCCCGCGCCCGCCGAACCCGGCCACGCCGCGCTCGCCGCCCCGTACGCGCACTGCACCGCGCCGCTGCGCCGGCTCGGCGACCGCTTCGCGCAGGAGGTGTGCGCGGCGGTGGCGGCGGGGGAGGAGGTGCCGGACTGGGCGCGGGAGGCGCTGCCGTCCGTACCGGAGCTGATGGCGAGCGGGGACCGCCGCTCGGCCGAGGTCGAACGCGTCTGCGTGGACCTGGTGGAGGCGGAGCTGCTGGCCGGCCGGGAGGGCGAGGACTTCTCCGCGGTGGTCGTCGACGTGGACGAGAAGCGGCCCGGCTCGGGCACCGTGCAGCTGCGCGACCCCGCCGTCCGGGCCCGCTGCGACGCGCCGGGCGCCGGCGCGGCGGAGGGTGCGGCCGGTCGGCTGCCACTCGGTCGGGTGATCGACGTCCGGCTGACGAAGGCCGACCCGGCCACCCGGACCGTTCGCTTCGCGGCGCTCTGACCGGGCGGGGCCGCACGCTCCCGTACGCCGCCCGCAAGCCCGCGCCCGCCACCCGCACGCCCGCGCGAGCCACCCGTACGGTCCGTCCCGCCGCCCCGCCCCCGGGCCCGCGGTGGGAGGATCGGTCCGTGCTCGAAGCCCAGCCCCCCGCCGTCGCCCCCGTGTCCGCCCCCGAGTCCGGGCCCGGTCCGCGCCGCCGCCTGCTCGTCCTGGCGATCTGCTGCCTGAGCCTGTTCATCGTCGGCCTCGACAACACCGTGGTGAACATCGCGCTGCCCGCGATCCAGCGGGACCTGCGGGCCCCGGCCTCCGGGCTGCAGTGGATCATCGACGCCTACACCCTGGTGCTGGCCTCGCTGCTGATGCTGTTCGGCTCGGTGGCCGACCGGTTCGGCCGCCGCCGGGTGTTCCAGACCGGGCTGGTGTGCTTCGCGCTCGGTTCGCTGCTGTGCAGCCTGGCGCCGAACCTCGGCTGGCTGGTGGCCTTCCGGGCGCTGCAGGCGGTGGGCGGTTCGATGCTCAACCCGGTGGCGATGTCGATCATCACCAACACCTTCACCGATCCCAGGGAGCGGGCCCGGGCGATCGGCGTCTGGGGTGGCGTGGTCGGCATCTCGATGGCGCTCGGCCCGCTGGTCGGCGGCTTCCTGGTGGACGGCGCGGGCTGGCCGTCGATCTTCCTGATCAACGTCCCGGTCGCGCTGGTCGCCATCGCGCTGACGGCCCGCTACGTCCCGGAGTCCCGCTCGCCCCGGCCGCGCCGGCTGGACCCGGTGGGGCAGCTGCTGATGATCGTGCTGCTCGGCTGCGGCACCGCCGCGATCATCGAGGGCCCGGGCAACGGCTGGACCTCCCCGCTGATCCTCGCGCTCGCCGCGGCCGCCGTGGCCGCGGCGGTGGCGTTCCCGCTGTGGGAGCGGCGGGTGGCCGAGCCGCTGGTGGACCCGCGGTTCTTCGCCAGCGCGCCGTTCACCGGGGCGACCGTCACCGCGGTCTGCGCCTTCGCCGCACTCGGCGGCTTCCTCTTCCTCAACACCCTCTACCTGCAGGTCGTCCGGCACTACGACCCGGTCGAGGCCGGCCTGTGGACGCTGCCGATGGCCGGGATGATGCTGGTCTGCGCGCCGCTGTCCGGACGGATCGTCGGCAGCCGGGGCCCGCGCCTGCCGCTGGTCGCGGCCGGGCTCGGCCTCGCCGCCAGCGGCCTGCTGCTCACCCGGCTCACCGCCGACTCCCCGCCGGCGCTGCTGCTGGCCGCGTACGCGCTGTTCGGCTTCGGCTTCGGCATGGTGAACGCGCCGATCACCAACGCCGCGGTCTCCGGCATGCCGCGCGCCCAGGCGGGCGTGGCGGCGGCGGTCGCCTCGACCAGCCGTCAGATCGGCCAGTCGTTGGGCGTCGCGGTGATCGGCACGGTCGTCACCTCGGCGGTGGTCGGTCCGGTCGTGACCGGCTTCGCCCCGGCCAGCCACGTCGGTTGGTGGATCCTGGTGGGCCTCGGCGGCGCGATCCTCGTCCTGGGTCTGGTCACCACCGGTGCCTGGGCGAGCGCGACGGCCGCCCGGGTCGCCGACCGCCTCGGCGGCGAGCCTCCGGCGGTGCGGTCCGGTGTACGGGAGGCGCCGCCCGAGCGGCTACGATGACCACTACGGCGGAAGAGCCGGCCGGGCGGTCGCGACGGGTCACCAGACCCGCCGAGGAACGTCCGGGCTCCACAGAGCAGGGTGGTGGGTAACGCCCACCCGGGGTGACCCGCGGGACAGTGCCACAGAAAACAGACCGCCCACCGCTTTTCGTGGTGGGTAAGGGTGAAACGGTGGTGTAAGAGACCACCAGCGACCGGGGTGACCCGGCCGGCTAGGTAAACCCCACCTGGAGCAAGGTCAAGATCGGTGCCCTCGGGCGCCGTGCGCGGACGATTGAAGGCTGCTCGCCCGAGTCCGCGGGTGGACCGCACGAGGCTGTCGGCAACGGCAGCCCTAGATGGATGGCCGCCTCCTCGGGCCGCGCAAGCAACCCGGGAGACAGAACCCGGCGTACAGGCCGACTCTTCCGCCCCCTTCCCCGCCCCCGGGCGGGGCGCGCCGCGCGTACGCGGGATGCGCCCCCCGACGACGCGGGAGTCCCCGCGACTACGCGGGATGCGCGCCGACGGCGTCGCGGATCTGCTCGCCGAGGCCGCCGTTGACCCGGGCGCAGTTGGCGCAGCAGAAGAACATCCCGGCCACTTCGACGCCGTGGCCCACGATGCGGACGTTGCACTGCTCGCAGCGGGGTGCCAGCTTCTCCATCGCGCACTCGAAGCTGTCGAAGGTGTAGGTGTCGCCGGTGACCGTCTTGATCTCGAAGGCCAGCCAGTAGTCGTTGCCGCAGGTGACGCAGATGGCCATGGCGGCCGTCTCCTTCCGATGGGGCCGCCCCCGGCGGGGCGGCTGTTCCCAGTGTCGAAGGCCCCGTCGGCGGCGGCCACCCGGCAGGACTGTCGGGCGGATCCGGTTCAGCCCGAGGACGGGCCCTGGCGTTCGGAGAGCTCCTCCAGGGCGCGGACGGCGCGTTCGGCGTCGTCGGCGGCGACGAACAGGTGGTCGTGGTGGAAGCCGGCCACCACGTTGCAGCTGATCCCGTCCTCGGCGAGCCGCCCGGCCACGGCCGCGGTCAGGCCGACGGCCTCCAGCGCCGAGTGGATCTGCAGCGTGATCCAGGCCGCCACGTACTCGTAGCGCAGCCCGAGCGCGTCCGCCTCCTCCTGGGCGACCACGACCGTGACCCCCTCGGGCTCGGCGACGGTCACCACCGGCCGCATGCCGGCGGGCACCTTCGCGGGGAGCGTGCAGTACACGTACCGCCCCGGGTTGAGCAGCGGGCGCATTCCGCGCAGCAGCGTCGCAAGATCTCGTTCTCCGGCCATGCCCGCCACCGTAGCGGCTGGGTGGTGGCCGAGTCCGGGCCTGGCGGCCGTGTCGGGCGCGGTCGGGCGGGCCGCGCCCGACACGGTCCGGGGACCATCGGGACGACTGTCGGCGACATATCGGCGAACCGTTGACGAGCGACAGTCACCGATATATCGTCGAACTATCGAGACAGTGACTCGACTGTCTCGGAGAAACAGGAGGTGGGCGCCATGCGCTCAGGAACGCGATTTCGTGGAGAGGGCCCGCGCGGCGGCGGTCGTCGGCGTGGGCCGGGGCCGGACTTCCGGGGGATGCCCGGGGAGGCCTTCGAGGGCCGGGAGGCGTTCGGCGGGTTCGGTCCGCCGTTCGGCGGCGGTGGCCCCGGGCGGCCGATGGGCGGCCCGTTCGGGCACGGCTTCGGCGGTCACGGCGGCCGGCGGGGCGGCCCGCACGGGCGGCGTGGCGGCCGGGCCCGGCGCGGTGACGTGCGGGCCTCGCTGCTGGCACTGCTCAAGGAGCGGCCGATGCACGGCTACGAGATGATCGCCGAGATCACCGAGCGGACCGGCGGGGCCTGGCGGCCCAGCCCGGGGTCGATCTACCCCAACCTCCAGCTGCTGGAGGAGGAGGGCCTGATCACCGCGGAGGAGGTCGGCGGCAAGCGGCTGGTCTCGCTCACCGAGGCGGGCCGGGCCCAGGCCGAGGCCGGCCCGGCGGAGCCGTGGGCGGAAGCCGGCCGGGAGGTCGACTGGGAGGCCGTCCAGGAGGTCGGCCAGGCGCTGGCCGCCGTCGACCAGGCGATCCGGCAGGTCATGGCGACCGGGACGGAGGCGCAGCGCGCCAAGGGCCTGGCCGTGCTGACCGAGGCCCGCAAGAAGCTCTACCTCATCCTCGCCGAGGATGACTGACCGGGGCGGGGGGAGGCGCACCGGCGTGACGGGCGGTGCCGCTGCTCAGGGGTGGACCAGGAACAGGGCCACGCAGACCAGCAGCAGCACCGCCCAGCCGAACCAGAGCCAGCCGTTGGGTCCGATCGTCACCGTGTAGAGGCTCACCGCCGCCAGCAGCACCCCGGTGACCCCGGCGACCTGCCGGTTGTGGTGCGCGACCGCGCGGGAACCGCTTCGCGGGTGCCGTACCGACCTGGCCATGCCGACCTCCCGAGGGCGATGGGGGAGCGGGCGGTCCGCCGGCCGGAGGCTCCGTCAGCCGGAGGCCTTGGCGGAGGCCGCCTCGTCGTACTCGTAGCGCCAGAACCAGCTCAGGCCCCGAACCTGCTTGGCCCGGACGTACACCAGTGTGCGCGCGGGAACGTCACCGTGCGCGGGGACCGGGACGGTGTACTTCTTGGGCACGCCCAGCATCGGCCCCAGCGGGATCGGGAGGATCTTCCCGTCGAGGGGGCCGCCGACGAACGCGGTGTCCGTGCTCTTCATCCCCCCAGGGTCTCACCTCCGCGAGGTGTCCGGGCCTCCCCGTCGGGTGACCGGGGGCAGCCGGGTGGGAGGGTGAGCGGAAGGCCTCGTGAGGGCGGAGTGCCGGGAGTGTGCCCGGGGTGCGCGCGGGAGTGTGACCGGAGAGGCACCGCCCCCGGTCATCCGGAGGGTCCGAGCACCCCTATCCTTGCCTGTACGCCCTCGGGGTTCACCCGGGTCAGCGGGCCCCGTACGGGCCGGGCGAGGCGCGGATCCGCGCGCTCTCCGGCCGATCCGGCGCGGACAGCGTGCTGCCGCGACTCCGTACCGTGACCCGGGCGTCGGCCGTCCGGTGACCCCGGGCCGCGGTCGACAGGGCGCGGACGGCAGGGCCGAGCACCCCGGGAAGCATGCGGGGGCATCGTGCGTTGCGTCGGAGTGTACGTCGAACGCTGTGTCGCACCAGGCACGGCAGTTGCGCGGAAGGGGCCCGATGGAAGCCGGCGGCAGGTGGACGACCTGGTGGCAGAGGCGTGATCGTCAGCGGGCCAGGGCAGGGGGCGCGGACGGCCCGGCCACCGGGCTGGATCAGCTGCTCGGGGCGGT
This sequence comes from Kitasatospora sp. NPDC097691, assembly GCF_040302665.1. Taxonomy (NCBI): domain Bacteria; kingdom Bacillati; phylum Actinomycetota; class Actinomycetes; order Kitasatosporales; family Streptomycetaceae; genus Kitasatospora; species Kitasatospora sp. NPDC097691. The sequence continues at coordinate 36,153 of NZ_JBEORY010000033.1, read as the reverse complement.
GCACGCCGGTTTCCCGCTCGCGCCGGCCGCCCATCCGACCGGCTACCGCTGTTCCTGTGACCGGGTGGCCTGTCCGGCCCCGGCCCAGCACCCGGTCTCCTTCGCCTGGCAGACCCAGGCCACCACCGATCCCGAGCAGCTCTCCCGCTGGCTCTCCCGCGACCCGAACGCCAACTTCATCACCGCCACCGGCCGGGTGCACGACGTGCTGGACGTCCCGGCGGAGGCCGGGCGGCTGGCGCTGGAGCGGCTGACCGCGCTGGGCGTCGAGGGCCCGGTCGCCGCCGTCGGCGAGGACCGCTACCTCTTCTTCACCGCCACCCGCGGCACCCCGCAGGACGAGGACGAGTGGTGGCCCAGCGCGCTCGACTCCACCCCGGACACCATGTCCGAGCACCCCGGCCTGCGTTGGCACTGCCGCGGCTCGTACACCCTGCTCCCGCCGGCCGCGCTGCCGGACGGCTCCCGGGTGCAGTGGCTGCGCGGGCCCGAGCAGCCGCTGCCGGACCCGCTGCGCGTCCTGGACGTGCTGACCGACGCCTGCACCGAGGTGGGCGCCGTAGCCGAGGAGCAGTGGCTCATCGGCTAGGCGCCGTCGCCGCTACGGCAGGGTGAGGATCTCCGCGCCGTCCGCCGTGACCACCAGGGTGTGCTCGAACTGGGCTGTGCGCTTGCGGTCCTTGGTGACGACCGTCCAGCCGTCCGGCCAGATCTCGTAGTCGTAGGTGCCCAGGGTCAGCATCGGCTCGATGGTGAAGGTCATGCCCGGCTTGATCACCTCGGTGGCCCGCTCGCTGTCGTAGTGCGGGATGATCAGGCCGGAGTGGAACGACGTGTTGATGCCGTGTCCGGTGAAGTCCCGCACCACGCCGTAGTCGAAGCGCTTGGCGTAGGACTCGATGACCCGTCCGATGACGTTGATCTGACGACCCGGCTTGACCGCCTTGATCGCCCGGTTGAGGGATTCCCGGGTGCGCTCGACCAGCAGCCGGGACTCCTCGTCCACGTCGCCGACCAGGTAGGTGGCGTTGAGGTCGCCGTGCACCCCGTGGATGTACGCGGTGGCGTCGATGTTGACGATGTCGCCGTCCAGCAGCACGGTCGAGTCCGGGATGCCGTGGCAGATCACCTCGTTGATCGAGGTGCAGACCGACTTGGGGAAGCCCCGGTAACCGAGGTCGGACGGGTAGGCGCCGTGGTCGCACATGTACTCGTGCGCGACGACGTCCAGCGCGTCCGTGGTGACTCCGGGGGCGATCAGCTTGGCGGCCTCCTCCATCGCCTGCGCGGCGATCCGGCTCGCGATCCGCATCTTCTCGATGGTCTCGGCGGTCTGTACCTCGGGCCCGGTGTACGGGGTCGGGGCGGGCCGCCCGACGTACTCGGGACGCGCGATGTGCGCCGGGACCTTGCGGGTGGGGGACTGGATGCCGGGTACGAGAGCCATGGCGGCGAGTCTAGTCGCCGGTCCCGGCCGGGACGGGCGGTGTGCGGACCCACCCGGGCCGGGGAATGATCGGTACCGACCCATCCGACTGAACGGGAGTACGCCATGCCCCTCGGATTCCACCGCAAGCCGACCGGAAAGCCCGGCGAGTGGTTCTACTGCATCAAGCACGGCAAGGTCGAGGAGGGCCCGGAGTGCCCGGCCAAGGACCGCCTGGGGCCGTACGGCAGCCCCGAGGAGGCCGCCCACGCGCTGCAGACCGCGGACGAGCGCAACCGGGAGTGGCAGAACGACCCGCGGTGGAGCGACAGGCCCGAGGGCGGGACGGCCGAGGACAGGACGACCGAGTAGACGGCGCCGGCTCGCGGCAGGGAGGGCACAGCGGCCCGGAGCAGGGAGGACGGTGCGGCCCGGAGCAGGCTGGGTCAGTGCGGCTCGGGGGCGGTGAAGTACTCCTCGTCCACGCTCAGTACGACGAGGCGCCGCCCGCCCGCGAGTGCCTGGGCGGCGGCCTGGTCCACGGGCGGCGCGGGCTTGGACTCCCGGTCGGCCCAGGCCGTCGTGGTGGCGTTCGGCGCCGCGGGCTTCCAGGGGAAGCCCGCGCCCGGGGTCGGGGCGCCGCTCGGGTCCTTCCGCTCGTCGAAGGCCAGGCTGACCCCGAGCAGGTCGCGGTCCCCGTCGGTGCGCGGGAAGCCGTACCAGAGCCCCTCGCCGGGCCGGGGCGAGGCGTTGGAGTCGGCGCCCTGGGCGCCCTGGGCGGCCATCGCCTGGTCCCAGCGCGACCGGGCCTGCTGCGGATCGCCGCTCACCGCCAGGTACTTGACCACCTGTCGGCGGCACGTCGGGGCCGGCCAGTGCACCCCGGAGCCGTCGGACCTGCCGGGATCGACACCGCAGCCGTCCTGCACGCCCTCGCCGATCGGCTGGGCGCCGGAGAGCGCCGGGAGCAGCGTGGCCAGCCGCCGGTCGATCTCGGCGGTGAGGGACCGGTCGGCGGCGGCGACCTCGGGGGAGGCGGCCAGGGCCGCGACGTCCGGCGGCTGCGGGGCGAGCGTGCCGCCGACCGCGCGGGGTGTCGGAGCCGCTTGGTCCGCGGCCTTGTCACCCGGTGACAGCGCCCAGTTGAGCGTGCCGGCCGCGACGGCGGCCACGACGATCACCACGGCCGTCCACGGCTTCCAGCCCCCGGTCCTCATGCCGGGCAGTCTGTCACAGCGTGGCGGCCGTCCCGGTGGACTTCTCCGTCTCCCGCTCGGCTGCCGGCTCCTGCTGCGTCCCTTCCCGCAGCGCCCGTTCCTGCTCGGTCCGTTCGTGTTCGGCGCGGACGGCGGCGGCGTGCGGGTCGGTGCGGTCGTCGTAGGCGAGCAGCTTCGGCAGCGCCGCCGCGACCGCGAGGACGGCGACGACGCAGGCGACCCCGCCGGTCCAGACGGCGGCGCGCACGCCGATCAGCCCGGCCACGGTGCCCGCCCGGACCTGGCCGAGCTGCGGCCCGACCGAGTAGCTGAGCAGCTCGACACCGGCCATCCGGCCGCGGACCCCGTCCGGGATGGACTGGTTCCACATGGTCGAGCGGGCCAGCCCGCTGATCTCGTCGGCGCCGCCGGCCAGCGCCAGTCCGAGCAGCACCAGCCAGACGCTGCCGGACAGTCCGGCCAGCGCCATCGCCGCGCCCCAGCCGACGGCGGCGGCCAGCAGCAGCCGCCCGTGCCGGTGCACCCGGGACGTCCAGCCGCTGGTCGCCCCGACCAGCAGGGCGCCGGCGGCGGAGGCCGCGTACATCGGGCCGAGCGCCCAGTCCGCGCCCGACTCCGAGGCCAGGAAGGGGAAGACGGCCACCGGGTAGGCGAACAGCATGGCGCACACGTCGATCGCGTAGGTGCCGAGCAGGTCCTTGCGGCTCCAGGCGTACCGGACGCCGGTCAACACCGCCTGCACCGAAGGCCGTTCGGCGCCGGTGGCGGGCGGCACCGCCTTGATCCGGACGAGCAGCAGCAGCGAGGCGGCGAAGGTGAGCACGTCCAGCGCGTACGCGGTCTGCACCCCGGCGAGGGCCACCACGACGCCGGCCAGCGCCGGCCCGGCCACCGAAGCGGCGTTGTGGTACAGGGACTTGAGGGCGAACGCGGCGGTCAGGTGCCGGTGCGGGACGATCCGCGGGGTGAGCGAGTCCAGGGCCGGGCGCTGCAGGCCGTCGGCGGCCGCGACCAGCGCGGCGACCAGGTAGATCGGCCAGAGCAGCGGGTGCGGCAGCAGCGCGTTGAGCAGCAGCAACCCGGCCAGCACGCCGAGTGCGGCCTCGGCGCGCAGCACCAGCCTGCGGCGGTCCAGGGCGTCGGCGAGGGCGCCGCCCCACAGGCCGAAGACGATCAGCGGCACCAGTTCGACGGCGCCGATCAGGCCGACCGCGAAGGAGGAGCCGGTGAGCTCCTTGATCTGCATCGGCACGGCGACGAGCGTGAGGAAGCTGCCGAAGCCGGTGACGCAGCCGGAGGTCCAGAGGAGGCGGAAGTCGCGCGAGGCACGCCAGGGCGACAGGTCGGGCGTCAGCGAGCGCACGGCCCTTCGGAGCCGCCCGGGCGCGGAGGTGTGCGGGGGTTCGTCGACGTTCACGAACCATCATCCTGAGCCGGTCCCCGCCACGCCCGCAAAGGGTTTTCGAGCCGCCCGCCGTTGTGTACACCTGGTACAGAACGTACGCTTGGGCGCATGACGCAGCCACTGCCCATAAAGTCGATCCGCGATGTCCGCGCGCACTTGGCCGAGGTCGTCGAGCGGGCCGATCGGGAGGACGTCCCCACTGTGATCACGCGCCGGGGCAAGCAGGTCGCCGCCGTCGTGTCGATCGAGGTCCTCCGGAAGTACCAGGAATGGGAGGAGCGCGAGATCAACCGGATCATCGACGAGCGCATGGCCGACCCCTCGCAGGGCATCCCGATCGAGGACGTCATGAGGGAGACGCTGGCCCGCAGTGAGTGAGTACCGCACCCTCTTCCGGCCGGAAGCCCGGGACGAACTCCGGAAGATCCCCCGTGACGTGGCGCTTCGCATCCTGGCCAAGCTGACCGAGCTGGAAAGCGATCCGCTCGGCTTCAACACCACCGCGCTCGTGTCGCAGCCCGACCGCAGACGCCTGCGGGTGGGCGACTACCGGATCATCTACACGATCGACAACGGACAGTTGGTGGTGTGGGTCGTCCACGTCAACCACCGTTCCACGATCTACGACACGTGATGCTGCGGCGTTCCTGACCGGCGGCCTACCAGCGGCTGAGGCCGGGTGCCGAGGTCAGCCGGCCAGCGAGGTCGGCCAGGCGGTCGAGGGCGGAGCGGCGGCCGGCCGGTCGGCCGGCGGCGGCACTGACCAGGTGCTGGGCCAGGTCGAAGGGTTCCTCGGCGGCGGTGCCGACGGCCAGCCGTTCGTGCGCGAGCCCGCCGAGGTCGCCCGCGGCGGTGGGGGCGCCGTCCAGCGCGAGCACGGTCGCGCCGTGCCGCCGGGCGTCGTGCACCCGCTCCAGCAGCGGGGCGCCGGCCGCCTCCGGGGCCACCACCAGGACGGTGGCGCCGCGCCCGGCCTCGGTGAGCCGCCGCAGGTCGTACGCCAGGTGCGCCGGGGCACCGGCCGGCGGACGGTGCCGCAGCAGGGTGGGCGCCAGCCGGGGGACGGCCGACCACGCGGCCTCGTCCGCGAGGTGGGCGGCCAGGTGCCAGGGCTCGTACGCCTCGGTTCCGACCAGCAGCAGGGTGCCCGCTCCGCGCCGCTGCACCGAGCGCCGCAGCGACCCGGCGAAGCCGCCGACCGCCTCCAACCAGCCCGTACCCGCCAGCCGTTCCCGGAGTGCCGAAACTCTCACCGCATCCATGCGGGCCAGAATGTCGCGCAGGGCCGGGGATTTGGCAGGATCGGCCCATGACTTCCCTCGATTCAGCGACAAACCCGGCCCACGAGATGCCGGACGTCTCGCAGCTGGTGGTCGGCGTCCTCGGCGGCACCGGCGACCAGGGGCGGGGCCTGGCCCTGCGGTTGGCCAAGGCGGGCCAGCAGGTGATCATCGGCTCCCGGGACGCGGCCCGGGCCGAGGCCTCGGCCGCCGAGCTGGGCCTCGGCGTGCGCGGCGCCGACAACGCGACCGTCGCCCGGGAGAGCGACGTAGTGATCATCGCGGTCCCGTGGGACGGCCACGCCGCCACGCTGACCGCACTGCGCGAGGAACTCGCCGGCAAGATCGTCGTCGACTGCGTCAACCCGCTCGGCTTCGACAAGCAGGGCGCGTACGCGCTGAAGCCGGAGGAGGGCAGCGCCGCCGAGCAGGCCGCCGCGCTGCTCCCGGACTCCCGCGTCACCGCCGCCTTCCACCACCTCTCGGCGGTGCTGCTGCAGGACGAGTCGGTGGAGGCGATCGACACCGACGTCATGGTGCTCGGCGACGAGCGGGCCGCCACCGACGTCGTGCGCGCCCTGGCCGCCCGGATCCCCGGCATGCGCGGCATCTACGCGGGCCGGCTGCGCAACGCCCACCAGGTCGAGGCACTGGTGGCCAACCTGATCTCGGTCAACCGCCGCTACAAGGCCCACGCGGGCCTGCGGATCACCGACGTCTGACCGGTGGACGCCGTGTCGACCTCACCCCTGGACCCGTTCCGGAGGTGAGGTCGGCGACAATGGGTCGCGGCCGCAACCGACCGGCCGCACCCGGTTCTAGGAGTCTCCCGCCATGCCCCGCACGTCCCTGCTCGCCCTGATCGTCGTCGTCCTCGCGCTGGCGGCCGCCGTCTTCTCGCTGACCCAGGGCCTGTGGCTGGGCCTGATCTGGCTGCCGATGGCCGGCGTGGCCAGCAACGTGGTGTGGCTGAACCGCCGCCGGGCGAAGATCGCCGAGGCCCACGCCGCGGCCGCCGAGCAGGGCTAGGCGCATGACCGGGGGCCGGGCGGGCAGGGCCGAGGCGTTCCGGCCTCAGCTGTCCCAGAAGCGGAACAGCGCGTAGCCCAGGTCGGAGACCCGGCCGTCCGCCCCGAACAGCCCCATCAGCCCGTGCACCGCCTCGAAGAACAGGTGGTTGACCTGCGGCTGCCACAGCAGGGCGAACACCGCCAGCATCCCGTACGGCGCGAACGGCTCGACCGCGCGCCGGGTCTTGGCGGACAGCCACGGCTCGACGATCCCGTAGCCGTCGAGGCCGGGCACCGGGAGCAGGTTGAGCAGCGCGGCACTCAGCTGGAGCAGGCCGAGGAAGGCCATCGCGCACTCGATCGGCTTGTACGGGTCCACGCCGAGGGCCCACACGTACACCCCGCCGCCGCCGTGCAGCCACCCCGCCCCCACCGGGATCAGCAGCACCGCCGCGAACAGCAGGTTGACCAGCGGCCCGGCCGCCGAGACCAGGCTGTGCTTGAGCCGGCCGTGGATCCGGTGCCGCTCGATCCACACCGAGCCGCCGGGCAGGCCGATGCCGACGAGGATCATGAAGACGATCGGCAGCACGAAGCTGAGCAGCACGTTGGTGTACTTCAGCGGGTTGAGCGTGAGGTAGCCCTTGGCGCCGACGGTGATGTCGCCGCCGTGCAGCGCGGTGCGCGCGTGGGCGTACTCGTGCAGGCAGAGCGAGACCATCCAGCCGGCGACCACGAACAGGAACACCCCGAACGAGCTGTTCCCGTAGTCGGCGTACACCGCCCAGGCGGAGGTGGCGAGGACGGCGAGGAGCACCCAGAACACCGGGCTGATCCGGCGGTCCTCGCTGCGGGAGCGCGGCGTGGCGGCGAAGGTCATGGTGTGGATGCTCCGTGGGCAGTGGGAGGTCGGGAGGCGGGCAGGGGTCGATCATGCCGGGCGGGCCGGTGACCGGACAAGCCGCTCCGGGTGAACGTCCGAACGCCCGGCCGCGTTCCGTCGCCGGTCCGGGCGGGCAGCACAATTGTGCGGCCGTACCCGCGCCGATCGACCAGAATGGTCCGGTGCACTACGGCATCCTCGGGACGACCACGGCCCACCACGACGACGGAACCCCGGTGCCCCTCGGCGGCGCCCGGCTGCGGGCGCTGCTCACCGCGCTGGCCCTGCGGCAGGGCCGCCCGGTCCCGGCCGACCTGCTGGTGGACGAGGTGTGGGACGCCGATCCGCCGCAGGACTCCTCCGCCGCGCTGCAGACCCTGGTCGGCCGGCTGCGCCGCACCATCGGCCGGGACGAGGTCGGCTCCGGCCCGGCCGGGTACTGGCTGACCGGCCCCGGCACCGACCTCGCCGACTTCCAGCGGCTGAGCGCCGAGGGCCGCCGCGCCCTGGACACCGGGGACGACGCGCTCGCCGCCGAGCGGCTGCGCGCCGCCCTGGCGCTGTGGCGCGGCCCCGCCCTCGCCGACCTGCCGGACCGCACCGGCCCGGCCGCCCGGCTGGAGGCCCAGCGCGAGGAGGCCCACCGCCACCGGATCACCGCCGACCTCGGGCTCGGCCTGGCCGCGGAGCTGGTCGCCGAACTCGCCGAGCTGTGCGAGCGGCAGCCGCTGGACGAACCGCTGCAGCTGCTGATGATCCGGGCGCTGCACACGAGCGGCCGGACGGCCGAGGCGCTGCGCCACTACGAGCGGACCAGGCGGGCGCTGGCCGATGAGCTGGGCGTCGACCCGGACCGACAACTCCAGGCCCTCTACGCCGAGTTGCTCGCCCCCGTGGCGGAGGCGGAACCCGGCCCGGAGCGGCCGCCGGCCGCGGCCGCTCCGACGCCCCAACTCCCGCGCACCGGCGGCAACCTGCGCGGCCGGCTGACCAGCTTCGTCGGCCGAGAGGTCGATCTCGGCTCGCTGCGCGGACTGTTGACGGACCGTCGATTGGTGACGCTCACCGGCCCCGGCGGCTCCGGCAAGACCAGCCTCTCGGTCGAGGCCGGCCGGGCCGAACAGCGCGTCGGGGCGTGGCCGGACGGCGTCTGGGTGGCCGAACTGGCCCCGCTGGAGAGCCCGGAGGCGGTGCCCGCCGCCGTGGTCTCCGCACTGGGCCTGCGCGAGATCGTGCTGCACAGCACCAGCATGGTCGCCGAAGTGATCGAGAAGCGCGCCGAGGACCCGCTGCGCCGGCTCGTCGAGCACTGCGCCCACCGTCGGATGCTGCTCGTCCTGGACAACTGCGAGCACCTGATCCAGGCCGCCGCCGACCTCGCCGACGCGCTGCTCGCCGAGTGCCCCGGGCTGACCGTGCTCGCCACCAGCCGCGAGCCGCTCGGCGTGCCCGGCGAGACGGTGCTGCCGGTCGAGCCGCTGCCCGACCCGGTCGCGCTGCGGCTGTTCGCCGAGCGCGCCGCCACCGCCCGTCCCGGATTCGACCCGCAGGGCGACCCGGAGGCCTGCGCCGAGATCTGCCGCCGGCTGGACGGGCTGCCGCTGGCCATCGAACTGGCCGCCGCCCGGCTGCGGGTGATGACGGCCCGCCAGATAGCCGACCGGCTGGACGGCCGGTTCGCGCTGCTCACCGCGGGCAGCCGCACCCTGCTGCCGCGCCAGCAGACCCTGCGCGCGGTGGTCGACTGGAGCTGGGACCTGCTGGGCAAGCGGGAGCGAGCGGTGCTGCGCCGACTCGCGGTGTTCTCCGGCGGCTGGCAGCTGGAGGACGCCGAGGCGGTCTGCGCCGACGGCCTCGACGTGGCCCCCGGGGAGGTCGCCGACCTGCTGCTGTCGCTGGTCGACAAGTCCCTGCTGGTCGCCGACCTGGACGGCGCCAGCCTGCCGCGCTACCGGATGCTGGAGACCATCCACGAGTACGCCACCGAGCGCCTCGCCGAGTCGGCCGCCGAGCGCGCCGCCACCGAGGCCCGTCACCTGGCGCACTTCCGCGCCCTGGTCGCCGAGGCCGAACAGCAGATCCACGGCCCCCGGCAACTGCACTGGCTGACCGTGCTGGAGCGCGAGCAGGACAACATCCGGGCCGTGCTGCGCCGCGCGATCGACCTCCGGGACGAGGAACAGGCGCTGGTCCTCTGCCTCGGCATGAGCTGGTACTGGTCGCTGCGCGCCTACAGCATGGAGGCCCGCGGCTGGTACAACGCGGTCGCCGCCCTCGGCCCGGACCCGTTCGGCCCCGACGTCCCGCCGCCGCTGCCGCTGGAGCGCGACGTGCTCGCGTACGGCGTGCCGATGCCCGAGGGCGTGCTGGAGGAGTCCCGCCGGCTGCTCGCGATGTACCGGCTGATCGGGCTGTTCGAGGGGAACCTGGACGTGCTCGGCGATCCGGAGGCGGTCGTGGTCGCCCGGCAGCTGATGGACGCCTACGGCCCGGAGCTGCCGCAGGCCTACCGGTTCCCGGCGCTGATGCGGGTGTTCGGCGCCTTCCTGGCCGGCCGGCTGGAGCTGATGAAGGACCTGCTGGACGACGCCGTCCGCGGCTGCGAGCAGTACGGCGGGCCGGGTGACCTGGCCTTCATCCTGCAGGTCCGGGCCCGGATGATGAACGACTGGCCGAGCGGCGCCGAGCAGAGCCTGCGCGACGGCGAGCGCTCGCTGGAGCTGTACGAGCGGGCCGGGGACCTCTGGGGGATCTCCCAGGCCCTGGCCGCGCACGGGGAGAGCCTGGCCAACCAGGGCGAGTCGCAGGCTGCCGCCGCCGCGTACGCGCGGGCGATCGAACTGGCCGAGGAGCTGGGCGCGCCGCAGGAGGTCCCGATCCTGCGGGTGCACCTGGGCACCGCCGTGCTGGAGCACGACATGGAGCGCGGCGAGCGGATCGTCCGGGAGGCCCTGGCCTCCGTCGACGCCCCGGGCGCCAACCAGTCCACCACCGGCGCGCTGATGTTCGGCCATCTGACGCTCTGCGGCATCCACGCCGTGCGCGGCGAGTACGAGGCGGCCCTGGCCGAGTTGGACGCCCTCGACGTGGTCCGGGTGGGCGGCTTCGCACCGGGCATCGTGGACGGGATGCTGGTGAGCGCCCGGGGCTGGATCATCGCCCGGGCCGGGGATCCGGACCAGGGCTACGCCCTGCTGCGGGAGGGCCGGAGGCTGCTGCGCGCCATCTCGGCCGCCAGCGGGTTCGCCGAGCACGTGGCGGTCATGGTGGTGCCGGCGGTGGCCGCGGTGCTGGTCGGCTTCGCCCAGCGGGACGGGGACCTGCGGCGGGCCGAGGCGGCGGCCGTGCTGCTCGGCGCGCACACCGGACTGAACGGCCCGAAGGGCGGCTACCTGGACCGGGTCGAGCGGGAGCGCTCCGCCGACGCCCTGCGGGAGCTGCTCGGCGACGCCGGGTTCGAAGCGGCCCGCGCCCGCGGCGCCGGGATGACCCAGGCGCAGACGAACGAGCTGCTGGACGAGTTGATCGTCGAGGGCTGAGGGCTGAGGGCTGAGGGCCCGGTGGGCCGGTGCCGTCCCCTGGTCACCGGCCCACCGGGCCCGTACGACGGCCGGCGCCTGTCCCGGGCGACCGGCCGTCCGGTCCGCCGGCCCTCCCCCGAAGAGGGCCGCCGGCGGCTCTTCTCCGGGGAGGTCAGGTCCGCTTGCGGAACCGGGCCACCGCCAGCGGGGCGAAGACCGCGGTCACGGCCGCGGACCAGACCAGCACGATCATCACCGGGTGGGCCACCGCGCCCTCGCCGTTGAGCAGCGCACGGGAGGCGTCGGCCAGCGCGGACAGCGGGTTGACCTTGGTGAAGGACTGCAGCCAGCCCGGCATGGTCGAGGTCGGGGCGAAGATCGAGCTGCCGAACTGCATCGGCATCAGGACCAGCATGGCCACGCCCTGGACGGCCTGGGCGCTGCGCAGCGCCATGCCCAGCAGCATGGAGATCCAGACGATCGACATGCCGAACACCAGGCCCAGGCCGACCGTGGCCAGCACCTCCAGCGGGCCGGTCTTCACCTCGAAGCCGATGCACATCGCGAAGCCGATCAGGATCGCGAAGGAGAGCAGCCCGCGGAGGGTCTCGGCGGCGATCTTGGAGAGCAGCACGGAGGCCCGGCCGATCGGCAGGGTCCGGAAGCGGTCCATCACACCGGTCTGGAAGTCGCTGTTGAGGCCGGTGCCGACGGCCATCGCGAGGGTGAGGCCGGTCTGCCCGAGCAGACCGGGGACGAGGTACTGCTTGTAGGTGTCCTGGTCGCCGGCCATCGCCCCGCCGAAGACGTAGACGAACAGCACGGTGAAGATGATCGGCATCAGCACCGCGTCGAACATGGACTCCGGGTCGGCCTTGATCCGCATCAGGTTGCGCCGGGTCAGCGCGCCGACGTGGCGCAGCGTTCCGGACAGGCCGATCCGGGAGTCCTGCACCCGGGCGGGGGAGAGCGTGGCGGTGGTCATGCGACGGGCTCCTTGGCGAGGCTGGGGGCGGGCTCCGCGTCGGCGGCGGGCTTGCCGGTGATGGCGAGGAAGACCTCGTCGAGGCTGGGCACCTTGGTGTCGATGCCGGCGATCGCGAAGCCGCGGCCGCCGAGCACGCCGATCACCGCGGTGAGCTGCTCGTCGCCGGTGATCGGCACCGCGAGCAGGCCGGTGTCGGCGGAGAAGGTGGCGCTGGTGATGCCGCTCTCGTGCAGGCAGCGGGCCATCTCGGGCAGTTCGGCCGGGTGGACCGGGCGGACCTGCAGGGTCTGGCCGCCGACCTTGGCCTTGAGCTCGGACACCAGGCCGTTGGCGATGACCTTGCCGCGGTCGATGACGGTCAGCTCGTTCGCGAGCTGCTCCGCCTCCTCCATGTACTGGGTGGTCAGCAGCACGGTGGTGCCCTCGGCGACCATCCGCTGCACCTCGTCCCAGACCTCGTTGCGGGTGCGCGGGTCCAGGCCGGTGGTGGGCTCGTCCAGGTAGAGCACCCGGGGGCGGCCGATCATGCTGGCGGCCAGGTCGAGGCGGCGGCGCATGCCGCCGGAGTAGGTCTTGGCGGTCCGCTTGCCGGCCTCGGTGAGCGAGAAGCGCTCCAGCAGCTCGTGCGCGCGGGCCTTGGCCTCGCGGCCGGAGAGGTCGAGCAGCCGGCCGATCAGGTAGAGGTTCTCGTACCCGGACAGGAGTTCGTCGACAGAGGCGTACTGGCCGGTGAGGCCGATGGTCCGGCGCAGCTGCTTGGGCTGGCGCAGGACGTCGTAGCCGCCGACGACGGCGGTGCCGGCGTCCGGCTTGATCAGGGTGGAGAGGACCCGTACCAGGGTGGTCTTGCCCGCGCCGTTGGGGCCGAGCACGCCGAGGACGGTGCCTTCCCGCACGGTGAGGTCGACCCCGTCGAGGGCTTTGGTGGTGCCGTAGTGCTTGACGATGCCGCGGACCTCGACGGCGTTGCCGACGGCGACTCCCCGGTCGTTCGGGGCGGTGGCGATTCGTGTCATGCCACCAGGTTGTCCGCCCCGGCTGTCAGCCCCCTGTCAGCCCGGCGGCGGTCGTGGCACCGCGCTGCCAGGAGGCTGTCACGCCGCTGTCATCCGTCGGCCGGGCAGGACGGTGCCCCCGCTCCGAGGGGCGGAGCGGGGGCACTGGGCCGTACGACCGGTCAGTGGAAGGTGTGCTCCTCCGCCGGGAAGGCGCCGCCGCGGACGTCCTCGGCGAAGGCCCGGGCGGCGTCGCCCAGGACGGCCCGCAGGTTGGCGTACTGCTTGACGAACTTCGGCACCCGGCCGGCCGTCATGCCGGCCATGTCGGTCCAGACCAGCACCTGGGCGTCGGTGTCGCGGCCGCCGCCGATGCCGACGGTCGGGATCGCGAGCTGCTCGGTGACCTGGGCGGCCAGCTCGGCCGGCACCGCCTCCAGCACCACGGCGAAGGCGCCCGCCTGCTGGACGGCCTTGGCGTCGCGCAGCAGCTGGTGCGCCGCCTCGTCGCCGCGGCCCTGGACCGGGTAGCCGCCGAGGGCGTGCACGGACTGCGGGGTGAGGCCGATGTGTGCCATCACCGGGATGCCGGCCTCGACCAGCAGCTCGATCGAGCGGGCGCTGCGCTCCCCGCCCTCCAGCTTCACCGCGCCGACGCCGGCCTCCTTCATCAGCCGGGCCGCGTTGTGCATGGCCTGCGCGGGGGACTCCTGGTAGGAGCCGAACGGCAGGTCGGCGACGATCATCGACCGCTTGGTGCCGCGGACGACTGCGGCGGAGAGCATCACCATCTGATCCATGGTCACCGGGACGGTGGTCTCGTAGCCGAGGTGGCAGTTGCCCGCCGAGTCGCCGACCAGCAGGACCGGGATGCCGGCCTCGTCGAACACGCCCGCGGTCAGGGCGTCGTAGGCGGTCAGCATCGACCACTTCTCGCCGCGCTGCTTGGCGGAGGCCAGGTCGCGGACGGTGATGCGGCGGTTGGTGACCCCGCCGTAGAGGGTGGCGGTCGACGCCTGGTTCTGGGCAGGCGAAGGCGAAGAAGCGTTCATCGAACGGACTCCTGAAGGGTTGTCGTCTCGTGGCGCCGTGCGGCGTCCCCGGATCACCTCCATGCTTGCACGCCCCGGCGTGCGCGCAAAGAGGGGTGCGTTCGTCCCGGTGCGATCCGTGACACACCGGGCCCCGGTCGCGGTGGGCGGAGGCGGCGGGCTTTGCCTCGTTTTTACGAAACGGGGTCGTCTCGTATCGTATTCCCGGCTACTCTGGTGCGGGGGTTACGAGACGGATCCGACTCGGAATAGCCCGCCAGTGCCACGCCAACACGGACGGGAAGACCAATGACCACCGCAGCCGCGCCACCCCGCGTGCCGGAAGCCATCCACCGTCGGCGCTGGGCGATCCTCTGCACCCTGGTGCTCGCCCTGCTCGTCGTCGTGCTCGACAACTCGATCCTCAACGTCGCGATGAAGACCATCGCGACCCCCGCTCCGGTCGGCCTCGGCGCCACCCAGAGCGACCTGGAGTGGTCGATCAACTCCTACACCCTGGTGTTCGCCGGACTGCTCTTCACCTCGGGCCTGCTCGGTGACCGCTTCGGCCGCAAGCTCGCGCTGCTGGCCGGCATGGTGGTCTTCGGAATGGCCTCGCTGCTGTCCTCGATGGCCGGCTCGCCCGGTGAACTCATCGGCTTCCGCGCCCTGATGGGCGTCGGCGCCGCGCTCGCGATGCCCGCCACGCTGGCGATCATCATGAACGTCTTCGAGCGCTCCGAGCAGCCCAAGGCGATCGGCATCTGGGCGGGCGCGGTCGGCCTGGCCATCGCCATCGGTCCGATCACCGGCGGCCTGCTGATCGAGCACTTCTGGTGGGGCTCGGTCTTCCTGATCAACGTCCCGATCGTGATCGTCGCGGTGATCGCGATGGCGATCCTGGTGCCCGAGTCCAAGGACCCCAACCCGGGCAAGCTCGACCCGATCGGCGTGCTGCTGTCGATCATCGGCCTGGTCGCACTGATCTACGGCATCATCAAGGGCGGCGAGCTGGCCGACTTCACGGCCGCCGGGGCCTGGGTGCCGACCCTCATCGGTGTGGTCGCGCTGGTCGCCTTCGTCTGGTTCGAGCGCCGCACCGCGTTCCCCGCGCTGGACGTCAGCTGGTTCCGCAACAAGGTGTTCAGCGCCTCCGTGGTCGTCGTCGGCGTGATCTTCTTCGCGCTGATGGGCGTCTCCTTCTTCGGCGTCTTCTACATCCAGAGCGTGCGCGGCTACAGCGCGCTGCAGGCCGGTCTGCTGATGCTGCCGCTGGCCGTCGCCCAGCTGCTGTTCGCACCGCGGGCCCGGCTGGTGGTCGACCGCATCGGCGTCGCCGCCACCGCCGCCGGCGGCATGGTGCTGGTCGCGATCGGCTTCGTCGGCTACACCGTGCTGACCGCCACCAGCCCGATCTGGGTGCTGATCGTGCTCGGCCTGGTGATGGGCGCCGGCATGGCGCACGTCATGCCGCCGGTCACCGTCGCGATCATGGGCTCGCTGCCCCGCGAGAAGGCCGGCGCCGGGTCGGCCGTCAACAACACCTTCCGCCAGGTCGGCGGCTCGCTGGGCGTCGCCGTGCTCGGCGCGGTGCTCTCCACCGTCTACCGCGACGGGATGAGCGACACGCTGAACCAGCTGCCCGAGAACCTGCGGGACAAGGCCGGCGAGTCGCTGGAGGCCACCCTGGCCATCGCCGACCGGATCCCCGGCGGCAAGGCCCTGATCGCCCCGGCGAACGACTCCTTCATCCACGCCATGCACGTGGTGGCCTCCTTCTCGGTCGGCATCTCGGTGCTCGGCGCGCTGGTCGCCTGGTTCCTGCTGCCGCGCCGCTCGGCCGCCCCCGGTGCTCCGGCCGGTCCGGCCCCCGAGCAGCGGGACGAGCCGCTCGTCGAGGCGGCGGCCGCGGACGCCTGACCTGCGGTCCGACCGGACGGCGGTGAGGTCTCGAACACGACTGAGTGACAATGGCCCTGTCACCCCGGGTGCGCCCGAGGGGACAGGGCCTCGGTCCGGCGGCGGGCTCCCGCCCGCCACACGGACCGCCAACGACACGGACGGCGCCCGCGCGCCCGGGGACAGCGAGGGAGTACAGCGGGGATGAAGACGGACACCCCGACCGCCGACACCGATCAGGACTGCGCCGCCGACAGCGGCCAGGCCTGTGCCGCCGCACGCCGCGGCCGGCCGCGCAGCGAGGCCGCCGAACAGGCCATCTTCACCGCGGTGGTGGACCTGATGTCGAGCGGCACCACGATGGCCGAACTCACCATCGAGGGCATCGCCACCGCGGCGGGCGTCGGCAAGGCCACCATCTACCGCCGCTGGCCCAACAAGGAGGCCCTGCTGGTCGACGTGGTCGGCAAGTTGGAGGTCCCGATGCCCGAGCCGACCGGCCGCGGCGCGCGGGCCGACCTGATCGAGATGATCGACTACATGCGCCGGCGCGGCCTCGCCAAGCGCACCCGCTGGGTGCTGAAGGCCGCCCTGGGCCAGATGCACAGCCTGCCCGAGCTGCACAACGCCTACCGCGAACGGGTGGTCAAGCCGCGCCGCGAAGCCGGGCTGAAGCTCATCCGCGGCGCCGTGGACGAGGGCGTGCTCCGCTCCGACCTCGACCTCGAGCTGCTCGGCGACCTGCTGATGGGCCCGATCCTCTACCGCAGCATCCTGTGGGACGACTCCGACCTGGAGGACCCGGACCTCGCCCGCAAGATGGTCGACTCGCTGATCGAGGGCCTCGGGCCGCGCTGACCCCGGGCGCCGGCCCGCCGCCCGGGGACGCCCCGCGGCGGCCCGGCCGCCCGCTCGCCGCACCGACCGGACGTGGCCTAACTCACCAAACCGGGCCGCGCCGGAACCCGCTCCGGGGGCGTGACGTCTGTCCCGGCATAGGCTGAGCCGGGTATCCGATCGAACCGGCACCGGTCCGGTGCCGTGCCCGTCCGCACGGGCCGGACCCCGGACCGGCGGACGGCACGAACGAACGGGAGCCACGGTATGGCGCAGGCGGACAGGACCGAGCGGATCGCTGCCCCCGGAGGTGCCGACGACTCGGCCCCCGCAGCGCGGTCCGGCGGCTTCCTCGGCCTGCGGGACTGGGGCCGGGACGCCCGCGGCGCCACCACCTGGCGGCGCGGCCTGGTGATCGCCGCCCTGGCCGGGCTCACCGCCGCGCTGCTCGCCTTCCACGCCGAGGTGCCCAACGGCGTCGGCAACCTCGGCAGCCTGCTGGAGACCTTCCTGCCCTGGCTGGGCCTGGCCGTCCCGGTGCTGCTGGTGCCCGCGCTGCTGCGCCGCTCCGCCACCGCGCTGCTCGCGCTGCTGCTGCCCGTGGTGCTCTGGGTCAACCTGTTCGGCGGCCTGCTGACCGACAGGAGCGGCGGCAAGGGCGAGTGGACGGTGGTCAGCCACAACGTCGCCGCCGCCAACACCGACGTGCCGGCCACCATCCGGGGGCTGGTCGCCTCCGGCGCCCAGATCGTCGCCCTGCAGGAGCTCGCGGGCCGGGCGCTGCACTCGTACGAGACCGGGCTCGCCGACGCCTACCCGTACCACACCGTGGAGGGCACGGTCGGGCTGTGGTCGAAGTACCCGATCAGCGGGGTCGCGCCGGTGGACCTCAAGATGGGCTGGACCAGGGCGTTCCGGGCCCAGGTCGGCACCCCGCAGGGCCCGGTCGCGGTGTACGTCGCGCACCTGCCCTCGGTGCGGCTGAAGGCCGAGGGCGGCTTCACCGTCAACCAGCGGGACGCCAGCGCGCAGGCGCTCGGCGACGCGATCGAAGCCGAGCCGATCAAGAAGGTGCTGCTGCTCGGCGACCTCAACGGCACCATGAACGACCGCAGCCTCGCGCCGGTCACCTCGCAGATGCGCTCGGCCCAGGGCGCCGCCGGGGACGGCTTCGGCTTCAGCTGGCCGGCGTCCTTCCCGATGGCCCGGATCGACCAGATCATGAGCAAGGGCGGGCTCGACCCGGTCGACTCCCGCACCCTGCCCCGGGACGGCAGCGACCACCTCGCGGTGGTCGCCACCTACCGGTACTGACCGAGCGTCAGCCGCGCCGCCAGCGGTTGGTGATCGGCAGTCGGCGGTCCCGCCCGAAGTTCTTCACCGAGATCTTCGGGCCCGGCGGGTACTGCCGGCGCTTGTACTCGGCGGTGTCGACCAGCCGCACCACCCGGTCCACCACGGCCGGGTCGAAGCCGGCCGCCACGATCGCGTCCCGGCCCTCGTCGCCCTCGATGTAGCGCGCCAGCACGCTGTCCAGGAGGTCGTAGTCCGGGAGCGAGTCGGTGTCCTTCTGGTCCGGCCGCAGCTCGGCGGACGGCGGCTTGACGATGGTGTTCTCCGGGATCGGAGCCGCCTCGCCGCGCCGCTCGGCCTCCTCGTTGCGCCACCGGGCCAACCGGAAGATCAGCGACTTGTAGACGTCCTTGATCGGCCCGAACGCGCCCACCGAGTCGCCGTACAGGGTCGAGTAGCCGACCGCCAGCTCGCTCTTGTTGCCGGGCGCGAGCACGATGTGCCCCTCCTGGTTGGAGATCGCCATCAGCAGGGTGCCGCGCAGCCGGGACTGCAGGTTCTCCTCGGCCAGGCCGGTCAGCTCGGTGGCGGCCAGGTAGGCGTCGAACATCGGGGCGATGGAGACCGTCCGGAAGTGCAGCCCGGTGCGGTGGGCCAGGTCGGCCGCGTCGTCCTTGGAGTGCTCGGAGGAGTAGCGGCTGGGCATCGAGACGCAGTACACGTTCTCGGCGCCGATCGCGTCCACGGCGATCGAGGCCACCAGTGCCGAGTCGATGCCGCCGGAGAGGCCGATCAGCACCGACCTGAAGCCGTTCTTGGCGACGTACGCCCGGGTGCCGGAGACCAGCGCGGCCCAGATCTCGGCCTCGTCGGACAGTCGCGGCGCGACCCCGGCGCCCGCCCGCTCGGCGGGCGCGGGCTGCACCTCGCCGCCCAGCTCGGTCCGGACCAGGTGCAGCCCGTCGCTCAGCAGCAGACCGTCGGTGTGGTCGCTGCTGGCCGCCGGCAGGTCGAGGTCCAGCACCAGCAGGTGCTCCTCGAACTGCGGGGAGCGGGCGAGGACTTCGCCGTCCGCGCCGACCACGATCGAGTCGCCGTCGAAGACCAGCTCGTCCTGGCCGCCGACCATGTTGACGTACGCCAGGGGGCAGCCCGCCTCGGCCGCCCGGCGCCGGACCAGCTCCAGCCGCTGGTCGTCCTTGTTGCGCTCGTACGGCGAGCCGTTGATCACCAGCAGCAGCCCGGCCTCGGCCTCGCGGGCCGCGGTGACCCGGCCGCCGTCCTGCCAGATGTCCTCGCAGATCGCCAGCGCGACGTCCACCCCGTGCACCCGGACCACCGGCAGCTGGTCGCCCGGGACGAACCAGCGGAACTCGTCGAACACGCCGTAGTTGGGCAGGTGGTGCTTGGCGAAGCGGGTCACCACCTCGCCCCGGTACAGCACGGCGGCGCAGTTCTGCGGCGACCCGGCCGGGCGGTTGAAGCGCGGCGACGCGTGCTCGGAGCGCCCGAGGTAGCCGACCACCACCGGCACCTCGCCCAGCCCGTCGGCCGCCAGCCGGCCGGCCAGCTCGACCAGCGCGCCGCGGGAGGCCTCGACGAAGGAGTGCCGCAGGGCGAGGTCCTCGACCGGGTACCCGGTGAGGGCCATCTCGGGGAAGGCGACCAGCTGGGCGCCGGCCTCGACGGCCTGCTTGGTCCAGCGCACCACCTCATCGCTGTTGCGGGCGAGGTCACCGACCCAGGGGTCGATCTGGCTCAGGGCGAGACGGAGATTGGGCATGTCCCCGAGTGTAATCGTCTATCTGACGCAATGTCCCGCGAGGGGGTCGCTCCGCGGTGGTCCCGAGGCCGCCCCCGGACGGTTCCGGAGGTGTTCAGCGGGTGTTCCCGGGGGTCGGGACTGCCGTCTCGCCCGGTGATCGGCCATGATGGGGGCATTCGCCGGCAGGGGTCCTCCGGTGGCCTCCCGGGCGTAACACGAGCGTAAAGAGCAGAGGTGAGACTGTCCCCATGGGCAAGCAGCAGCAGTTCGTGCTTCGGACGCTCGAAGAGCGTGACATCCGGTTCGTCCGGCTGTGGTTCACCGACGTGCTCGGGTTCCTCAAGTCGGTCGCGGTCGCCCCGGCCGAGCTGGAGCAGGCCTTCGAGGAGGGCATCGGGTTCGACGGCTCCGCGATCGAGGGCTTCGCCCGGGTGTACGAGTCCGACATGATCGCCAAGCCGGATCCGACCACCTTCCAGATCCTGCCGTGGCGCTCGGAGACCCCTGGCACCGCCCGGATGTTCTGCGACATCCTGATGCCGGACGGCTCGCCGTCCTACGCCGACCCCCGGTTCGTGCTCAAGCGCACCCTGGAGAAGGCCTCCGACCTGGGCTTCACCTTCTACACCCACCCGGAGATCGAGTTCTTCCTGCTGAAGAACCTGCCCGGCGACGGCACCGCGCCCATCCCGGCCGACCAGTCCGGCTACTTCGACCACACCCCGCGCGGTGTCGGCCACGACTTCCGCCGCCAGGCGATCACCATGCTGGAGTCGATGGGCATCTCGGTCGAGTTCTCGCACCACGAGGGCGCCCCCGGCCAGCAGGAGATCGACCTGCGCTACGCCGACGCGCTCTCCACCGCCGACAACATCATGACCTTCCGTCTGGTCATGAAGGAGGTCGCGCTGGAGCAGGGCGTGCACGCGAGCTTCATGCCCAAGCCCTTCTCGGAGCACCCCGGCAGCGGCATGCACACCCACGTCTCGCTGTTCGAGGGCGACCGCAACGCCTTCCATGAGTCCGGTGCCGAGTACCAGCTCTCCAAGGTCGGCAGATCGTTCATCGCCGGCCTGCTGAAGCACGCCGCCGAGACCGCCGCCGTGACCAACCAGTGGGTGAACTCCTACAAGCGGATCTGGGGCGGCTCCCAGCGCACCGCCGGCGCCGGCGGCGAGGCCCCCTCGTACATCTGCTGGGGCCACAACAACCGCTCGGCGCTGATCCGGGTGCCGATGTACAAGCCGGGCAAGCAGGGCTCCACCCGGATCGAGGTCCGCTCCCTCGACACCGGCTGCAACCCCTACCTCGCCTACGCCGTCACCCTCGCGGCCGGCCTGAAGGGCATCGAGGAAGGCTACGAGCTCCCGCCCGGCGCCGACGACGACGTGTGGGCGCTGTCCGACTCCGAGCGCCGCGCCCTCGGCATCCAGCCGATGCCGCAGAACCTCGGCGAGGCCATCGACCTGATGCAGCGCAGCGAACTCGTCGCCGAGACACTGGGCGAGCACGTCTTCGACTTCTTCCTGCGCAACAAGCGCCAGGAGTGGGAGGAGTACCGCTCCGAGGTGACGCCGTTCGAGCTGCGGAAGAACCTCCAGGTTCTCTGACGGTTCGTCAATCACCAGGCGGGCCCGCTCCGGTCGGAGCGGGCCCGCCTGTTTCGTGGGGCATCCCCCGCGCACGCTAATCCGTTGAGCCAATCCGACTACTCTGCAGCGGTGCGAGCCGCGAGCGAGTGAGGCAGGGGCGTATTCAGAAGATCCGCTTTACGGATCATCCTGGAGTGTCATGCGTACTCGAATCACCACCCTTGTCCTGTCCGGACTGGCCTCGGCCACGCTCGTGCTGGGTGCCGGTCACACGGCCTACGCCTCGTCCTCCGTCAACCACGGCATCGCCTCCGAGTCGGCAGCGGCCCAGGGCGAATGGGTCGACAACCTTCTGCGCCTGGCCGGGGACCGCACCGGCTTCTCCGGCAACACCTGGACCTTCACCGGCCGGAGCATCCTGCGGTCGGACACCCCGGACCCGGCCGACCCGGAGTCGACCGAGACCACCGAGCAGGGCGAAACCCCCACTGAGCAGGGCGACTCGGTCCAAGCCGGCGAGGACGGCGCCGAGCGTGGTCGGCCGATGGGCGAGCCGTCGGCGCTCGGGCACCCCGAAGGGCCGGGGGCCGCCGCCGCCGGCGGCGAGGCCTGCAAGGAGGGGGCCCCCGGCCAGCACGGGCTGTCCGAGTGCGCCTGCCCGCCCGGCGAGCACGGCGGTCACGAGGGCCATGGCGAGCACGGCGAGCATGGTGAGCACGGCGGTCACGAGGGCCATGGCGAGCACGGCGAGCATGGTGAGCACGGCGGTCACGAGGGCCACGGCGAGCACGGCGAGCATGGTGAGCAC
>NZ_JBEORY010000033.1:0-14105 GCF_040302665.1 Kitasatospora sp. NPDC097691 | reverse complement strand
TCGGCGGTCACGAGGGCCACGGCGAGCACGGCGGTCAGGACCAGGGGCAGGGCCAGAAGGGCGAGCAGAACCAGGCCCAGGGGCAGGAGCAGGCGCAGGGTCAGGCCCAGCACGGTCAGCAGGACCAGAAGGTCGACCTCACCGTCGTCGTCCAGAACGTCGTCACCAACAACCTCGACAACAGCGCGAACAACAGCGCTGCCAGCACGTCGAACAACAGCTCCACCAGCAACTCGAACAACTCTGCGCACCAGTCGGCCGCGCAGACCAACAACCTGGCCAACCACCAGAGCCAGAGCAATCACCAGGCCGCGCAGAACGTGAACAAGGCCAAGTTCGTCTCGCAGGAGCGGCCGCACAAGCCGGCCCCCCAGGGCGGGTACCACGGCGGGGGCGAGCAGCACGCGGCCGGGCATCACCACCACGGCGAGCTGGCCCACACGGGGAGCCAGACGCCGCTGTTGGCCGCTCTCTCGGCGGCGTTCCTCCTGGCGGGCGCGGCCGCCATGCGGATCAGCCGACGGCGTGCATGACGGGGCAGCGAGTGACCGACGGGCGGTGCGCCGACAGCGCACCGCCCGTCGGTCGTGTGTCCGTCCCCGTTCCCTCCCGTCCCCGTTCCCTCCCGGCCCCGTCAGCGCAGCTCTGGGGGCGGCGTACGGCCCGGATCCATCGCCTGTTCCCCGACCAGGCTGCCCCAGACGGCCATCCGGTAGAGCGACGTGTAGACGGGCGTGCAGGTCGTCAGGGTGATGTAGCGGCCCGGCCCGGTGTACGGGGAGCCGGTGGGCACCGGGGCGATGACACCGGTGTCGTCCGCGGAGGTCTCCGGCAGCGTGGCGTCGACCCGGTAGACGTACCAGCGGTCGCGGGTCTCCACGACCAGCGGGTCGCCCGGCTTCAGCCGGTCCAGGTCGTGGAACTTCGCGCCGTGCCCGTCGCGGTGGGCGGCGAGGGCGAAGTTGCCCTGCGCGTCCCAGGGCATGGCCGAGCGGTAGGGCGCCGTGTAGACGCCGGCGACGCCGTCCGCGAGGGTGTCCTCGTCGGTACCGATCTCGATCAGCACCTCGTAACCGGCACCCAGTGCCGGCACGTGGAGGAAGCCGATGCCTCCGCCCGGGTCGAACGGGGGCGGCGCGGTGGCTGCGGCGTCGGTCGCCGGGGACGGGGGAGCCGCCGGGGCCGCCGTCGACCAGGCCTGGCGGAGCTGCTCGGCCGCGAGGCCGGAGTGCCGGGCGGCCGTGAGGTTCGTCCACCACAGCGAGTAGGCGAGCAGCAGGGCGAGCAGGACGCCGATGGTGAACAGCAGGTCGCCGAGCGCGCCGAGCGCGACCCGCAGGGGGTGTCGGCGAGGCGCTCGTTCCTCGGCCGGGTGCTCGATTGCCATGGTTCGTCCCTTCGGCCGCCGCGCCGGCCGCCGCCGGGGGCGTCCGGGCTGGTCATGCGCGTACTCCACCGCGCCCGCGAGTCGGCGGGCAAGCCGACACGCCACGCCGTCGCCCGGGTCCGTGCGCCGGGCGGGCCGGTGACCGGGCGGGCCCGGTCCGTGGGCCGTCCGGCGGCGGGCCGCGCGGGCGCGTAACCTGCTGGAGCGGACGGATGGAGGGGCCGATGGCGGTGGAGGAGCAGCGGGCCGGGAGCCGGGTCAGCAGGCCGGAGAACCGGCTGGTCCGGCGCGGGTTCGGCGACCCGGCGCGGGCGGTGCGGCTGTTGGAGGGCCCCGGCCTGGAGGGCCTGGCCGACGACCCGGTGCTGCTGGACGCGCTCGGCGCGACCGCCGACCCCGACCTCGCGCTGCTCGGCCTGGCCCGGCTGATGGAGGCCGCCGACGAGGCCGACCGGCACACCCTGCGCGACACCCTCACCACCTCCCTGCCGCTGCGCGACCGGCTGCTCGGCGTGCTCGGCGTCTCCACCGCGCTCGGCGACCACCTGGCCCGGCACCCGCACGACTGGCACGTGCTGGTCACCTTCGAGCTGCGCG
This sequence comes from Kitasatospora sp. NPDC097691, assembly GCF_040302665.1. Classification (NCBI taxonomy): domain Bacteria; kingdom Bacillati; phylum Actinomycetota; class Actinomycetes; order Kitasatosporales; family Streptomycetaceae; genus Kitasatospora; species Kitasatospora sp. NPDC097691. Next base: position 12,121 of record NZ_JBEORY010000033.1, on the reverse strand, counting down.
ACATGCACCCCGGCCCGGAGGACTTCCTCCGCGCGCTCGCCGAGGGCGTCCGGGCCGCGGACGTCCGCGGCGGCGACCGCAGCCCGGCGGACGCGCTGCGGATCGCCTACCGCCGCTGCCTGCTCGCCATCGCCGCCCGTGACCTCACCGGCACCACCGACCTCGCCCGGACCGCCGCCGAACTCGCCGACCTGGCCGGCGCCACCCTGCAGACCGCCCTGGAGCTCGCCGCGGAGCAGGACCCGGAGGCCGCCGCGGCCTGCCGGCTCGCGGTGATCGGCATGGGCAAGTGCGGCGGCCGGGAGCTCAACTACGTCTCGGACGTGGACGTCATCTTCGTCGCAGAGCCGCGTGAGGGCGTGGCGGAGCCCGAGGCGGTCAAGGCCGCCACCCGGCTCGCCGCCGCCCTCACCCGGCTCTGCGCGGACACCACCGGCGAGGGCACCATCTGGCCGGTGGACGCCAACCTGCGCCCCGAGGGCCGCAACGGCCCGCTGGTCCGCACCCTGGCCAGCCACCTCGCCTACTACCAGCGCTGGGCCAAGACCTGGGAGTTCCAGGCGCTGCTCAAGGCCCGGCCGGTGGCCGGCGACGCCGACCTCGGCGCCGCGTACGTCGAGGCGCTCGCCCCGCTGGTCTGGCAGGCCGCCGCCCGGGACAACTTCGTCACCGACGTGCAGCAGATGCGCCGCCGGGTGATCGACTCCATCCCGGCCACCGAACTGGACCGCCAGCTCAAGCTGGGCCCGGGCGGGCTGCGCGACGTCGAGTTCTCCGTCCAGCTGCTCCAGCTGGTGCACGGCCGCACCGACCCGGCGCTGCGCAGCGGCAACACCCTGGAGGCGCTGGCCGCCCTCTCCCGGGGCGGGTACGTCGGCCGGGCGGACGCCGCCTCGCTGGACACCGCGTACCGCTTCCTGCGCTCGCTTGAGCACCGGATCCAGCTGTACCGGCTGCGCCGCACCCACCTGATGCCCACCGGGGCCGAGGACCTGCGCCGCCTGGCCCGCTCGCTGGCCGCGCTGATCAACGACGACACCCGCGCCGACCCGGTGGCCGCGCTGCACCGGGAGTGGAAGCGGCACGCGGTTGAGGTCCGGCGGCTGCACGAGAAGCTGTTCTACCAGCCGCTGCTCGACGCCGTGGCCGAGCTGCCGCCGGGCGCCGCCGGGCTGACCCCGGACGCCGCGCGGGCCCGGCTGGAGGCGCTCGGCTACGCGGACCCGGCGGCCGCGCTGCGGCACATCAGCGCGCTGGCCTCCGGGGTGAGCCGCAAGGCGGCGATCCAGCGAACCCTGCTGCCGGTGCTGCTCGGCTGGTTCGCCGACTCGGCCGACCCGGACGCCGGGCTGCTCAACTTCCGCCAGGTCTCCGACGCGCTCGGCCGTACGCCCTGGTACCTGCGGCTGCTGCGGGACGAGAGCGCCGCCGCCGAACAGCTGGCCCGGGTGCTGTCGGCCGGCCGGCTCGCCCCCGACCTGCTGCTGCGCGCCCCCGAGGCGGTGGCCATGCTGGGCGATCCGCAGGGCCTGGAACCGCGCGGGCGGGCGGCGCTGCAGTCGGAGATACTGGCCGCCGTCGGCCGGGCCGGGTCCACCACGGCCGCCGTGGCCTCCGCCCGTTCGGTGCGCCGCCGGGAGCTGTTCCGCACGTCCGCCGCCGACGTCCTCGGCCGGCTCGGGGAGGACCCCGCCGAGGCGCTGGACGCCGCGGGGGAGGCGCTCACCGCGCTCAACGCCGCCACCCTGCAGGGCGCGTTGCGGGCCTGTGTCGCCGGCTGGGAGGCCGAGCACGGGGACCTGCCGACCCGGATCTCGGTGGTCGCGATGGGCCGCTTCGGCGGCCACGAGCTGGGCTACGGCTCGGACGCGGACGTGCTCTTCGTCCACGAGCCGCTGCTCGGCTCGCTGGAGGAGGAGGCCGCCCGGGCCGCCCAGGCGGTCTGCCACGAGCTGCGCACCCAGTTGGGCGCGCCGTCCACCGAGCCGCCGCTGCTGGTCGACGCCGACCTGCGGCCGGAGGGGCGCAGCGGTCCGCTGGTGCGCTCGCTCGCCTCGTACGCGGCGTACTACCGGCGCTGGTCGCACGCCTGGGAGAGCCAGGCGCTGCTGCGGGCCGAGCCGGTGGCCGGGGACGAGGAGCTGGGCACGCGGTTCCGGCAGCTGATCGACCCGCTGCGCTACCCGGGCAACGGGGTGCCGGAGCGGGACCTGGTGGAGATCCGCCGGATCAAGGCCCGGATCGAGGCCGAGCGGCTGCCGCGCGGGGCCGACCCGACCACCCACACCAAGATCGGGCGGGGCGGGCTGGCGGACGTGGAGTGGACGGTGCAGCTGCTCCAGCTGCAGCACGGGCACGAGCTGCCGGCCCTGCGCACCACCCGGACCAGGGCGGCCCTGGCGGCCGCGGTCGCGGGCGGGCTGGTGGATCCGGCGGACGCCGAGGTGCTGGAAGCGGCCTGGGTGCTGGCCTCCCGGGTGCGGGCGGCGGTGATGCTGGTGCGCGGCCGGCCCGGGGACAGCTTCCCGGGGGAGGCCAGGGAGCTGGCCGGGGTGGCCCGCTACCTCGGGTACGGCGCGGGGCACAGCGGGGAGCTGCTGGACGACTACCGGCGGGCCACCCGGCGGGCCCGGGCGGTGGTGGACCGGCTGTTCTACGGGCTCTGAGCTGCCCGGGTACGCGGAAGGGGCCCCGTGCGGGGCCCCTTCGTCGTCTGTCGTCGCTACCGGCGCGCGGTGCTGACCGCGGGCTCGCTCCACTGCTCGGGGACGGTGACCGGCTGGTCCGCCGCCGTCTCCCGGGCGGGCACCTGCGGCAGCTTGTAGACCCACTCGTGGTAGAGCCAGCGGGCGGCGAGGAAGCCGACGGCCAGGCAGATCTCGCCGCCGACGGCGTCCATCCAGAAGTGGTTGGCGGTCGAGACGATGACCAGCAGGGTGGCGGCCGGGTACATCAGGCCGAGCGCCCTGACCCACTTCCGGCGGGCCAGGAAGAAGATCGCCAGGCCGCACCACATCGACCAGCCGATGTGCATCGAGGGCATCGCGGCGTACATGTTGGAGACGTGCGCGGCGGGACCGGAGGCGAACGAGCCCCAGGTGCCGTGGGTCTTCACGGTGTCGATGAAGCCGCCGTCGGTCATCAGCCGGGGCGGGGCCAGCGGGAAGGAGTAGAAGCCGACCAGGGCGATCAGGGTGGTGACGAACAGCACCGTGCGGGCCGCGACGTACCGACCGGGGTGGCTGCGGTAGAGCCAGACCAGGACGCCGATCGTGATGATGAAGTGCAGCGTCGCGTAGTAGTAGTTCATCCCGGTGATGAGCCACCCGACGCCGTCCACCGCGTGGTTGACCGAGCGCTCGACGGCGATGCCGAGGTGCTGCTCCAGCTCCCAGATCCAGCGCGCGTGCTTCTGGGCTATCGCTTCCTGCTCCGGGACCGCGTTGCGGACGATCGAGTAGATCCAGTAGCTGATCCCGATCAGGGCCAGCTCGAACCAGATCCGCGGCCGGGCCGGCGAACGGCGCTGCTCGCGGAAACGATTGCGCAGGGCTGCGGGACGGGACTGGACGGCACGGGTGGCTCCATCGGGCAGGCGACCGGCGTCGGCCGTCGCTGCTTCGGAACCGCCACCGTCGGCCGTGTCGGCGCGCCCGGCGTCGCCTCGCTGGATCTCGGTCGGTTCCCCCATGGACGAGAAGTCTGCCAGACCGCTCGTAGCCGCCTGCTCATCCTCTGGAAGTGGATTCTTCACCGGCTGTCCCCCTTGAGGGCTAGGGGCCGGCTCCCACCGGGGTCGGGGGTGCGCGGGGTTCTGGTGCTAACCGGTGGGACGGACATACGTCCCATTGTCACGCCCGTCGCTCCGGGGGAGTAATCGGGGTGGCCGGAGGCGGCCGGCGACCTGGATTTTCCCGGCACGAAACCGTTTCTGCATCTTGCTGAAACATATTGCAGGCCGCTAGCTTCCTGGGAAATCGATCGCCCCTTCCCCTAAGGGAGCCCTCAGTGGCCGATGCCCCGCTCCGTCCCCGACGGAGCAGATCCCCCCGCAGGACGGGCCGCACGGCCGTCCTGCTGGCCGCCGCGCTGACCGCCGCCACCCTCGGCAGCGCCCCCGCAGCCCTCGGCGCCGCCCCGCCCGCCCCGCCCTCGGACGCCGCGCTCGCCGCCACCGCCGGGCGGCACGACCTCACCCGCGAGCAGTTCTACTTCGTCCTGCCCGACCGCTTCGCCGACGGCGACCCGGCGAACGACACCGGCGGCATCACCGGCGGGCGGCTCGACAACGGCTTCGACCCCGCCGACAAGGGCTTCTACCACGGCGGCGACCTGGCCGGCCTGATCCGGAAGCTCGACTACATCCAGGACCTCGGCACCACCGCGATCTGGATGGCGCCGATCTTCAAGAACAAGCCGGTGCAGGGCAGCGGAGCGGACACTTCGGCCGGCTACCACGGCTACTGGATCACCGACTTCACCCAGGTCGACCCGCACTTCGGCACCAACGACCAGCTCAAGGAGCTGATAGCCAAGGCGCACGCCCGCGGCATCAAGGTCTTCTTCGACGTCATCACCAACCACACCGCCGACGTCATCGACGACGCCGAGCAGCAGCACGGCTACCGCTCGGTGGGCGCCTACCCGACGCTCGACGCGGACGGGAACCCGGTGGACGAGACCGCCCTCGCCGACGCCGGAGCGCCCTGGCCGCGGATCACCAAGGACTCGTTCCCCTACACCCCGGTGTTCCGCAACCCCGGCGACGCGAACGCCAAGACCCCGTCCTGGCTCAACGACCCCTCGCTCTACCACAACCGCGGCGACTCGACCTTCGTCGGCGAGTCCGCCACCGAGGGCGACTTCAGCGGGCTGGACGACCTCGACACCCAGAACCCCCGGGTGGTGAAGGGCTTCGAGAAGGTCTACCAGCAGTGGGTCAAGGACGCCGGCGTGGACGGCTTCCGGATCGACACCGTCAAGCACGTCGACATGGCGTTCTGGCAGCAGTGGGCGCCCGCGCTCAAGGACTTCGCCGCCAAGCAGGGCAACAAGAAGTTCTTCATGTTCGGCGAGGTCTACTCCGGCGACCCGGCGATCACCTCGCCGTACGTCACCAAGGGCAAGCTGCAGGCCACCCTGGACTTCCCGTTCCAGGGCGCAGCCCGCTCGTACGTCTCCCAGGGCGGCTCGGCGAAGGCCCTCGCCGACGTCTACGGCCAGGACTACCGGTACACCGGCGCCGACACCGACGCCTACGAGCTGCCGACCTTCCTCGGCAACCACGACATGGGCCGCTTCGGCTCCTTCCTGCTCGCCGACAACCCGGGCGCCGACGACGCGACCCTGCTGAGGAAGGACCGGCTCGGCTACGAGCTGCAGTTCCTCACCCGCGGCCAGCCCGTCGTCTACTACGGCGACGAACAGGGCTTCACCGGCGCGGGCGGCGACAAGGACGCCCGGCAGGACCTGTTCGCCTCGAAGACGCCCTCCTACAACAGCGACCGCGTGCTCGGCGGCGCCTCCGGCCCGGCCGACCGGTACGGGCAGGGCGGCGAGCTCTACCAGGGCATCGCGGGGCTGGCCAAGCTGCGCCGCGACAACCCGGCGCTCGCCGACGGCGCCCAGATCGAGCGGTACGCCGCCGACGGCGCGGGCGTCTGCGCCTTCTCCCGGATCGACGCGGGGCAGCAGGTCGAGTACCTGGTGGCGGTCAACAACGCCGCCGAGGCGAAGACCGTCACGCTGGACACCTTCTCGGCGGGGATGGGCTTCGACCGGATCCACCCGGCGGCGGGGGAGCGCGTCACCAGCGGCGCGGACCGCAAGGTCACCGTCACCGTGCCGGCGCTCTCCTCCGTGGTGCTCAAGGCGGCCGGCAAGCTCGCCGCCGCCGGTGCCGCACCGCAGATCTCGGTGCAGCCGCCCGCGGACGGCGCCACCGGCCTCGTCACGGTCGGCGCGAAGGTCGACGGCGGCGGCTTCGACCGGGTGAGCTTCGCCGCGCAGATCGGCAACGGGCCCTGGCAGACGCTGGGCACCGCCGACACCGGGAAGTACGCCGTCACCCAGGACCTGGGCGCCGTCGCCCCCGGCACGGTCGTGCGCTACAAGGCCGTCGTGCAGGACTCCGGCGGCCACCTGCGCTCCGCCACCGCGAGCTTCACCACCGGCACCCCCGCGCCCAAGCCGGTGCCCACCGCCGGCGCCCGCCCGTACGCCGTCGTCCACTACAACCGGCCGGACGGCGACTACGACGGCTGGAACCTCTACGCCTGGGGCGACCTCGCCGACGGCGAGGGCACCCAGTGGCCCGCCGGGCACGCCTTCACCGGGCGGGACGCGTACGGCGCCTTCGCGTACGTGCGGCTCAAGCCGGGCGCCTCGGACGTCGGGTTCATCGTGGAGAAGAACGGCGTCAAGGACGTGGACGCCGACCGCCACATCGACATCGGCAGCACCGGCGAGGTGTGGCTGCAGCAGGGCGACCCGGCGGTGCGCACCGCGAACCCCGGCCCGACGAACACGCAGCCCGCGAACACCGCCGTCATCCACTACAACCGGGCCGACGGCGACTACGACGGCTGGGGCCTGCACGACTGGACCGGCGCCGCCACCCCCACCGACTGGGGCAAGCCGCTGATGCCGGCCCGCCGCGACACCTTCGGCGCCGTCTTCGAGGTGCCGCTGGCCCCCGGCGCGACCAGCCTCAGCTACATCCTGCACAAGGGCAACGACAAGGACCTGCCCGCCGACCAGTCGCTGGACCTCACGGTCAACGGCAAGGAGGTCTGGATCCTCGGCGGCCGCGAGGGCTACCTGCTGCCGCAGACCCCGGCCGCCTCCTCGCAGGTGGACCTCACCGGCGCCAAGGCGCAGTGGATCGACGCGAAGACCGTCGTCGTCCCGGCGAACTACGGCGCGGGCGACGACGCCCTGGCCGGCGGCACCAGCGCCCAGCTGGTGTACGACCCGGCGGGCGCCATCAAGGCCGACAAGGGCGTGCTGACCAAGCCCGGCCAGTGGCTGCGGCTCACCCCGGTCAAGGGCGGGCTGACCGACGCGCAGAAGGCGAAGTACCCGCACCTGGCGGGCTACCGGGCCTTCACCGTGGACGCCCGGGACACCGCCCGGGTGCCGGCCGCGCTGCGCGGCCAGCTGCTGTTCACCGAACACCTGCCCAGCGGCGCCGTCCTGGCCGCCACCGGGGTCCAGACCCCGGGCGTGCTGGACGACCTGTACGCCGGGCGGACCGGCAAGGTCGACTTCGGCCCGGCCTACTACGGCGGCAAGGTGGCGCTGTCCCTGTGGGCGCCGACCGCGCAGGAGGTCTCCGTCCAGGTCTTCGACAGCGCCACTGGGGGCACCCCGAAGACGCTGCCGCTGAAGCTCGACGACGAGACCGGAGTCTGGGAAGTCGTCCGCGACAAGGGCGAGTTGGACGGCAAGTACTACCTGTACCAGGTGAAGGTCTGGGCGCCCTCGGTGCAGCAGGTGGTCACCGACACCGTCACCGACCCGTACTCGGTGGCGCTGTCGACCGACTCCCGGCGCAGCCTGGTCGCCGACCTCGACGCCAAGGAGCTCAAGCCCGCGGGCTGGGACGACCACGCCCGCCCGCAGGCCGTCCCGCCCGCGCAGCAGCAGATCCAGGAACTGCACGTCCGGGACTTCTCGGTGGACGACCCCACCGTCCCGGCCGCCGAGCGCGGCACCTACCTGGCGTTCACCGAGTCGCAGTCGGCCGGCATGCAGCACCTGCGGGAGCTGGCCAAGGCCGGGGTGACCACGATCCACCTGCTGCCGACCTTCGACATCGCCACCATCCGGGAGAACCGGGCCGACCAGAAGCTGCCCGCCTGCGACCTCAAGTCCCTCCCGGCGGACGGCCCGAAGCAGCAGGAGTGCGTGGCGGCCGTCGCCGCCGACGACGCCTACAACTGGGGCTACGACCCGCTGCACTACAACGTGCCGGAGGGCTCGTACGCGACGGACCCCGGGGGCACGGCCCGTACCGTGCAGTTCCGGCAGATGGTGCAGGCGATGCACGCGGCCGGGCTGCGGGTGGTGCTCGACGTGGTGTACAACCACACCGCCGCCGCCGGACAGGCCGAGCACTCGGTGCTGGACCGGGTCGTCCCCGGCTACTACCAGCGGCTGGACGCCAACGGCAAGGTGACGACGGACAGTTGCTGCGCCGACACCGCGCCCGAGCACGCCATGATGAACCGGCTGGTGGTCGACTCCGTGACCCTGTGGGCCCGCGAGTACAAGGTGGACGGCTTCCGCTTCGACCTGATGGGCCTGGATCCCAAGTCCACCATGCTGGACGTGCAGGCCGCGCTGCGGAAGATGACGCCGGACTCGGACGGCGTGGACGGGAAGAACGTCTTCCTGTACGGCGAGGGCTGGAACTTCGGCGCCGTCGCGAACAACGCCAGGTTCGAGCAGGCCACCCAGGCCAACATGGCCGGCACCGGCATCGCCACCTTCGACGACCGGATCCGCGACGCCGCGCGGGGCGGCAACTTCATGCTCGACTCGGCGCCCCAGCAGGGCTTCGCCTCGGGCCTGTTCACCGACCCCAACGGCTCGCCCGCGAACGGCAGCCCGGACGAGCAGAAGGCCCGACTGCTGCACCAGATGGACCAGTTGAAGGTGGGGCTGGCCGGCAACCTGGCCGGGTACTCCTTCACCGACAGTTCCGGGAAGGCCGTCACCGGCGCCCAGGTCGACTACAACGGCTCCCCGACCGGGTACGCGGCCAAGCCGGGTGAGGCGGTGGAGTACGTGGACGCCCACGACAACACCGACCTCTTCGACGCGCTCGCCTACAAGCTGCCCACCGGCACCGCGCCCGCCGACCGGGCCCGGATGCAGGCGCTCGGGCTGTCGCTCACCGCGCTCACCCAGGGCGCCGGCTTCGCCCAGGCCGGCAGCGACCTGCTGCGCTCCAAGTCGCTCGACTCCAACTCCTACGACTCGGGCGACTGGTTCAACGCGATCCACTGGGGGGCCGGGGACGGCAACGGCTGGGGCCGCGGCCTGCCGCCGGCGGCCGACAACAAGGGCATGTGGCCGACCGCGCAGTCCCTGCTGGCGAACCCGAAGCTGACCGTCGGCGCGGCCGACATCCGGGCGACCTCGGCGCAGTACCAGGAGTTCCTGCGGATCAAGCAGTCCTCGCCGCTGTTCTCCCTGCCCACCCTGGCTGCCGTTCAGCAGCGGCTCTCGTACCCGCTCTCCGGCACCGCCGGCGAGACGCCCGGCGTGATCACCCTGCACCTGGACGGCACCGGGCTTGCCGGGGCCGAGAAGGGCATCACGGTGGTCTTCAACGCCACGCCCACCGCGCAGGCACAGACCGTGGCTGCCCTGCGGGGGACGAGCCAGGCGCTGCACCCCGCCCAGGCGGGCGGCGCGGACCAGGTGGTGAAGCAGTCCGGCTTCGACGCCGCGACCGGCACCTTCACCGTGCCGGGCCGCACCGTGGCGGTGTTCGTCCAACACTGATCCGTACACCCGCCGACTGCCGGGCCCCGCACCGCCGTTGAGGCGGAGCGGGGCCCGGTTCCGTTCCGGCCACAGAATGGCCGGAAACCTCTACTGGCACGGCCGGAACTGTGACGTGCCGCGCCCGTTCGGCGCTGCGCGGCGCCCGGCGGCACGGCCGGTGCTTCCGACTGCTGGTCAGTGACCGCGGGTAGTGATCGAACTTTGTCCGGAGCATGAAAACCGTGTTCACGAGTTCGCAATGGGGTAGCACAACTGACGAACCGCCATGCATACGGTTTCGGTAATGAACCGGCCAATCAGTGGCATGCATCTGTCATTGGCGGCCGGTTTGCTGCCACGATTCCCCCGGCTGCAGACGAGGGGGCCCCACCCCCCGGTGCAGCCGTTCCAGCCATGGTGCAGCGCGTTCCGACCCTGCAACGGGTTGTGTGCACCGCAACCCGCTACCGCACCCCCGTCGCACCCGGCGGGGGCCCCCACTGCGCCGCAACCCCGCGGCCCAGGTTTCTCTCCACCGGCGCGACCCAGCTCCGGTCGGAAAAGGAGTCCGCATGTCCCGTTACGCTCACGCCCGGAAGGCGGCGGTCGTCCTGGCCGCGTCCACCGCGCTGCTGGTCACCGGCATACCGGTCATCGCCCAGGCGGCCACCCCGGACGCGCCGGCCGCGGTCGCCGCCCAGCAGTCCACCCGGGCCGCGCTGATCGCCTCGGCGAACCAGCAGACCGCCTCCCTCGCCCAGGCCCTCGGCCTGAGCGGCCAGGAGAAGCTGGTCACCAAGGACGTCGTCCAGGACGCCAACGGCGGTCGCCACCTGCGTTACGAGCGCACCTACGCCGGACTCCCCGTCCTCGGCGGCGACCTGATCGTCCACCAGGACGCGAACGGTGCCACCAAGAGCGTGACCAAGGCCAGCGAGGCCAGCCTCGCCGGCGTCGAGACCACCCCGGCCCTGGCCGCGCCGAAGGCCCAGGCCGCCGCGCTGGCCGTCGAGGCGGGCTCCGTCGACACCGCCCCGCGCCTGGTGGTGTGGGCCGCGGACGGCACCCCGAAGCTCGCCTGGGAGACGGTCATCGCCGGCCGCGAGTCCGACGGCACCCCGAGCAAGCTGCACGTGGTCACCGACGCCAAGACCGGTGACGTGCTCAGCAAGGCCGACGGCATCATGCGCGGCACCGGCACCGGCGTCTTCGTCGGCAACGTGCCGCTGACCACCACCCAGAGCGGCTCGACCTACTCCCTCAAGGACGCCAGCCGCGGTGGCCAGTACAGCACGGACATGAAGAACGGCACCTCCGGCAACGGCACCCTGTTCTCCAAGTCCTCGGACACCTGGGGCAACGGCCAGGCCAGCAACCGCGAGTCGGCCGCCGTGGACGCCCAGTTCGGCGCCGCCGCCACCTGGGACTTCTACAAGAACACCTTCGGCCGCAACGGCATCCGCAACGACGGCGTCGGCGCCATGAGCCGCGTCCACTACGACACCGGCTACGTCAACGCGTTCTGGGACGACAGCTGCTTCTGCATGACGTACGGCGACGGCTCGGGCGACACCCACCCGCTGACCGAGCTGGACGTCGCGGGCCACGAGATGAGCCACGGCGTCACCGCGGCCACCGCCAACCTGAACTACTCGGGCGAGTCCGGCGGCCTCAACGAGGCCACCTCGGACATCTTCGGCAACATGGTCGAGTTCTACGCCAACCTGCCCGCCGACAACCCGGACTACCTGGTCGGCGAGCTGATCGACATCAACGGCAACGGCACGCCGCTGCGCTACATGGACAAGCCCTCCAAGGACGGCACCTCGGCCGACTCCTGGTACTCCGGCGTCGGCAACCTGGACGTGCACTACTCGTCCGGTGTCGCCAACCACTTCTTCTACCTGCTGGCCGAGGGCAGCGGCGCCAAGGTGATCAACGGCGTCAGCTACAACAGCCCGACGGTCAACAACATCACCGTCACCGGCATCGGCCGGGACAAGGCGCAGCAGGTCTGGTACAAGGCGCTGACCGCGTACATGACCTCCACCACCAACTACGCGGCCGCCCGTACCGCGACCCTGAGCGCGGCCACCGACCTGTACGGCGCGAACAGCGCCGAGTACAACGCGGTCGCCACCGCCTGGGCCGCCGTCAACGTCGGCGGGCTGCCCAACCCGGGCGGCGTCACCGTCACCAACCCGGGCAACCAGTCGACCGCCGTCGGCACCGCGGTCAACCTGGCCATCAAGGCCTCGGGCGGCACCGCTCCGCTGTCGTACTCGGCGACCGGTCTGCCGGCCGGCCTGGCGATCAACGCCTCCACCGGCGCGATCACCGGCACCCCGACCGCGGCGGGCACCTCCAACGTCACCGTGACGGTGAAGGACTCGGCCGCCAAGTCCGGCACCACGAGCTTCACCTGGACCGTCACCAGCGGTGGCGGCGGTGGCTGCACCCCGGCGCAGCTGCTGGGCAACGCGGGCTTCGAGACCGGTTCGGCCTCGCCGTGGACGGCGACCTCCGGTGTCGTCGACAACAGCTCCAGCCAGGCCGCGCACGGCGGTTCGTGGAAGGCGTGGATGAACGGCTACGGCTCCACCCACACCGACACGCTGTCCCAGAC